>CAYSBC010000179.1:0-1539 GCA_964429195.1 uncultured Eubacteriales bacterium | reverse complement strand
CATAATCATGTGTTAGCTATTAAGGGGCTTCTGGAAAAGGATAAGGCTGTTGAGGCCTCAAGTTATATGGAAGATCTTATCATGAATATGCAAGATAAAATGAAAAATGTTGTAATAACAAACAATGCAGTTGTGGATGCGATTATAACCTTTAAAAAGGATATCGCTCAAAAGCAAGATATTTATTTTACTGAAAGGGTGAATCTTCAAAATCTCAATATAGCGGATGTAGATATGACGGTTATCTTGGGTAATATATTGGATAATGCTATTGAGGCAAGTATAAAGGAAGAATCAGAAAAAAGGTTTATCTATATCGATATATCCGAGGAACAAGGCTATATCCGGATTAAATGCACCAATAACTTCGATGGCCATATTCATGTTGAGGAAGGTGCTATCAAAACACGCAAGGATGATAAAAGCAAGCATGGTTATGGGTTAAAAAACATAGAAGCAATCAGTAAAAAATACGATGGTTACATTAAGACGGATATAGGGGAGGATTTCTCTATCACTGTCTATGTTAAGAATGCCAGTCAGAAAGCTTCTGTTTATGCATAGTGTAAAAAAATTACATATACTAACCAAATACGATAAAATCGAACCGAATATCAAAAGGATATTGTGATGTTCGATTTTTTTGTATATATTGAGATTACAGACAAGTTAGAAAGAGTGAGTTTATGATTAAGGAAATGTCGCATAAGATTACAAGTCTTTGCGTAGAGAGAAATTTGATAGTCGAGGATAAACGGGAGGTATATGATTACGGGATGGGCTTAGTATTATCCAGCACATTCTCTCTTATAACGATTATGGGAATAGCCATTGCGCTGGGAAAAGCATTAGAAGCATTAGGTTTTATAGTTTTCTTTGTTTTTCTTCGAAATGCGGCAGGAGGCTATCATTCCGGCTCCTATTTGAGCTGTTTCATCAAATTCTCATGCATGGTCAGTATAAGCCTTTTTCTGTCTCACATGATTTTGAATCGGACAAGCATGGGATCTGCTGTATCCATAACCGCCATGATTTGTATTACAGCTATCGCAATTGTACTTTTATATGCACCTGTGGATACGGCTAATAAAAGGTTTTCTAATGAGGAAATTGTATTCTATAGAGAGAGGAGTATCAAAACGGTTCTCTTTCAAGGTGTAGCATTAGCTATGATAACCTACTTAGATACATCTTTAGCTTTAGCAAGTAGCTTTGGTATGCTAATGCAGGGAATTACCTTATTTCCTGTATTAAATAAATAAAAAAGTAAGGGAAGGGGCAGTAAAATGAAAAAGAGTCTTATGAGATTTAGTGGGGTAGCTTTAAGTCTAGCGGCAGTTTTGGCTAATGTAGCTGCATTCAAAAGTATAGGTGTAGCTAGTTGGTTTTTATTGCATCAACCGGAAATGCCTGAGTCTTTAAAGAAATAAGATAAGCAAGGTTCAAAGGTTCAAAAGGGATAGTCCGTATTTCTTTATTGGTATAATCTGGGGGGAATTAAATAAAGAAATATGGACAAGAATTTATTCAATAGGGACG
>CAYSBC010000178.1:0-1556 GCA_964429195.1 uncultured Eubacteriales bacterium | reverse complement strand
GCGGAGGGTAACATTCGTTTTAAGAAAATAAAACATACATGGCGCGGTGAAAAGTGTATCTTTTGCGGTGCTTCAAAGGCAGAGTATGACCGTGATGAAGCGCTGGAAACCCATGCTTACGAGTTTATCCATACCACCAAGCCAGAGAGGATTTTCAATATGAAATTTGACGTGATTATCGGCAATCCGCCGTATCAGTTAGAGACTGCAGGTGCAGGAAAACAGGCCCGTCCTATATATAATCTTTTTGTTGAACAAGCAAAAAAAATGAGCCCACGATTTTTATCTATGATTATTCCCTCAAGATGGTTCGCAGGTGGAATGGGACTTGATAGTTTTAGGGAAACAATGATGAGTGATTCTCATATTACGCATATGGTAGATTTTGCTAATGCAAAAGATTGCTTTCCACAAAATAGTATAAGTGGTGGAGTTTGTTATTTTTTAAGACAGCGCGATAAAACATCTGTTTGTCAGTTTACCAACATATCAAATGGGGTTTCAAATACTGTTATGCGCCCACTTGATGAGTTTAATGTCTTAGTTCGATATAATGAGGCGGTACAAATAATTCATAAAATTAAAAGTCATCATGAAAAACTTATTAGCGAAATAGTTAGTCCCCTTATGCCTTTTGGATTATCAACAAATTTTCGTGGAAAAAATCAAAAGAGCAAAAATAGTAATCTTTCACTACACGCAAGTGACGGGGTGACATATATTACTCCAGATGTTATTACTAAGGGTCAAAATTTGGTTAATAAGTATAAAGTACTTATTAGCAAAACAAGTGCTGAACATGCAGGTGAACCAGGTAAGGATGGAAAGTTTAAAGTTATTACATCATCTATAAAAGTTATAGGCCCTGGCGAAGTTTGTACGCACTCTTATTTTATAATAGGAAAATATAATTCTAAAAAACAAGCAGATAATACCCTATCTTATATAAAAACACGCTTTGTTCGTTTTCTTATGCTTCAATCAATGAGTTCAATAAATTTATCGAAATATGTGTTTTCTTTTGTCCCTATCCAGGATTTCTCTGAGTCGTGGACAGATGAAAAACTTTATGCTAAATACGGCATTACCGAAGAAGAACAAGCTTTTATAGAAAGTATGATTCGCCCTATGGATTTAGATGGTGATGGCAATGGCTAATATGGAATTTTTCCCACTTCGACCACAGTCGCAGCCGATGATTTATGCCTATGAGGACAGCAACCCTGAATATAAGGGTCTATTAAAGGTTGGTTACACCACCCAAAGTGTTGAGCGCCGTGTAGAACAGCAATATCCCACTAAACGTCCAGATGGAAAAAAGCCCTATCGCATAGTTTGGCAGGATTCAGCCATGTATTCAGATGGAGGAACATTTACTGATCACGATATTCATCGAGCATTAAAACGTAGGGGTAAGTACAGTGCAGGGGGCGAGTGGTTTAAATGTACAGTCTCAGAACTTGAAGCCGCATATATCTCTGTTAGGGATAAGGTTGAAAATATTGAAAATCGTAACCGTGATTTCTCTATGCGTCCCGAACAAGAGGAAGCAGTAT
>CAYSBC010000177.1:0-1559 GCA_964429195.1 uncultured Eubacteriales bacterium | reverse complement strand
CTCAAAATAACTACAGGTTACTCCGCCTGCATTACACAGAAAGTCAGGTAACAAGGCGATATTGCGGTCACAAATCATTGGATCACAATCCGGAGTTGTCGGACCATTCGCCGCTTCACAGATAATTCTTACCGCTGGAGATATCTCCGAAAATATGTTCGGTGTAATTTGATTTTCCAATGCTGCAGGAATCAGAATATCAACATCTTGCTTAATCCATTCATCACCCGGTAACAATTCATATCCCAGTTCTACTGCCTTTTTCTTATCAATACTGCCAAAGGAATCCTTGATTTTTGCTAGCTGATCAATATTGCAACCTTCTTTTTTTCTAAAGGTATAGGACTTAGCATCTTCATGGTCCCAACAAGATACCGCAATAATTTCCCCGCCCAATTTTGTATACCTACGTGCTGCATACTCCGCAACATTCCCAAAGCCTTGAAGACTGGCTGTTGTGGATTCAATCGGAATATTCTTTTTGTCCAAAAAAGCCTTTAAAACATAAATTACCCCAAAGCCTGTCGCTTCAGTGCGGCCAAGGGATCCGCCCATTCCCACAGGTTTTCCGGTAATCATGCCGGGATATCTCCCTCCCATCAGGGTTTCATATTCATCCAACATCCACAACATGTGTTGAGCGTTGGTCATCACGTCCGGTGCAGGTACATCCAGGTTTGGACCTAGCTGAGTGTAAAGCTGACGAATATACCCTCTGCATAATCTTTCCTGTTCTGTGGCTGAAAGATTATGTGGGTCGCAAATAACGCCACCTTTCCCCCCCCCCAAGGGGATGCCTACAACCGCGCATTTCCATGTCATCCACATTGAAAGTGCCCGCACTGTATCGGCTGTCTCATGAGGACTGAATCGGATTCCTCCTTTTGCAGGTCCTCTGGCATCATTATGCTTGATGCGAAAAGCTTTGAAGACTTTTGTTGAGCCATCATCCATCTTCACAGGAATATTAACATGCATTTCTTTCATTGGCTCGCGTAATAATGCTCTAAGACCACTGTCCAATTGGAGGACATCTGATACCTTATCAAATTGAGTCTGAGCGTTTTCAAATGGATTATATTTTTCTGTAGTCATGCCACATCCTCCTATTAATAACAACTGTTGTTAATATACCTTTTAAAATGGTAATTGTCAAGAATATGGCACCATGAAAAGTCTTTACAGAATAGCAATATCAATGAGATGAGCCAACAAGCCTGCACCAAGGCAAAAGGGAATACCGATGAGAGATTTATAGACGAAATATTTTACTCCATAAAAGGCAGTCTCAAAAGGAGCTTTGCTCAATCCCAAAATGCACCAGCCTGTAATCAAAGCTACAACCGTTCCTAATCCCGCTCCGGAAACCAATATGGAAGCAATAATCGGAAAAGAGGCATAGGGCCCCATCGCTAGTAACATGCCACCGAATGTACCCAAAACTATTCCCTTAAGACCGGCTTTCTTGGATAACCAATTCTCAACAAATTCTACCGGTATAAGGACCTCAATCATACCAGCCAATATGAAAGCACATATAATAAGCGGAATTGTTTGCA
>CAYSBC010000176.1:0-1576 GCA_964429195.1 uncultured Eubacteriales bacterium | reverse complement strand
TAACTAATTTCTTTTCACGCTGGACAAGAACACCTCTTGCGCATTCCCTTAAATCTTCGCCCGATATTATAATGCCCGCCGCATGCTGCCCGCTTCCCTTTACCTGATTCTCAAGTAATATAGCAACATCTACTACCTCAGGATTTCTCCTATCAAATAACTTTCCTTCCTCTGTTTCGTTTGCATATTTCTCAACCAGTTTGTCATCCTTATCATAAATAGAAATAGCTTTTGCAAATGAATCAACCTCCCTTTCTACTCCAAAGACTCTTGAAACATCCCTTAATACTCCTCTGGCTTTCATTGTGGTAAATGTAGATATCCCAGATGTATTCCATTCCCCATATTCTTTTTTAAGATAATCCTTTACCTCATCCCTCCTCGCATCCTCAAAGTCAAGATCGATGTCCGGAAAATCTTGCCGGTACTCGGCCATAAACCTACCGAATAAAAGATTATGCTTTATGGAGTCAATTTCCGTTATTCCTAAAAGATAAGCAACTAAGCTGCCTCCACATGATCCACGTCCAGGCCCAACCATTATACCTTGGCTTCTTGCCCATTTGACTGTTTTATAAACAATAAGGAAATAAGCAGAAAAGCCTTTCTTTTCTATCAGATCAAGTTCCTCTTTTATCCTTTCATCATAAGTGCCTACTTCCAATTCGCATATTTTCTTATTCCTTATAAACTCAAGCCTTTTCTCTTTTACGATCTCTTTTAAAACAGAATTGGGATTACCTTCATGCTTATCCCAAGGAAGATTTATTTGCCTTTTCTTAATCCTAAAATCTTTACATTGATTTGCTATCTTAACCGTATTTTTCATAGCAATCATTATTTCTCTTTTAGAAAAGAATTGGCTATGCTTTTCAAAAGCCTTTAACATCTCATCGGCTGTCCTCAGATAAAGCCCATCAAACCCAAACTTAAACCTATCCTTATCATTCCATTTTGCGCTTGTCTGAATAGCCAATAAGACTTCCTGAGCCTTACTATCCTCCGGATAAATATAATGGCAGTCATTAGTGGCTACATAAGGAATAGAATAGATATTAGAAAGGTTTTTTAATTTTTCATGATAATCATATTGCATAGGAATATCATGCGGCATTATTTCTGCATAAAGATTATCGTCATCTTGAGTCTTATCTGCTAACTTTTCAAAAAAGTTTTTCTCCTCATACATAATAAATGACCCAGAGCATCCCGTCATAATAATAAACCCAGAAGTATCACAAGACAAAAGAGAATTATAATCTATTCTTGGCCTGTAATGAAAGCCTTCTATATTCGCGTAATTAAGAAGCTTACATATCTCATTCCAGCCTGTCTCATTTTTTATCAGGATAGTTATATGACCCCTATTCTCTTTTTGCTTTGGCTTTACTTTAGCATCAGGCACGATATACATTTCACATCCAAGAATAGGATTGATGCCTTGCTTATCGCACTCAGCCTGGAACTTAATAAGCCCATCAATATTCCCATGGTTAGTAGTAGCGAGAGAAGTAAAGCCCAACTCTTTTGCCCTTGCTATATATTCCTTCGCTGTACCAAAACCGTCTAATTGGCT
>CAYSBC010000175.1:0-1591 GCA_964429195.1 uncultured Eubacteriales bacterium | reverse complement strand
CTTATACCTATAGGAATCATGGTATTTACCATAGGAAGCATGATAAATCAGGAGGGCAAACCCAATATAGAGGGATACAAGGTATTGTCCATTAATGATTTTACAGTCACTGATTTAGAAGATGATGGGAGGTTAACTCAAAATGCCAGTCTATTAATCCCTCAATCCTATGAGTATTATTCTTATAGAAGGGGACATGGTTCTGTAAGAACAGAGTATTCAAGAGTTCTAACTGAAGATTTGGCTATAAACCTTGTAAACAGATATAAAAAACAAGCTGAAAATGCTTTGATAGGCCGATATTCAAGGGAATTAGAGTTTTCATTGAATGAGGATATTTATGATGATTATCTATTAAGAGGGGGAATTACAATTGAAGATTTTGACAAACTAGAGAGGGTAGACAAAGACGAAGCCTTAGAGACTGCAAAAGAAATAATCAGAAAAAGGTCTATCGTTAAAGATAAAGAGGCTCTTTGGAATGCTAGTGAAGCCTATTTTTTAAATTATGATAAAACTGAAATAGTTTTAAGGAATGCTAGTGAAGCCTATTTTTTAAATTATGATAAAACTGAAATAGTTTTAAGGAATGGTAAAGAAGTCTTTTTATTAGAAGGAAAGGATTTCTCGGATATTGAAACAATAAAGATTACAAAGGATAAATTAAATTTAGATTAACAAACAACGATATAAGTAAGGTGAGGTTCTGCTTGCTTATAGCCTTATTATTGAATGAAGAGGGAAGGGGATTTACATGTCAAAAATAGCAATTATATTTTTTGTTCTTGTTGTACTTCTAGTTTTAGTGATAGCAATAACTTCTGTAGCGAAATATAGTTTTAACCAAAAAGTAGAAAAAGAAATTGAAGAGCTTTTCAGCAATGTGGATAACAAAGGTGAAACTGTAACTCATGAAGAACTATCTATGTTGCCACAAAATGTTCAAAAATGGCTTGAGTACTCTGGAGTTGTCGGAAAAGAAAAAATTGTTACTGTCCGCCTAAAACAAAAAGGAAAAATGCGATTAGGAATGGATAAATCATGGATTCCATTTGAAGCGGATCAATATTTTACTTCCGCCAGCCCAGGCTTTATATGGAAAGCCAACATTAAGATGGCACCGTTATTTCACATCTCAGGAAGAGATAAATATGAGAATGGAAAAGGGAATATGCTTATTAAAATTCTTTCAATATTTCCTGTTGCCGACTCCAAAGGGCCAGAAATTGATCAAGGAACTTTGTTAAGATATCTGGCTGAAACCATGTGGTTTCCTACTGCAGCTTTAAATGTATATTTAACTTGGGAGGAAATTGATACATATACCGCTAAAGCGACAATGACTTACGGCGGGATAACAGCTTCTGGGATATTCACATTTAATGATAAGGGTGAGGTTATCAAATTTGAGGCTAAAAGGTATGGAGAATTTGATGGAGAAATCAGATTGGAGACGTGGTCCATTCCTGTACGAGATTATAAAGAATTTCAGGGAATCAAGATTCCTACCCAAGGGAACGTCACTTGGAAATTAGATATGGGAGATTATAATTGGTTTAATTTTGAAGTCACCGAAATTGAGTATAATCAA
>CAYSBC010000174.1:0-1614 GCA_964429195.1 uncultured Eubacteriales bacterium | reverse complement strand
TTATTTATCAAAGGAATTTATAGTAGAAATTTGGAGAAGTAAGGTGACAAATTCACAGTTGGTTAGCGTCATAATCACAACATATAAACGAAATTTTGATATGGTACTACGAGCAATAAAGAGTGTTCAAAATCAGACATATAGGAATCTAGAAATAATCGTTGTCGATGATAATGAGAATGGAAGTCCATATAGAGTTGAAATAGAATCTGGACTAAAGAACCTTGATGATACAAGAATTGTTATTATCCAACATGAAGCTAATCAAGGAGCTTGCGCAGCTCGAAATACTGGTATTATCAATTCTCATGGTGATTATGTTGCCTTTTTAGACGATGATGATGAATGGCTTCCCGCTAAACTTGAATTGCAGATAGGTGCTTTTAAAGAAAATCCAAAACTTGGACTTGTCTATTGTCAAAATTATAATCAAGTAGGTAATTCTGCTCCGATACTAGGTCGACAAAAAATTCTTAATGGCTATCGCTATAAAGAGCTCTTATTCTCAAATTTTATTCCTTTGTTTGTAATGATAAAAAGAGATGTATTTGAAGATATAGGTATGTTTAATATTGAGATGAAATCTGCTCAAGATTATGAATTATGGCTACGAATAGCAAAAAAATATGAAATATATGGAGTCCCTCAACCCTTGGGCATTTATCACCACCATGATAATGAAAGAATATCTACCTCGCCATTGAAGAAAATTGAAGGCTTGGAAATGCTGAACTCATTATATTGGGATGATGTCAAGAAAGATTTAAGATTACTAAGCAGGCGACTAATTGTTTTGGCTCCTTACTATCAGATAAGGGATGGGTATTGGAAAGGAGTGTCTCATTCAATTAAATCGTTTTTGATTTATCCTTTTTCTATTAAATCATTAAAAATTGTAATAAGTACGATGATTCATAGATACAAGAATGGTATTTGAAAAGCACTGAATTATATTTATAATCGATTTTCTTGCAATTGAGTTTTACAATCTGAAAAGTATTTAGATGAAACAATTGGTTTATTTGGAATATATTTAAGAAAACACATAAGATGGGTTATTGGTGCTGTTATTAATTAGAAAGAGTATGTAGGATGAATTATGTTACTATATAGTAAGTTATTAAATAAAAAAGAATATCTTTCTGTGTTGGGTTTGGGGTACGTAGGTATGCCTCTTGCAGTTGCCTTTGCAAAAAAGTTATCTGTCATTGGTTTCGATCTTAATAATTCGAAAGTTGAATTGTATAAGTCAGGGATTGACCCAACCAAAGAGGTTGGAGATGAAGCAATTAAGACGACAACCGTACAATTTACGTCAAATGAAAAAGACTTGCAGAAAGCAAAGTTCCACATAGTTGCTGTTCCGACCCCAATTAACTCAGATCATACACCAGATCTTACTCCGATAATCAGTGCCTCTGAAATACTCGGACGTAATCTACAAAAAGGTTCAATTATTGTCTATGAGTCGACTGTCTATCCAGGATGTACAGAGAATGTATGCATACCAATTTTAGAGAAAGAGTCAGGTTTGCAGTGTGGCGTTGATTTTAAAATTGGCTATTCTCCCGAGAGAATCAATCCCGGAGATACGGTTCATCGTCTTGAAAACAT
>CAYSBC010000173.1:0-1628 GCA_964429195.1 uncultured Eubacteriales bacterium | reverse complement strand
TGGTTTTGGTCGCTATATTCGATTCTGAGCTTTGTTTGGCGCAGTAAACTCAATGCAGTCATGTTCCTTTTATACGTAAAGGCAGTCTCCTGGTATATGGTTTCCCGGTTAGGCCCTTTTACAGTAATATACACCTTCGCACCATCATCTCCCGGGGTTCCCGGCACCTCTCCTGCAGCCCCTTCCTCATCTATTGTAATTGTATATCCTGGAGCAAGTCGTACTAACTGCGGGATTTCATCATTTACCTTTTCTAATTGCAGTGTATAAAAGCCCGATGCGACATTTTCTATTGTAATCTTCCCTGTGTTGTCTGTAACCCCTTCTAACTTTATTCCATTCCAATATAGGTATACCCCTTCTATTGGATTTCTGTTAATTACATTTTTAATTGTTAGGTTAATATTCTCTCCATCCTTTTGGATTTCGATATCTGGCAAAACAGGAGGATAATCCCCGTAGAAAACTATAATCTCATCATCATCTTTTATGGTAATGTCCGACATTCCTACGTCCAGGCTACCTCCATTATACAGCCACAGCCATCCACTATATCCCTCCGAATCTTCTCCTCCTATGGAGCTGATATAAGCGGAAGTTGCTGTGTAAGTTATGTCGTTTTCGTCCAAAACTTGTTTGACCGCATCAAAGACCGTAAGTCGGCTCTCTCCCTCATTAGAAACTTCAAATATAGGCTTATACAATATATTCTCTGTTTTTCCTTCGACACGAATACTGATCTCGTAGGATTGGAACCCCCCCGATCTCATGTTTATTATTGCAGGGAGAACCGCCACATTCCCTTCAAAATAAGTTATTGTTGAAAAAGTGCCCTCTTCATAATCATATACAGTCTCGGATTTTAACGCCCTAGCAACTGTCCTGCTTTCTATCGGAGTGATCGCAACCATTCCATTTAGATCTGTAGCCATATCCCTATATATGTCACTATTCGTATCTATAGGTATTTGAGGTAAAGGATTTTCTATATTGTCGGATAAGTCAATCTCCACAAGGGTTAGCTCTTGAAAATCCGCAAATTCAATCGTTGTCTCTGTTACCCCGATAGGATCTTCATCATCAGCCTTAAAATATACTATTCTTTCAAATGTATCATGCAAGGCCAGGATAATATCATTTGCTTGTAATAAATAGCTGTCTTCCTCTTCTTCATCTAATAGGCTTTTGTCAATATAATAATTGTAATCAACTAACTCTTCATCACTTTTTTCTTTACTTAAAGCCCTTGCGAGCACATCTTTCAGGTTCTCATCGTTAGCTGCAGTTATTTCTTTTTCAGTAAAGTCATTTTCCGAATCAACAACTTGCATCACTATGCTCAAGTATTGCTTACTATTGATGGATAGGTTTCGTAAGGTTGAGCACTCTCTGATTTTCTCAGGTGTTTTATCTGCAAGCATACTGACTCTTAATGCCTCCGCTAAAGCAAGGGTTGCCTGTTTGGTGGCAAAAGCGTTTGACTCTATATTTGAAGTATAACTGAACCCTCCATTTTCTACATGAAAGGATAGTAACGCATCTAGAGGAGATTTTCCATTCTTAACCCAATCCATAGGATCTTCACCAACGGCAATCAAGCCTAAAATCACATATGCGACACTGTTTGC
>CAYSBC010000172.1:0-1632 GCA_964429195.1 uncultured Eubacteriales bacterium | reverse complement strand
CAACAATTTCATTCTGAGGATTTATTTCAAGAACATATATGAATAAAAAGGTGAAACCGATAGAATAAATAAGAAAAGATATGAATTTAAGTAGTTTTAGAACCTGAGTTTTTGCTATAATATTTTTTATCAAGCTTCTAATAAGAGGATAAATCCCAAAGAAAAGACTAAAAGGCAGCATGTGTGTTAATCCTACTGTAGCAAAAATGGCAAGACTAGCAGATAGATATAAAATTAAACCCCATTTCATTCCTGTAATTTCTATCTGAAAACAAACACATACAGAGCTTAAAAAAAATAGAGCCAGGTCCATAACCGGACTATACTTACTCACGAACATAAAAAAAAGAATCAGGGATAAAAAAATGCCGCCATAGGATATTTTCTTTGTCAGCAACATGCGATAAGGTCACCACCCATACATTCACAACAGCAATCAGCACAGCATAAAATGGAACATATATCACAGGGGCCTGAAGAACTGCAACATGATGATGAACCTCTATACTGGCCGCTTGAATCGTTTGGATTATTTCTATAGCCATTTCCCCAATAATAAGTATTTTGTTTCCCTTGCGAACTAAAGGGATCTTGTGGTCCACCTTGAGTTCCCTGCTGATAGTATTGGCTGTTTGTATTATTCTTGTTAGCCGACATAATAGAGTCATAGGCCTGATTGATTTCCTGTAACTTCTCCTTAGCCAGGTCCTCCAAAGGATTATCCTTGTATTTATCAGGATGATATTTTTTTACCAATTCTCTATAGGCCCTTTTTACTTCTGCTTCGCTCGCTGTCCTTGGTATACCGAGTATGTCATAGGGATTTTTATTCATTAATTCACCTTATATATTTATAAAAACATTTGATTCATAGATCCTTAAGATTTATAAAACATATAATAACATAACTAAAAGGTTTAATTGTGCTTTTAATATGTTTCATCCTTGAATCTATTATTAAGATTAAAGCTTGGGCAAAGCTTTGCCCGCAAAAATAAGAGCTCTTGTCCTGGGCATCCCATCTAAAAATAGGTTAGATGCGATACCCCCGTATTTTTGATAGGGTAAAAGACAGGCAATCTGATCAGATTCTTTTTCCAAATTTTCCAAATATTTATTTGCCATGGACTTGGCCTCTTCCTTGGAAAGATTAAGAAAAGGGTTCCAGTTTTCCTTCCTTTGGACATCCTCTAAGTCATCTACTGCATCGATTACATAAATCCATGAGCCTATGTTTTTTCCCAAAATTCCAAGAGCAGACATGATATTCCCCCTCTTAGGAAGATCATCGCTTAAAATTGTGGATGAAAGAGCAAAGAAGATTTTCCCTATAATATCTCCAAAAATGACACTGGCCTTCCGGTAGGAATTATCATCTGGATTCTGTTTTTCAAGTTGGCTTAGGCCCTCAAGACCTTATTTTATTATTTTATCTAAATCAAAATAGTTATCCCTAGCCTTCTTATAAGCCCTAGAAAGAAGCAAACGACCTGCCTTCGCCTTTAGAGAGTTCTTGTCACTTATGTCATCTAAAAGCTTATAATAAGACAAAATAACCGTAGCTGCGGCACAGAACTCCAGCACATAATGGCCGGCAAAAAAGTTTTTCTTAATTAAGGGGTTTGCAATACA
>CAYSBC010000171.1:0-1643 GCA_964429195.1 uncultured Eubacteriales bacterium | reverse complement strand
AAGAACTTGAAAAATTATTTAAACAAAGAAAAAAACATTAACATGAAAGAAAAAAGAAACTTCACAGCAACAGCTCTTGAAATGCTGAAAAGCGGAGAGCATATTGGTTATGCTCCTATATGCAAAAGAAAAGGAATGAAGCCTAAAGGATATCTAGATGACGACGGAAACCCTATTGTATTTAAGACAGCAAAGGAAGCTAAGGAGTGGGTTTTATTCAAAGAAAGTCTACCAAAAGAGCCGCCAATGGGCCCAAGGGATTATATGTCAAGCCATCCAGTTGGGCAAAATATTTGTTATTGGATGCTTGTTGAATTTGATGAGCCTCGTATAAAATTGGCTTGCAATTCTATGAAAGAATACGCTGAGTATTATCACAAAGAAAAGTTAAAAGAAATATAGAGCAATGCATATAGATGATGATATATTAAAAAAAATGGGCTTCAACGAAAGAGGAAGGATGGAGACTGAAAACCACATAATATTAATAAGGTATTATGATATATGGAACCTGCACATAAACGGAAAAAATGGCTATTCAATAGACGAAATATTTATTCAAGATTTCTTCACTGTTGAGCATTTTGTAGATGTTATAAGAGTTTTGACAGGAAAAGAATTAAAAACTAAATAAACATGGGATTAGATATCGATTTAATAGGTGAAGAAAAAGAGACTGTTTGCTATGCCTGCAATCAAAAGCACAAGGAAAAGGAAACTCTGTTTAACACAAACATAACCCACAATCTAGGCGAAATGGCCCGTGAGGCTGGTATATACAAAGCTTTGTGGAGGCCAGAAGAAATAGACGCCAAGATAGCTAAAGACATCATAGATATTGTTGAATCAGGATTGATTGATTTAAAAAGCAGGCCAGAACACTTCAGGAAATTTGACAGTCCAAACGGGTGGGGTACGTATAAGCACTTCGTTCCTTTTGTTGAAGAATACCTTAAAGCTCTTAAGGAATACCCTGACGCAGAAATAGAAATCTCTAGGTAATGAAACATAATTTAAATTCCTGCGTATAACCAATTATGGAAAAGGAATTTAAAATAGGAGATGTTGTTACTCTCGACAGATATAATCATATTTATGATATGCATACCGTCGAGATTGTTGGGTTTGGAGAAATGCTTTTAAGTGGAACTCTGACCTACAAAATGAACGTGAACGGAATCATTATCGAATCCACAGGAGGCTCTATAGTTGAATCTAAGAATTATTCTCCAGTTGATGAGGTGGATAGGCATAAGAAAATTTAAATAAACAAAGTGATATGTCAGATAAAATAACAGAAATACAAAATAAATGGGATGAGGGCTGTGAAACTGGAGTTATGGACCCAGGAGACCTTTTTGGAAGCCTTCTAGATGTAGCTTATGAATTAGAGCATGAACTAATAAAAGCCAAAGCTTTGGCCACAAGCGAAGTGAAAAAAGATATGTCAAAAGACAAGCCAAGCAAAGACCAGGTTATTTTGTTTATGGCTAGAAATTATAAATACCCCGAAATCGGCGTATTTAAAACTTATGAAAATGACTGTTCAGAGATTTATATTCCATCAAATGATGATGCAGAAAAAATAGAGAACGTTGAGTGGTGGATGGAAGTTCCTGAATAACAAAAGAAGTTATGGAGAC
>CAYSBC010000170.1:0-1677 GCA_964429195.1 uncultured Eubacteriales bacterium | reverse complement strand
TACATTGATATTAAAATGATATTGTTATAAAATAGACTTTAATAAGGAATTAAAGATCTAAGGATTTATAAACTCGGAGGTAAAGGGAACAATGAAAAAAATATCAATTTTTTTATGTTTAATTTTAATATTGGGGTTTGTAGGGGTTACAACTGCTGATACGAATATTAAAGATACGATGGATTTTCAAGGGGAGACTGTAAATTTAACCTTTGATCAAGCCTTGGAGAAAGCAAAAATTAATAGCATACAAGGCAAGAAATTGGAATGGAACAAAGAAAAAGCAAGAGGTAGTTATTTTGATAACTATCAAAACGCAAGTCAATTAGGTGCTATGGGTGCTAGGCTGGATGAAGAAATGCTTACAGCTATGGCCGATTTTTCTAAAGCCTATGTTGATAAGAATTATGAAGCAGAGATTAATGTTCTTAAAACAACTGTGATGAATCAATACTATGGAGTATTGCAGCTAGGTGAAGTCGTTCATATCAACAAAGAAAATGTGGCCATAAAAGAAAAATTATACAAGGACACCCTTGTAAAGTTTGATCTTGGGCTATTAGCTCAAAAAGATGTTTTAACGGCTGAGTATGACTACATAAAAGCACAAACGGATTATGAGTTAGCCATCAACAATTATAATAAAGCCAAGATGGGATTTAACCTCTTTTTAGGTCTTGATCCAATGAAAAATACTGCACTCACAGATAATATCATTTATGCAGAAATGCCGGATATAAGTTTAAGTAAAGCAGTATCAGAAGCCTTAATCCATAGAAATGAGATTGAAGGACTTAAAATAGTGATGGATATACAAGATATTGGGTTTAAAAAGGCAAGCGCAAGGTATAGTGATAGAACAGCTACTTATATTAATGCTAAGGTAGCCTACGAGGAAGCAAAACATAACTATGAGAACATTTTTAAACAAATTGAAGTAGATGTTCGGGCAAAATACATGGATATGGTGCAAAAGAAAAATGCTATCGAAGCAGGTAAAAAGGCTGTAGAAAAGGCTGAAGCAACCTTGAAGATGACGAATTTAAGCTTTGAATTAGGTATGGCTCTTGTAACAGATGTACAACAGGTTCAAGCCATGGTCATGCAGTCTAAGCTAGGCTTATCTCAAGCCATACTGGATTATAACCTGGCAGTAGATGCCTTTAATGCTAGCATAGGATCAGGAACAACATCCATTCATCTTTAATCATGCATCAATAAAATAACTAGAAATCAGGGGAGCGAGGGCTTTAGGATGAAAAAAGTATGTCATAAGATAACATTAATAACCCTTGTTATAGCATTATGCCTGGGCTTTAGTTCCGTATTAGGAACAAAGCAAGTTTATGGGCAAACAACATTTAAGGACGTCACCGGTGTTCATTGGGCCTACAATTATATTCAGGAAGTGGCAAAATTAAATATCGTCAATGGGTTTCCGGATGGTAATTTCTTGCCTGAAAGCCCTGTCACCAAAGAAGAATCTTTAGCGATGGTTTATAGAACCTTGGAAAAGAGTATTGCTTTAAAAGCAGAACATAATTTTACAGAGGAATATAAGGACATATTAACCCAGCATGGTATTGCAGAATGGGCTAAACCTTACGTAGCCTATGGCTTAAAGAAAAATATCCTTGAGCTAGGTGAATTACAATACTTTGTTCATGAAGAGCTGGG
>CAYSBC010000169.1:0-1769 GCA_964429195.1 uncultured Eubacteriales bacterium | reverse complement strand
AGTGACAGGAGAATAGGATAAATAAAAACAATAAGTATTTGTTCATGATTCATCTTATTTTAGACAAAGAATGTCTATTATAGAGACGTGAATAATATATTTTTTCTTACATTCATGTTAATTAAACTGGAATTACTTTTGGCGCTTTTTCACAATGTGGATCTGGATAATACCACTTTTCAATGCCATAGGCACGTATTATTTGTGTCCAACACTTCTTATGAATTGTGTGACAATGATCAAAATAATTACACTTTATACATATACTTTCACCGTGAAATCTTTCTTTTTTTATATGATATTACGATTTTTTTTATTTGCATAATTGGATACGTTTTATAGTGAGAAATATTTGCCACAAACCTAAATAATCTTTTTTTCCTGAGCAATAGGATATTGACAAGTACAAAAATTAACTGTATTCATCAATATAACTTACTGACAAACAAGCTATATTATAATAAGGATACAAAGCGGTACAAAATTTTAACGTGGGAAGTTAATGGCTGAATGCTTTCCGTAGCACAGAACAGAAATCGGCTCCTATTTTTTTATTGAGTCGGGTGCGAGCCTTGTAAATGGTATGTTCGCTCAGATTGAGGACAAAAGCCATTTCCTGTACACTCAGTCCGGCATACGATAAAAGGCACACATTGTATTCGGCTTCTGAAAGTGTGGGGTACTGCTGCCTGATAAAAAGCGGTAGTGGGGGATGAAGGTATTCCACTGTTTGCCGTATATCCATCCACGGCGTTTTTGTGTTTTCATCGAATAGAATTTCATCCAGGTTATCCAACAAAGGTTGGTATGTTTTTTGCTCTTTTTCGCTCATCATGTATTTCAGTTGTATTATATCCTTCAACACATCTAACTTCCACAGCAACGTTTCTTTCAATATTGTTTCTTTCAACCTCTTTGCGGACAACAGGTCTTTCGTGGTTTCATGCAACGTATTTACATTCTCCTGCATTCTCAGTTTAGCCGCCCTCTCCTTCAGCATCCGCAGGAAGAAGAACAAAAAGGCGATTGCCACAACCAGCAATATACCCATCACCCCCATCAGCCATTGCTGAAAACGGATAAATCGCTGATTATAGTGATTCTGCTGTTGCTCGTAATTATGTTTCTGCTCTATTTCGTAAACCGATTGATCTTTCCGGTCATCCATAATCCGGTTAAGGCTGTGTATCCGTTTATTCTGATAACCGAATGCTTCATTGTTATTTCCCCTTTCTTTTTCCCACTCAGCCAAAAACTTGTAGGCACTTGCCTTGATGTAATTGTTATCGGATGAATCAACGCTGTTCTTTAATTTTTCAGTATAGAAGACAGCCGAATCCTGCTGTTCCATTTGCGAATATAATTCTGCAAAATTCAAATGGTACCGGGCCTGATCTTTCATGTCCCGGTTATATTGGTAGGAATGACGGAGATATCTTTCGGCCTCATCATATTGTCCTGTTTCCTGATATGCCACGCCTATATTTTGGGCTAATAAACTTTGCAATATTTTATCATTAGTCGATTTTGCGGCGTTCAGTCCCTTCTGAAAATACAAAAATGCACTGTCGGGATTTTTATCCAGCAGGAACATCCGCCCCACAGCACTTAAGCTATATGCCTTTTGTTCAGGCTGCGCACTGTAGAATCGGGCTGCGTTCTTATAACTTTCCAACGCTTTGGGATACAAATCTTGTACTGCAAACAAATCTCCGAGATTATATTGTATCAATCCTTTCAAGGCGTGGTCGGTTGTTTTTGCGGCAGAT
>CAYSBC010000168.1:0-1807 GCA_964429195.1 uncultured Eubacteriales bacterium | reverse complement strand
TCTCGCCGTACACCATCAATTGCAACTCCGTTTCTTCCATACCACTCCACCAGAAGGCGGGCTCTACTTTTATCTCCCGTGCTTGTAATGCGACTATTGAAATAAAAAAGAAAAGAGATAAAGCGATTCTTTTCATTGGTTCAATGCTTTATATTTTCCATATTTTATATTGGAATGGTTTCAATTCCAATACTGTTGGTAATGTCTCGGAGGAATTGTCCGATAGATTCTTTACCTGTTTATGGGAAAATTCTATCGGGACCTTCACTTCAATAGGTTGATCTGTAGTGTTGACCATTATCAATACTTCTTCATTCTGACTTTTGCGTAGGTATGAAGCTACATTTCCTGTATCATAGGTTCTGAGTGTTCCTTCTTTCAGTGCTTCGGAGTTTGCATAAATCCTCATTATACTTTTATATTCAGATGTATAATCAGGATTACTGTCCCAATCTATAATACTATGTGTAAAAAAAGTCAAGGGTGTGGGGTATCCTATTTCCTGAGAGCTGTAAATCATCGGTGTACCACCCATAGTAGAGGCAATGACAAAAGCAGATATAGCTCCCTTTTCCCCTTTGTAAACCTGTATAGGGGAATTCTCACTGGCCATGTCATGATTTGTCGTATAGCGCATACGCTGCTTTCCAGCAGGAACACCTTGATATTCTTTTTGATGAGATTCATAAAGCGCTTTCAAGTTGATCTTTCCAGTATAAACATCTTGCAGCCTATAGGCGAAATCCCAACCGTACACTAAGTCGAAATCCACTGAAAAGAGAGCTGCTTCTCCTCCTTCTGCAAGCATGATCAATTCACCTTGCTTTAAATCTCGAAGCTCTTTGATAGCCTCTTCCCAGAAATTGAGAGGAACACCTTCTGCATAATCGCACCGGTACCCGTCTATCCCGGCTTCTGTAACCCAGTACTTCATGGCATTGATCATCTCTTTGCGCATATCGGAATTGGAAAAATTCAAATCGGCCACATCATTCCAGTTCATTCCGGGAGGAGATACAATATCTCCTCCGGCATTTTGTGTATACCATGCTTTGTTTTGTATCCAAGCATTATCCCATGAAGTGTGATTGGCTACCCAATCCAGGATAACTTTCATTTGTTTTGCCTGGGCACTGGAAACAAGTGATTTGAGCTCTGTCAATGAACCATAATTTTCATTGACCTTTTTATAATCCTTCACGCAGTAAGGTGATCCAAAAGCATGGAGTTCTCCCTGCTCGTATATAGGCATGAGCCAGATTACATTTACCCCCATTGATTTAATTTCATCTAATCTCGAAGTAATGCCTTTAAATACCTCCTTTTGTTTAAATAGGCCGGGATTGACTTCATAAATAACCCATTCATTCCCTTTGATATTTACAGGAGGTTCTATCTCTGAGGGTGTATTGGATGCACCACACCTCGTCAGTGATAAAAAAATGGCACCTAGGAGCAATAGAAACCTATATCGGTTAATTATGTTCATAATGCAGTGATTTATATTGATTTCATCTTTCATCATTCGATAGTCACTTCCTGGTACTCACTATCGGTAATCTGATAATAATAATCTTTATCTATTGTAACAGCCGGACCATCGAACTGTTTGTCGTTACCATTATTGTTAAAGATAAGATTTAGTTTCTTTCCGTTCATATCTTCTCCCATCTCAAAGTAACTATAGGTGACACCTTTGATTTCCTTTGTGCCGGAAGGTTGTAATCCTGGCCATCCAGGAGTTGTGATCCCTTCTGCCCAGAAATAAAGCGCCAGTCCCTCCCATCCGGATTGATCATCTACATAT
>CAYSBC010000167.1:0-1823 GCA_964429195.1 uncultured Eubacteriales bacterium | reverse complement strand
TCGACTATCGCCTTATACTTCGAGCTACAGACATTCCAAACTTCGTACTCAAAAAAATGTACCGACTTGGGATAATCTCTTTTTACGTCGTTCATATAGTCAATATAATCTTTTCTATCCTTAGGCTTAATCGCTTTACTAAAATTCTTGGAAAAGGCCTCAGAGGAAACAAAATTAGCTATTTTCTTCTTATTACGCCAAAAATAAGGCTCTGTGTCCAACAGCCCTTGACCTTCTTCTCCATAATGTAGCCGGAAAAGCTCTAATGCCATTTCACATCTCTCATCCTTAGAAAATTTAGTGGCAAATTCCATAGGAACATACACATCGTGTATCCTTCCGGGGCCACAGCCCGTATTGGCATAAGGTCTCTCGGCCACCTTCACATAGTCGTGAATTTTTATGCTTAACTCCTCGCCAATGGATTTAAGTAGTTTATCTTCACCGCCAGCAATAAAAAATCCAATACTTTCTTCGCGTGTTTTTTTTAGCTCTTTAAGAGCTATCATTAAATATTTTTTTCTTTCAGGATCATTTTTAGGGAAGGACCTGCCGAGTGCGGCAACAATACCGCTTCTCATATATTCAAGAGGGAGCTTACTAAAGCTTCTTGATACTTCCCTATTAACAAAAAAGGGGATTAGATATTTTTCGATATTTTCTTGGCTATTCTCAATTACATGGATGTCGAAACGTATTTCTGTATAGGCTTCTACTAAGCATTTTATTTCTTTATAAGTTTTTTCTTCTGAGATACTTTTTAGTAGTTTTATATATTCTATTGGAAACTGTTCATCAGGTACTCGCTTGAGATGTTCTATCCATGACTTAGTCTTCGCCTTGTGATCACATATACCAAAGGCTGCTTCCAATGATGCAATCGTTTTAGAACGCAGTTCTAGCAACTTAGAATTATCCACTTTCATGGTGTTTTGCCCGAAGATTATTCCGGGCCAAAAAGCGAGTCCGAAGATTAATTTCAAGAATTGTAAGACTGTGGGTTTAATATCGTAAACTCCTTCTTGACACATGGTTTACGGAAATAGGGCCTGGCGCCTAAAAGTATGTCGTCATGGCTCGCAGGATAAATCGCTAACAGTCGTACTGGTCATCAAAATCTGGCTCACTGTGCTGACGCTGGCGCAGTTCGGGATCTCGGGGCTCATCATGGAAAGTTGGGAATCAATAAAATTTATTTGATTGGCCGACGATGCGAAGACAAGGATAAGATTCCCTGTATCAGCCGCATGAGGATTACTGGAAAGCCGATTATCATAAATTTTTACATCTCGGGCTGTCACATTAAAGCGCGCATCAGCCTCTGTTGTTAATATCTCAAGGCCCGCTTCGCGCTGATGATAGCTTTGGATAGATTCAAGTGAGCAATTCCGACAATTGAGAAACCCAATGCCTTTGTAGTTTTCGTAAAATTTAGACCTTTTTATAGAAGCATGAGAAAAATTATCATCAATAGACACTCCATAATGGCCTTGTGGGTTGTTAAAGATTGAATCTTCAATCACAAGAGAATTCGCCCCATTGGAATGAACACCATGGAAGTAGTTCTGCGTGAATAAGGATCCTCGAATAGTTAAATTACCTGTAAGGGGACGAGCGTGAATAACATCCCCGTCTTGATTACCTTTAAAAATACAATTATCGATATCCAACTGAGCTTTCAGGGGGTTTGCTGTACTTTCATAATTTTGTGGAAGGTAGTAAGCAATATTATTCATCAGGACTTGAGCCCTATCCTGTCCAGAACTGTGATAGGAGGCCAAGATAGATATGTCAAGAAAAAATAAAATAGACGAGCCCCATGT
>CAYSBC010000166.1:0-1876 GCA_964429195.1 uncultured Eubacteriales bacterium | reverse complement strand
GGCATTGTGTTGTATGGTGCCCCGAACAGTATGACACATACTCACCAAGCCATGATAACATTCCATGAAAGGAACATAGCGATACCAACCCATAATTCCGGGACGCACGAATCCTGCCCTGTAGGGATGCAAATTGCCATACTCGAGTTCACCCCTTAACGCGCATTGTTCGTTTTTAAGATTCAGCACACATTTTGTTGGCGAAAAATAGTTTTCGGCAACACATACCAACCGAAGTAAATGCATTAACACTATAACATCTTCTTGCCTCTTCGTATAAATCTTTTACTAATTGTGGTATTGCAACGTCAAAATGTTTGCCAAATAAAGCACCAGGAATTTGATCTCCAAGTTTATTAAAATACGTAGGTTTGCCGCATTTATGGCATATATATATATAATCTCCACTGTTTCTTTCTCCATATCCCTTTTCACTTGATATATTATTCCCACAATGACCACATATATAATTCTTTGAATTTCTTGTAGAGCTATTTATCCAATCAACCATATTAAACATTCCCTTCTATTTTTGTTATTATATATCCTATAGCCTCCAAAGATTTTTTAATTTCATCTTCCAATTCTTTGGATTCTTTAAATTGTTTTGATAATTCAGATGTTATCTTTTCCATTTTTTCTTCAAATGTAATACCATCATCTTCTTGTTCTTCTATTCCTACATATCTTCCTGGAGTTAATGTATAATCATTCTTTTTAATTTCTTCTAAATCTGCTTTCTTACAATATCCAGCTATATCTTCATAGTCATTATCATTTTGATAATTATGATATGTATTAGCTACTTTTAATATATCTTCTTCGTTTAATTCTCTTAACTTTCTGGTAACCATAGTCCCCATACCTTGAGCATTTATAAATAAAGTTTTACCTTTTTGTTTTTTATTTCTATTTAATATCCATACTGAACAAGGAATTGTTACAGTATAAAATAAATTTGAAGGCATTGCAATAATACAATCTACTAAATCTGCTTCTAATAGATTTTTTCTAATTTCTCCTTCTTGTCCATTTCCCGATAAAGACCCATTAGCTAATACAATAGCAGCTTTACCTTTCATAGATAATTTAGAAACCATATGTTGTACCCAAGCAAAGTTGGCATTTCCTTTTGGAGGTATACCATATTTCCATCTATAATCATCAGTTATTTTTTCTTGTCCCCAATCACTAATATTAAAAGGGGGATTCGCTAATACAAAATCTGCTTTTAAATCTTTGTGTAGGTCTTTATGAAATGTATCGGCAGCTTCAGTACCTAGATTACCATCAATTGATCTAATAGCTAAATTCATTTTCGCTAATTTCCAAGTTGTTGGATTTTTTTCTTGACCAAATATAGCAATATTCCTAACATTCCCTTGATGGCTTTGGATAAATTTTAAAGATTGAACAAACATCCCGCCAGAACCGCAAGCGGGGTCATATACTCTTCCTTCGTAAGGTTCAAGTATTTCTACCATTGTTCTAACGATACAAGCTGGGGTATAGAATTCTCCACCTTTTTGACCATCTTTTGTAGCAAATTGTCCCAAGAAATATTCATATATTCTTCCAAGCATATCTTTTTCACTTGCTTCTTTAGAACCTATTTTTAAATTGGTAAATAAATCTATTATTTCTCCTAAATTAATGTTTCTAAAATCAGGACTATTATAAACTTTAAATAACACTCCTTTTAAAGATGTGTTTTCTTTTTCAATCAATTCTAATGCATTATCTAACAGTTCTCCAATATTATAATCTTTAGAATGATCAACCAAGTATTGCCATCTGGCTTTTTCAGGAACATAAAATATATTACGCTCTGTATATGCATCTCTTTCTTCTTCTAAACCATAACCGTCTTTTACTA
>CAYSBC010000165.1:0-1892 GCA_964429195.1 uncultured Eubacteriales bacterium | reverse complement strand
CTGTCAGCTTGTCCTGCTGTTTTAAAAGCTTCGCACGTTCAGCACCTGTTGAGGTGTTAAGAGCAGTTGCGATGTGCGATAATTGCGTGCGATAACGCTCCTGCTGTTCGTGGACGTAATCGGTACGCAGCTTAGCCAGCAGATCCCGTGAATAGCGGTGCATATAGATAAGCGCCTTAAAACCGTTCTTTTTGCCACTGTCGAACAGCCAGTAAATCGGGCGTTTTTGATATATTTTGCAATGGTCTTTGTAAAATTCGTTCAGGAAGTAGTTTCGAATGACTTCACGCGGCGTGCCTTTTCCTCCGAGAGCATCGGCGATAAACTTCAAGTTTTCCTCCAAGGTTTCCGCACCGTAGACCACACGGACGAAGTCCACAAACCTCCCCAAAATATCATCGTCGAAATACTCGTCGTCGCAGATGGGGAGGATGTTGTCCTTGTCGGGGATAAATGAGCGGTATTTGCCACTGTCCCAATCACCACCTGCGTAGACAAGCCCCTCGACATCCAGCGAGTACCGCCCGAACATACAGCCCACTGCGTATGATATTAAACCCTTAATATCCGTAGCTTTATCTGCAACTCTAAGGTTGATTTCTTTCTCTGAAATAATTTCATTTATTTCATCTTTCAGTCCATATAGGGCGATGAAGATTTGGTTAATTCTTTCTTCGGACTGCTTCAACTCTGTGAATTTTATTTTGCAGTAATCGTTCCATGAATTGTACGCATCAGACAATCTTTTAGAACTTGTTATCAATGGATGTTTGATAAAATCCCATGATGTTTCATATGAATCCCAATCGTACTTTGCTAATTCCACACTTCTTTGTGATAAGGAATCAATTTCCTCTTTTTGATTATCAGAAGGTGGTATGATAGGGATTCTCTTCAAATCCCCAACTTGAGTTGTTGTTGTTGGATTTAATGAATCAATGTATTTTGGCGTCAACTTGCTATTCAAAAAGGCAAGGGCTAACCACAAGTTCTTTTTTTGGGGAAAACCACAGGAACCTTTCACATCAAAAACAAATCCTTTATTACAATAACGAGCAGCAAAATTTCTACCAGAAATATCAGACCAAGTTATACATTCTTGGCAGTAATATTGTCTGGAAGGAAGATGATTTCCCTGACTGGCTATAACCTTATAGTTATATTCATCAAACATAATTACATAATCATTGTTACCATACCACTTAATTTGCAAACCGCCTTTGTTATATGGAATATATAATTTCTTACTTTTGTGAAACTCATCAACACTACTACTGCCGATATTTATTTTATCATAGTTAACTTCATGCCAGTTTCTCAGGAACCTGTCATTATCTCCAGTTGCCATTCCTTGCCTTGGCATTCCATATTCTTCAAATGGCACACCTATATCAAAACTATGTCTCATCATATCTGAAAGCCAATATGAAATGGGGGAAGCTTTAATATTATCAAATACACCAGATGAAGTATTAAATTGAAGTTGTTTATTAAAGATGTTTTCTGGCTTTTCATTACAGGGATAATCCACCAGCCTTACATAAGTTCCTGTATACTGCCCAGGACATTGTTTCCCAACAATAAAAGTCGTTGTTTGTACAACTTCTCCGCTAATTTCCTCGAAGGCATCAGCACCTAAGTGAAGCATATTAATAAAAGTGTATGTTGACAAAAATCCGGCTCTTAATTCTTTGTAGTCATCTGTAAACATAAACGATTGTTGAGTAATCATTGCCACATAACTTTTCTGCACACATAAATCTAAGCATTTTTTAATGAAGCAAGTATATAAATCCGACTTATACTCTTTATACTCTTTTTCAACAAATTTTTTTAGCTTTGGATTCATACCCTTTCGACTGCCCATATAAGGAGGATTTGTCACAACCACA
>CAYSBC010000164.1:0-1900 GCA_964429195.1 uncultured Eubacteriales bacterium | reverse complement strand
AAAAAATTCGTGCTACAATAGGAATTAAGCTATATAATATAATGAAGTAAGTCATAAGGAGCGCCAGCATGTCTTAAAAGATACAACCTTCTATTGAAATAGTTTTAACACTTTATATAAATTTGGAGGAATAAAAATGGATATTATTATTAGGGAAAATTATGAACAAATGAGCAAGTACGCAGCCGATATAATTGCGGAGTGTATCCAATCCAAGCCTGACTGTGTTCTCGGATTGGCAACTGGAAGCACGCCTATTAACACTTATCGGGAATTGGTCCGAATGCATAAAGAAGAAGGCCTTGATTTTTCCCATGTAAAAACATTTAATCTGGATGAATACTATGGTATTGGAATTGATTTTGATAAACCTTATGATGTTGATCAAAGTTATGCTCGCTTTATGCATGAAGAACTGCTTAAGCATATCAACATCAAAAAGGAAAATATCTACATACCTGACGGACGAACAAAGGAACCCAAGAAATTTTGCGCATGGTACGAAGAAGAAATAAAAAAGGCCGGTGGTATTGACTTGCAGCTCCTAGGTCTCGGCGGCGATGGCCATTGGGCCTTTAACGAACCGGGGTCATCTCTTGCATCGAGAACAAGAGTTATCGCTTTAACAGAGCAAACCTTGGATGATAACTATGAAGCCTTTTACAAAAAAGCAAATATCCGCCGTGAAGATATGCCTCATTTTGCTATTACCATGGGTATAGGGACCATCTTGGAAGCTAAAAAAATACTGATGATTGTCAACGGCTCCAAAAAAGCTGATGTGGTTGCAAAATGTCTTGAAGGACCAATCACTTCACAAATTACTTCATCTGCTATACATCTCCACAGCGGCGATGTGCATGTTGTTCTCGATGAGGCTGCTGCTTCAAAATTAACTCAAATAAAACACTATCAATTTATAGAAAAGATGAAAACTTACTACAGACTATAAGAAAATAATAATTTTCCTATCTAAATCTACTTCATTAGTATATAATAGAATGTTGTAAATGATTCGTATATAAATTGAAAACAAATGACAGGAGGCACACATGATTTCTCTAAGTGATATTCACGACTTATGTGAAAAAAACAGTATTAAAATGATTGACTTTAAAATGATCGATATCGGCGGTCGATGGAGACATATAACTATACCGGTTGAAAGATTAAATGAAGATACAATGAAGTATGGTATCGGATTTGACGGCTCCAACTACGGATATGCCAAGGTTGAAAAAAGTGATATGGTCTTTATACCTGACCTTTCCAGCGCTCATATTGATCCCTTCGTAGAAACCCCTACCCTTACCATGATTGGGGATGTCCTTGTAATCGAACCCGATGGGAATAAACCTTTTGACCATTATCCCCGCAACGTTGCTCTTCGAGCTGAAGAATTTTTGCGTGAAATGAAAATTGCTGATTCTATGATTATAGGTCCTGAATTTGAATTCCACGTTCTTGAACATGTTTCTTATCAATGCACCCCAAATAATGTTTCTTTTAATATTGATACCACCCAAGCTGAATGGAACAGCGGACTCAATAATTCTTCTAACTTAGGTTACCATGTTCCTTTAAAAGGCGGTTACCATATTACCCCACCCCATGATATAACTTATAACTTGCGCAGTAAAATGTGTTTGCTCCTTGAAGACTGGGGAGTTAAAGTAAAATATCATCATCATGAAGTAGGTGGACCAGGTCAACTTGAAATAGAAGTTGAACTTGGAGAAATGACTGAAATGGCTGATAAGACTATGATTATTAAATATGTTGTTAAGAATGCTGCTGTAGCAGAAAATAAAACAGCTACATTTTTACCCAAACCGATTTTTTCTGAAGCTGGTAACGGTATGCACGTACATATGCTGCTCATGAAAGATGGTAAGCCTGT
>CAYSBC010000163.1:0-1921 GCA_964429195.1 uncultured Eubacteriales bacterium | reverse complement strand
TTCTTCATAACGCCTAGCTCCCTTTCATCCCATTTCTAAATTTCCAACGCGGGAAGGTTTTCTTTTTCCCCAAAATACTGAATTTGCAATCGTGATACATTCATCCGGCACAACCGTTAAAGAAATTAACATTAACGATCCTGGATTATATTTGCCAATTTTCATTGTAGGATAACGTGCATTTTAGACAAGACAAAATCAGATCTAAGGGGTGAAACCTCATCACACTGATACTTAGTGTGTCAGTAACCCCGTCCCTCTCACGCTGTCACTTATTATCGTCTGCCTCTGTCCTGAAAGCTGATGATGATTCAATTTTAGCCGGATCAGGAATGTTATATTTATTGGAATGCCTGATTGCCCACTGATCCGGAGGATTGAGAACGATCTCTTCTATATAGCACATGCTTTTTATTTCCCAATTGTAGCTTAAAATTTTAAAAGCAACACTTTCTGTAACTGCAACAAATATCTGACTGTTTAAGTCTGTGCTTTCTGAACCTTCGACATTATTATTATTGAAATATGCTATCCAAAATTGTACTTCTCCGTGTTGAACCCAATTGTCAAAAAGAGGAAATATCTGATCACCCTTTCTTACAATCAAAACCCATCGGTGTCCTGTATCCCATCCCATCTCGCCGTCAGGTGCGATTTCGGCTGAGGTGTAGAGCTCGATACTTTCTTTTTCGCCATCTTGGTCTGTATCGTCATACATTCTTTCAAGAAGCGTAAGTCTATCGGTTTCATTTCCTTCAGGCAACCCTATGGTGTTTTCACTTAAATTACACCCTGACGTAATACAGATGATAAAAGAGACTATTAAAAGCATATATGCAAAGAAATGTGTTCTTTTCATCATTTCACCTACTACCAACCTATAGCAATATCTTTATTTTAACGGTATTATACCATTAAGAAGGGGCTGAGCATATATTACCTTTGGGCAACCCCTTCTCCTCACTTATTTAGAAGATAACACAGTTGTTACAATGTTTATAGGTTCACTTGGCACCAAACATTGGCGGCAATTCCCATTTGATATCCTAAAACATCTCCATCGTTGTTTAGAAGATATAGGTCGTTATTGTTAGTCATAAACCCGCACTCTACCACTGTTGCGGGCATGGTAGTATTTCTGAGGACTTGTATACTATCGTAGTAAGCATTAGTTGCTATGGGGGCAATGATAGTTGTTATGGTTGGCGGTGGAGGATTGATAAGTATAGCCACTCATTGCTTAATTCGGAATCATAAAAAGCTGCATAAGAGATTGTAACGAAAGCTGTATCTTTAACAATGTCGACATCTTCTACTTTGAATGTGTCCGGAAATTCGTCGTAACAACCAACCGGCAATTCATCCGGATCTGTCAACTGTTGAAGTGCAGCCATATAAATATTTTCTTTAGCGCTAATTGAAAGCACTTTATCAACAGGAGTCAGTCCCCAGTCTCCGTTGGGGTAGTAGAGGACTACTTTCTGATCCATAGCTTCTGAAGACGACAAAGATGACGCCGAAGCCGGGACTGCCATTAAGGCATTTTTCATAATAATACATCTTTCATATTTCTTAAAGAATATTTATAAGCGCTCAATAAGCCGGTGTCTTAATTCTGTGTATCTATCAAGGTGCTGCATTGAACATTGAGGTTTTATAATCGGCGTACCGCTCTGTGACCGGACGGTACGCCGATGCATTTGGGTTATTGAGCTATGACTTCTGCCGTTGTATAGGGCTTTGTGTCTCCGCCGCCGCCTTTTGCCGCCCGGAATGTCACGACTGCGTAATAGGACTTGTTGGATTGGCCTGAATAGGTGACTTTGCTGCTATAAAGTACTCTATTCGAGCTGAGCATATTAATGTAATCCGTGTGCAGGAATGTTTTGACGACCTTCCATGAACTTCCGTCTTTTTCTCT
>CAYSBC010000162.1:0-1986 GCA_964429195.1 uncultured Eubacteriales bacterium | reverse complement strand
TTTAGCCTATCCATCCACTATTGAAGAAGGTGTAGCAAGCGGGAGAGCATTAATCCGTCGATATACTGTTCTGAACCATCAAGCGGAACGGCCTTTAACCATCATTACATATCACGAGATATTTATATGTGTTGAGTATAGGAAGTTTTTCGTAAAGAGCGAAGAAATCACACTGACTCGAAAAGAATTTGACCTGCTCCACCTATTGTTTTCAAGTATTGGCCGGGTATATACCCATGAGCAGATTTACAAGTATGTTTGGGGTGATGAAATGGATAGTGTAGCAGAGAATTATGCAGTATGGTGTTTAGTTGCAAGGGTTAGAAAGAAACTCCGATCTGTCCCGGATACATTTGAATACATCAAAACCATGCGGGATGTAGGATACTGCATCGACATGGTTTTGGGGTAAGCTGCAAAAAAACGACTTGATTACAGAAATTCGGCCTGTGTACCACTGAAATGTCTTATAAAATCCAGTATTACGGTGAGCTTGCCTTTCAACAGCCAATCTCACCGTAGTATTATTGATATTCCTTACAAGTCATTGCATAATACTTTGCAAACAGAGCCTTAATTCTATTTTTTATTTTTTCCGTTTGTCATAGAGCGCCAGAATCCCGGCAATAGCTAATAATCCGACTAAGACTATAATCGTTATAATTCGTTCTTCTGTCGTCGCCTGTAAAAAATCATACCCCATAACTGAATTTCCTCCTTTATAAAAATAAAGCTTGCTTTTATTTTCAATGTCCAGTAAAGAAGCAAGCCTTTTTCTTCAATGCCTAAAATTATCATCATCAAGTCCAATATGTTTTTATCAAATTAAATTTGACATTTATGAGTTAAATGCGTTTTGCGACATATTTTACACTATTATAACATACAAAATTTGACTATTTCAATCATAATGACATATGTGGCTTGAGTAATCACCTCTTTTTTTCACTTATGATAAACAATGAGGTGATTAGCAGTGTACGATAAATTTGTTCGTGATAGAATTACGCAGCTTAGATTGCAAAAGGGAGTTTCCGAGTACCAATTGAGTTATGACTTAGGTCACAGCAGGGGCTACATATATAACATTTCATCTGGCAAATCGCTCCCTCCGCTCACGGAGTTTTTTGCTATTTGTGAGTATTTCGGCATTACACCTGCTGAGTTTTTTGACGATAAACTCAGTAATCCCGAGTTGATTCAAAAAGCTGTGGAGGGCTTGAAAACGCTTGATGACGGCGATATTCTCATGATTCTAAATCATATCAACCGTCTACAAAGGAAATAGCAAAGAACAGCCACTTGTTTGTTATAAAAATCAGTGGCTGTTCTTTTTCGTGATTATATGCTTATTTTTATCCATATTATTGATTTATTTTTATGGCGGCAAAGCAAATTAGCTCTCGTTTGCGTTTTGGTATTCGCTGGTACTGAATAAAAACTCACCCGCCGCACTTAATGCGCGACCTTTTCCTCTGTTTTTTGCTTGATAAAGCAACCGGTCAACATCCAGTAGCAAATCGGCAAGCGAGGGGGTGGTTTCGATTTCGTCCACGAAAACAAAACCGGCGCTGAAAGTAACCGGAATGGGGATATCCTGCTTAAAGTATTTATAGAGTTCCCCGTGTATCCTTTGGAGAATTTGCAAGGACTGATTTGGATCACTGTCTATAAAAATAAAGATGAATTCTTCACCACCAAATCGTCCCACTTGGTCGCATTTTCGGATGTTCTTACGAACGATATCGGCAAAAACCTTCAATACCTTATCTCCAGTCAAATGACCGCACTGATCATTGATACTCTTGAAATCATCAAAATCGATCATGCACAGTGTATAACATTTTGCATAGTTTCGGTTTGCCAACTTTTTGATTTCGCTGATAAGGCTCTGCTTGTTCATAAGACCAGTCGGCTGATCAAGGGTAAGCTTTTTTTTGGGATATTTTCCTGATGCTTTTGCATAGTGATATCCACAAAGGAAAG
>CAYSBC010000161.1:0-2019 GCA_964429195.1 uncultured Eubacteriales bacterium | reverse complement strand
AAGTACACACCCCTTCCAGACGCGAATGGGACGGACATTTTCTATTATACGGTCACCATAGGAGAGGAAACGAAGAAGCAGAAAATTACGATTGAAGTTTTACCGGTCAATGATCCGCCTACTATTACGACGGTAAGCGATATAATTGTCCTTGAGGATGCTTTGATTCCTAATGTAACCGTGACAATAGGGGATGTGGATAATGCTATCTCTGAATTGATTTTTGCAGTTGGTTCTTCGAACCAGTCGGCAATAGCATCGGATGAAATTCATATCATAGAGAGGACCAGTGAAGGGAAAATAACCCTTAGCTTTACGCCGGCGCAGTATGCCAACGGGTTGACAAGGATCTATATGAAGGTTAGTGATGGTATGGATTTTTCCGAATCTTTCTTTGATATTGATATTATACCGGTCAATAACCCGCCGTCGGCAATTAATATTTCTGAAGAATTAGATGAGGATACAGACATCTATATTAACTTAATTGAAGGGGCAACGGATCCGGACATCGGAGATACTCTGAAAGCCATTCACGTGATTCCCGGTAGCGGACCTAATCATGGAACGGTGACCATAGATGGAAACGGCATTGCACATTATGTGCCATTTAAGGATTATAACGGGACGGACTCTTTCCAATATAAAATCGAAGATGAAAGCGAGGCTACTTCAGATCCAATAGGAAGGGTAGATTTAATTATTCATCCTGTTTATGATCCGACTGCCATTGAGGGACTACCGAGCTCCGTCACCACAACAAAGAATAAGAGTGTTACGGTGGAATTTGAAATTCCCAATCCAGACAAGATACCCAATACGAATCCATGGGACCCGGATGGGGATAGAGAAATTACCGTTTATATGGAATCTCAAAACGCCACTTTGCTAGATAGCACCATTGATGGCAAGATTGTGATTGTTCAAGATCCTACGGATCCAACAAAATCAAAATATACCGCTACGATTACCCCGAATTTTAATGCAACAGGAAACACGATGATCCTCGTAAAAGCGAATGATGGCATTCAGGACTATACAGCTTTTTTCACTCTCTATGTGACTACGGCTACAGGAGATGTTACCGCACATAACGATAACTATATAATTTCGGAGGATACTCCCACTCTATTTAATGTAACGGAAAACGATATTGATACCGAGGATGATAAGCTCATTGTCATCAGTTATACAAATCCTGGAAAGGGTTCTGTTACAAATCACAAGGATGGCACATTGACTTATGCGCCAAAGTTAAATTATAACGGATTGGATACTTTCCAATATACAGTATCAGACCCCTATGGGAATACCTCAACGGCTTCCGTATTCATTACGATTACACCTGTGAACGATTCACCAACAGCAGTAAATGACAGCGTTACTACAGAAGAGGATACCCCGATTTGGATTGATGTACTGAAAAATGATTATGATGTGGATGCGGATGATGATAACGATATAGAAGAAGGAAAAACCATTACTTTGTCCGAAATCACCTTGCGCCCAACAAAGGGTACAGCAGAAATTACGCTGAGCGGAGGCACTTTTGGTGTGCTGTATACACCGAATGAGAATTATAGTGGTACAGATAGCTTCAAATACACTATCAGTGATGGCCTATTAACAAGCACTGCCACCGTGACGATTACCGTGACACCCGTAGATGATCCGCCGAAGATTGTGGACCCTTCTCCGACTGCATGGACTTGGGAAATGTATGAAGATAGATCGCAATCTTTCAATGTAATCATTTCTGATGAGGAAACTGCCAGCAATAACCTTTTAGTCAAGATTACATCAGATAATAAGAGTTTGATTGCAGATAGCAATATAAAATTGACCAGAACAGGTGACAATTATAATATTCAATTAATTCCATCACAAAACAAGTCCGGGGAATTAGAACTGACGATTGAGATCAATGATGGGACAAATACGACTCAACAGAAAGTGACGGTAATCGTGCACCCTGTAAATGACGCACCTTATTTCGCTATCGGATCAGTAAAAACAGTA
>CAYSBC010000160.1:0-2086 GCA_964429195.1 uncultured Eubacteriales bacterium | reverse complement strand
AATCTCGTTAGTTTGCCAAAATATGCACCTTGTTTTTCCTTGTTATTAGCACCTGGTACCATTTCTGTATCTTTGTCATTTAAATATTCTAATAATTTATTCAAATCATATGGAATAGGACTGTCAAGTGTAATGCTTGCGGCCATATCATCTCGCCCAATTGATTTCAGAAACGCCCGTTTGCCATCGATTACAGCATTTGAAAACATCATAGCTTGATTCGGCGCATTACTATCACTGCGATCAAGCATAAGTGATAACATTTCTTCGTACGTTAAGAGCCAATAAGGAAGATAAAGTATATTGTCACTTTTTGAGTCGTTGGGGCCAGCAATTTTATAATGAACAAAATTATCTCCGACAAGAGGCGCATACTCACCATGAATATCAAATAACACAGCATCCGCAGATTTTAATGATGCAACTTGTTCTAATATCCTCGCGACACACCATGATTTACCGGATCCTGTGCTTCCAACAATTACGGCATGACGTTGGAAAAGTTTATTTCCATTTAGCCAAGCTGTTGCGTCCTCATCTATTGAATAATTACCGATCTGTAGAGAAACCACGCCTTCTTCAATTGGTAGTGATGATATCGCCTGCATAAAATTCTTTAACCTATCTCCTTGAATTAAATAGCACTCGGCATTAATAGTTGGCACAGTCGATAGTGTCCTACGAAACACATTTTCTTTAAATCCTTCTTTATCAAAATGTGTTCCAATGAGGACGACTTTGATTATGTTAAACGCTAATTCTCCCGATACTTCAAATACTGGATCTGACTGCGCAGATTTTCTTATAATCTTAGAAACCAAACCTATTAAGTGCTGTCCAATTTTTGAACTCTGAATTGCAACAAGGTGGTTTACTTGTAGTCCACGCAGTCGTTCATCATTCTCAACTCTAATGACGACGGTCGCAGTATCTACGCTTTCAACTGTACCCAATACCTCATGACTTTCATAATTGAAAATACTCATAATTTTTCCTCCTACCATATTTTCATAAATTCATCTAAACTCCAAAATTCTCCATCGTACACTTCGTTCCATCCGTTACTATATACGGCAGTTTTACCGTCCGCCGCGCTTTCAAAAATTATGTATTTCTTTATCCCGGCATCAACAAGATGTTTTCTACATGCTTCAGTCATTTTTTTGGCAAGGACTACAATAGCTTTTCCTTTTTTATTTTCATTTAATAACTTTGGCTGTATATGTTCGTCATTGAAACCATATCCAATACATAAATACGAACTAGCATTTAAAAAAGCCGCATCAGCTTGTGTTATGATTGTTCTATATGGCTCACTATGAGTCTTACTATATTTATCTTTTCCCGGCGGAACGATCATTGGCGAATGATTTAGAGGTATTTTTGTCGACAGTGGATAAGATCTAATCTGTCCATCATCAGATAAAAACCAATCTAATGAGCCATGTACTTTCCATATTTCTACAGTTCTTTCTCTAGCTCTTATCCTTTTTATATATGTAGATTGCGATGGCACGTCCAATTTCCGAATAAGAGAACCTTCAAATCCCGTGATAATAGTTGCGTTAATTATATCTGCCGCATATTCCGCAATACGATCATAATTTGTCGTAACAACTGAAACTTTATTGGGAGTTGGCTGAATAATCTTGGCAAACAGTTTAGCAATAGCAAAGTCACTATCCATCCTGCCTTTTTCAAAAAATTCTAAATCACATTTATTTATATACCTCCATACGATTTCTCGTATTAAGTTTTGCGTTTCCTCTTTTAATGTTGACGCATCTAAAGCGCTCTCCAAATCCCAGCCGGTATCTAACAAGTTGCAAAAGCTATCAAAACCTTCATCATTAATAGAAGAATGATTTTTGCATATTTCTGTTGCTAACATTCCCATTGATGGCAAACCATATGGCATAGATGCTCCAGAACCCAACACAATAAGAGGGTTGTTCTGTAAATATGTTTGCGCCAAGCAAATACATCCGTTTAAATCCATAAGAACACCCCCTATGACTTGTGTATGATCCGCTTATATTTTTGTTGATTTGAAGAAGTTTTTTCAACTGCAATAATTTTATTATTA
>CAYSBC010000159.1:0-2106 GCA_964429195.1 uncultured Eubacteriales bacterium | reverse complement strand
CTCAAAATAACTACAGGTTACTCCGCCTGCATTACACAGAAAGTCAGGTAACAAGATTATATCTCGCTCACGTATGAGAGCATCACAGTCTGGAGTGGTAGGACCATTCGCTGCTTCGCAGATAATCTTTACCGTTGAAGATATATTCGGGAACACCTCTGGTGTAATTTGATTTTCCAGTGCAGCGGGTATTAGAATATCTACATCCTGCTTAATCCACTCATCCCCTGGAAGTAACTCGTACCCCATTGCCACAGCCTTTTCCTTATCCATACTGCCAAAGGAATCTTTAATTTCTACAAGCTGCTCAATGTCGCATCCTTCTTTCTTTCTAAATGTATAAGACTTGGAGTCTACATGATCCCAACAAGATACCGCAATAACCTTGCCACCCAGTTCTGTATACTTACGTGCTGCATATTCCGCAACATTTCCAAAGCCCTGAAGACTGGCTGTTGTGGACTCAACCGGAATATTTTTCTCATCCAATAAAGCCTTTAATACATAGATTACCCCAAAGCCTGTAGCTTCCGTACGTCCAAGGGATCCTCCCATTCCTACAGGTTTTCCGGTAATCATGCCGGGATACCTTCCGCCTACTATTGTTTCATATTCATCCAGCATCCACAACATATGTTGAGCGTTGGTCATAACGTCAGGTGCAGGCACATCCAGGTTTGGACCAAACTGATGGGAAATCTGCCTAATGTATCCTCTGCACAGCCTTTCCTGTTCTGCAGTAGAAAGATTACGCGGATCACAAATAACGCCGCCCTTTCCGCCACCCAATGGGATATCAACAACAGCGCATTTCCATGTCATCCACATCGAAAGTGCACGTACTGTATCGGCTGTTTCATGAGGATGGAATCGGATTCCGCCTTTTGCAGGTCCTCTAGCATCATTATGCTTGATGCGAAAAGCTTTAAAGATTTTTGTAGAGCCATCATCCATCTTAACAGGAATATTAAAATGCATTTCTTTCATTGGCTCACGTAATAACGCTCTTAGACCGCTGTCCAGTTGGAGGATATCTGATACCTTATCAAATTGCGCCTGAGCGTTTTCAAATGGATTATAGTTTATTGTAGCCATACCTCGTCGTCCTCCTAATTCAGTATTTCTTTATCTTGTTACTATATCTTTTTACATATTAATTGTCAAGAAATTTCATGGGTGAAACATTCACAGATTTGTTAAAAGAATTCAATGATGCGTTGAAAAAGCTACAGAGTAATATCAATGATGTGGGCCAATAAACCTGCAGCAAGACAAAAAGGGATGCCGATGAGAGATTTATAGACGAAATATTTTACTCCATAAAAGGCAGTCTCATAAGGAGCTTTGCTCAATCCCAAAACACAATACCCTGTAATCAAAGCTACAACCGTTCCCAATCCTGCTCCGGAAACCAGTATGGATGCAATAATTGGAAAAGAGGCATAGGGTCCCATGGCTAGCAGCATGCCACCAAATGTACCCAAAACTATTCCCTTTAATCCGGCTTCCTTGGATAACCAATTTTCAACAAATTCTACCGGTATAAGAACTTCAATCATGCCGGCCAATATGAAAGCGCATAGAATAAGGGGGATTGTCTGCACCAACTGTCTCATGCCCACTTTTAGACCTTCCATATGTTTACCATTATATTTATAATTCACCCCTACAAGAATCATAGCCGCTACACTAAGAATCGCGGTCGTCTGAAACATCATTTTCACCTGCTTTCAAAAAAATATTCTCAATGGTCCTATTTTGATAAACACGTTTTGCCAGCATACCTACGATAATAGGTATTGGAAGCGTAATAAGATTCCTGATTAATGTAATTCTTGAATCAATCAGGCTCATTTCCATAGGGATACGTGAAAAATCATATACGCCCTTCCCAAATATAAAAGTAACTAAGATATAAAATGGCAATCCCTTCCCTTCAAAGCCTCGAATAAAGGGATAGTAAATATAGGGTCCTCCCGGAAATAGCCCTCCTGCAATAGCACCTATGATGATTCCTTTAAGACCACTAAATCTCTGTAGCCACTTATTAATTATTTCCTTCGTAATTAAAACCTGTATTTGCCCTACAAGAACAAATGATGCCAG
>CAYSBC010000158.1:0-2140 GCA_964429195.1 uncultured Eubacteriales bacterium | reverse complement strand
TTAGGTGCTCTGAATTTCCGAAAAATGTGCACTATTTAAACGGAATATCCAATATCTGGGGTCATCAAAGCAAACTGCTTTTCTAGGTAAAACAATTTGTCGCAATAGGAAACGCCTCGAGCCGCATTTGATTTCGGTTGCTTATCCTTCGGTAGGGTTTTAAGCGCATCAAAGAATTTTCGCCTTAAATGTGCTAGACAACCAACCACAATTATGTTTTGAGGCAGCTTATGATAACCGCTATATCCGTCTGCATGCAGGTATCCTTTAAAATCTCTTAAAAATTCTTCTGGGTTTTCATGCCTTCTATCAGGTCTATATTCATAGACCACAATCTGATGATTTGCCTCACCGCTTGTGCGGTATAACCACATGTAACTCTTTTGCTTTGCTGTTTTATACGGCTCTTTTAAAACCTGCAACGTGGTTTCATCTGCATGAAGCACTTCATGACCTTTAAGCGTGTTCTTCATTTCTTCATATAGAGGTAAAAGCCAGTTTTCACAGGCCTTTATCATCCAGTTTGACATGGTCTGCCTTGAAAGCATTAACCCGTTTTGTTTCCATTCTTGTTCTTGCCTGTATAGTGGTGATGCCATCATAAATTTTTGTGATGCTATATGGGCTATTGCCTCAGGTGATGCAAAGCTTCCTTTTATGACTGCTTCCGGCATATCTGCCTTTAAAACTGGGACATGATTGGAAGTTGCTTCACAATTTCTGCAGGAATATACATGCCGCACATGGCGAACAATTACAGCCTTGGCAGGAATAATTTTTAGTTCTTCTCTTGTTTCCCTCCCCATTGTATGAAGCTTACTGCCGCAGTCTGGGCAAAGACACTTTTCTAAAGGTAATTTGTGTTCAATTACCTCCACAGGAAGATCTTCAGGAAGCTTATCAGTTGTTAGACGTATACGTTTACGATAATGTGTTCTTACCTCTGTAAATCCCGATTCGGCTTCAGGAGTATCAGTACAACAGTCTGCCTCGCTAAATACAGATAGTTGGGAACCGTCCATCTGTTCTCTTGAAGCACCAAATTGTTTATGTTTAGCAAGACATATCTGAGACAAAAGCCAATCTACCTGTTGCTCTAACTTAGCAATTCTCAGGTCCTTTTCTTCAATTATTTGAAGCAATTCTTCCGATGTTATATTCGTTGTTTTCATGAGAAAATTATACCATTAAAATCGCATAAAATCAATGGTTGCAGCTGTTTTTAGATATATTTTTATGAAATTTGGCGTTCAAATATTTCCTCTCTTTTGAGTTTTTTTTCGAGTTTTGCCCCCTCAATCAGATACGATAATTCTTTAGAGTTAAGCAGCATCGTATCGCTATCGCTCTTGGCAGGCCATCGAAAATGACCACGTTCAAGCCTTTTAAAGTAAAGCCAGAATCCGTCCCCATCCCATTCTAGGATTTTTATTCTATTACGGCTTCGATTACAAAATACAAATAGTGCATCTGAAAATGGATCAAGTGAAAAACCTTCTTTTACAATTGTCATTAATCCATTAATAGATTTCCTCATGTCTGTATGCCCACAGCATATATATACAGGTTTATCGTTCAATATCATTACAGTGCCCTCAATATTTGACAGACCTTTTTCAAAAGCTCAGAATCCGTGTCACTATCTACTTTTATATGGCATCCACTGACTTCTATATGGATAGTTCTACTTTCCTCTGTCAATGATGATAATTGCATCCATCCTGCAGGCACACATTTTTCAGCCTCCTTCTCATTTGCCTTTGCAAGTTCAAAGCATGCGACTTCTCGAAGCTTACGTTGCCAGTAAAAGTACGCGTTCCTGCTAATTCCTTTTTCAATGCAAAATTCGTCGACTCCCTTGCCACTTTCCTTTCTTTCCTTTATTATCTGCATCCATTGTGATGCCCTATATTTAGCTGTTATTTTTTTTTATTTCCATACAACCACTCCATTTCCAGTTGAATTAGTTGACCCTGGTTCAAAAAGTTGAGCTACATTTTCAACTTTTTCTACTTATTCAACTACTTTTGTAATGATTGTACTATTTTTGTTATCGGTTTCCTATGTGACAATCTCTTTGACGCTTACATTGATATTAAAATGATATTGTTATAAAATAGACTTTAATAAGGAATTAAAG
>CAYSBC010000157.1:0-2143 GCA_964429195.1 uncultured Eubacteriales bacterium | reverse complement strand
GCTTCTTCTGCTGACATTTTTTCAGAAGTAATAATGATAAAATATCCGCACAGTTTGATTTCACTATCAATCACATCCTGCCGTTCCCTTGCAAACATAAAGATTTTTTCGTCCCCTTGTGTATGATAAATTGGATCAAAGTAATGACAAAATGCACTCGGACATTCAAAGCCGGTTTTGCCTTGTTGTTTATCTAAAAAAGCTGCCATGCGGTCTATTTTCTCTTCTAACTGCTCCCTTTCCCCTGTGCGCTTACTTTCATTATAGTAAATATGAAAATATCTATCCCCTTCGTCGGAGGGAAATAGTTTTCCCTTCACGGTAGTTCCACTTACTTTATAGTCCCTTATGCTGCGACTTCGGCTTTCCTCAAAGGTACCTTTATTTTTGTTTATAATTTCTGTGGCATATTTTTTCATACCCTTCATCATGATGACAAAATCGTAGCCACACTTATCCATATATCGTATATTTTCTTTGCTAAAGTACCCCCTGTCTAAAATAAATCCGACATGCCGGTAACCATATCCATCAGCCTTTTCAAGCATATACTGCAGTTGCGATACATCAACAATACTCCCGGGGTACATCTCATAAAATAAAGGTTCTCTGTTATTCCTATCGTAGGCTATGGAATAGTTCAATATCGGTTTGTTTTTATCATCTTTGGCATGGCCTATTTCCACGAAATCAACATCTCCAGCCTGGCAATTCTTATTGGTTGAATCATAGGATATGTAGATTTTTTCTCTGTGATCCCTGCTTTCGTTCCACTTGTTTAGAAATTCAACACTTTGACTTTTTTTAATTGAACCTATAAAATCCGAAACCTTTGAATCACTGTACATCTTCATCTTATCGGTAAATAGCGGATGATTGTAGGCATAGTCAGGATAATATTGGCCTGCATTATTTTCAGTGATAATGGTGTATATAGCCAGATCCAGAAACAGTCCACTATCTTTGCCAATAAGCTCCTGTAATGTTTCGTCCAAATGATATTCTGCAATAATTCTTCTAAGTACCATATGTGCACCTACCCTCAGACAAGCGCTTCTGTAAACAGACTTTTTTTCGTCTGGAAGTAAAGCTTCGGGGAAATATATTAGGTATTTCTCATTTGGAATCATCATAGTTGGATCATCCTCACAAGCTTTTCCAATAGGCGTACTTTTGGGTATGCTATACTTTTTTTCTGTGCTGTAAATCCTATCTAATTGGTAGTAGATGTAGGTGGTTCCTCTAATTTTTTTGCGCGTAATTTTGCCCTTCTCTTCTGGTATTTTTACCCTCACATCAGCATACATAACGGCCTCCTTCAGAGAGTTAATTAACTCTCTTTTAGAATACCATATTAGGCTGGTAAAAGCAAGAAAAATATGTCGTTTTTCGCGATAAAATGGACTTTTTTAGAAATGTTAAATCACTGATATGCTACATTGAGAGTTAATTATTCTGGAAGTCCAGATATATATTGAACATCCTCTCCACCACCAGCTAGTTCTTGCTGACGAGGAAATCGTCCTTGAACCAGGTCAGGTATTTTTTTAGGCCATCTTCCAGGGAGACAGTCGGCTCGAAGGCCAGCTCCTTCGTGACCTTACCAGTTTCAGCCTTGCAATGTTTGACATCAGCGACCCTCTCAGGAGCATAGATCACATCAACACTCATGCCGCTGATATCCTGCATCATTTCAGCAAGCCTATTAATTGTAATGCTGCTTCCACTCCCAAGATTATAGACGCCGGAAGGTTTATCGGAAGTGCCAGCAAGGAAATTTGCCCTAGCCACATCTTCAACATTCACAAAATCCCTGGTCTGCTCTCCATCACCAAAGATTGTAATATTTTTACCGGTAAAAATTTGATTGGCAAAGATAGGTATAACATTACCATAAAGATCGTATCTCTGATTGACTCCATAAATATTAAAATAGCGCAGGCAGATGCCGGTTAAATCATAGATTTTTGTATAGGCCAAAATCATTTTCTCGGCAGCTAGCTTGCTAACACCATATGGAGAGTCAGCATTAAGAGGATGGTCTTCATCTATAGAATTGGTTAAAAGCTCTCCAAAGATAGCAGCAGAGGAAGAGTAGACAATTTTTAGAACATTCTCCTTCACCATAGCCTCCAGCACATTA
>CAYSBC010000156.1:0-2202 GCA_964429195.1 uncultured Eubacteriales bacterium | reverse complement strand
AGGTTATTCTTTTAGAAATATTTCTATACTTGCTGCGAAATTGACTGTATAGTTCCCTTATCTTCTCTTCATTTCCCGTAAAGGAGCAATTAAGACAATAGAATTCATCGCGGTCTTTTTCAAGATAAGCATCATTCCCTAAGTTAAGACAGTAAGGGCATCGAAAAATCATATTGCTGTTACTTTCAGACATATTGTTTCCTCCTTGTATTATATAATTATAGTTTCAATATCCGTTTTTATGGATATATGCTATACTGTTTTTAGATACTGTGGATTAGTTTGTTCCTCCTACCACACAGATGGTTTGAAAAAGGCTCTAACCACAGTTTCTTTGTTTAGTTGTTAATCAGTTAGATACCGCATGACGGTTTATTTAGAACAAGGTTACAATTACAAAGAACCCTGTGGATCTAAAACAGTATCAAAATTATATGAAATGAGGTATGCTTATGAATTTTGTTGGAATTGATGTTGCAAAAGACAAGCATGACTGCTTTATCTGTAACTCCGATGGTGAGGTACTTTTTAATGCTTTCACTATTCCAAACTCTTTGGAAGGCTTTGATAACCTTTATCAGAAAATTTTATCCATTACAAATGATTTAAGCAAAGTAAAAGTAGGACTTGAAGCCACAGGACATTACTCATACAATCTTATTGGGTATCTTCTTGATAAAGGTTTGCCGACCTTTGTTATCAACCCTCTACATACCAATCTTTACCGAAAAAGTCTATCGCTTAGAAAGACTAAAACAGATAGGGTCGATGCCCATACTATCGCTATGATGTTAATGTCTGATGTGAACTTAAAGTCCTACTCAAACACATTATATCATAACGAAGAATTAAAGTCATTAACAAGATACAGATTTGATAAGGTTCAGGAGCGGGCAAAGCTTAAAACCTCTATTGCAAGACTTGTTAATATTCTCTTCCCGGAACTCGAAAAGCTTGTTTCAACACTACATATGAAATCCATTTATGCCTTGCTTTCGGAGTTTCCTTCAGCTCATCATATCGCTGGCGCACACCTTACAAAACTTACTAACCTTTTATATCAAGCTTCCAATGGTCGTTATAACCAAGACACGGCAATCCGCTTCAGAGAAGCCGCAAGAAATTCTATCGGTTCTGTTATGCCTGCTAAATCTTTGGAGCTTAAACATACAATCAGACTTATCGGCGAATTGGATTCCGAAATTGCTGAGATTGAAGATTCTATTAAATCAATTATGGATAAAATTAATTCTCCAATTCTTTCAATCCCCGGTATCAGTTACCGTATGGCTGCTATGATTATTGCAGAAATCGGTGATTTTGAGCGTTTTTCAACGCCTGATAAAATACTTGCTTATGCAGGTCTATCACCATCTACATATCAATCAGGACAATTGATGTCCACCTATGCGCATATGGAAAAACGTGGCTCCCGATACTTAAGATATGCTCTGTTTAATGCTGCTAAATTCGTTTGTAATTGGGATTCATGCTTTTCTGAATACCTAAACAAGAAACGAAGCGAAGGCAAACATTACAATGTTGCAATATCTCATGCTGCAAAAAAACTTGTTCGATTGATTTTCCATTTGCAGAAAACAGGCGAGCTATACAAATCTGTTTAATCTTTTTATTTCAATATTTTTTTCGAGCAACTAGCCTTGCTCTATTTGTCATGCATTTTTCAATGTTCATTCTCTAACAAAAACTTTTTTACTTTTTCATTTTTCCTATTGACTTTTAATAGTTAGTCTTGTATTGGTACGGTTCATAACTCCTGCACTGACAATATACATTCCGTTATCCATTGCTCTCGCCCTCGTTTGAATATCCGGAAATCCGGCAGTGGGATTTAACAGTACTTTTACGCCCATCTTAAAATACTCTCTTACCAATTCCGGAAACCACATATCCCAGCAAATCACAATTGCTACTTTTCCGAAATCCGTTTCAAAAACAGGCAAATCCATTCCCGGAATCTGACCATACTCAATCTCAGACATAGTAAGATGAGTCTTTCGATAAGTTCCCATAGTCTTTCCTGCTCTGTCAATTAAAACACCGGTGTTGCTATATTTCCCGTCCAAATTTTCCTTGAATGAAAATGCAATATATGTATTATATTGTTTTGCCTTTTCCTGAAGCAAACGAATAGGTTCATCCTGAATTCTGATCGCACTTTCAGAAGATTTTGTATTTGTT
>CAYSBC010000155.1:0-2247 GCA_964429195.1 uncultured Eubacteriales bacterium | reverse complement strand
GATGATGGGTTTCCTGGAGATGAAGATAATGGCAGCATGGCGGCATGGTATATTCTGTCATCCCTGGGACTCTACCTCTTCTGTCCGGGTGACGGCATATTTTTGCGCACTCAAAGCTTAGTAGGCGATGCCTTGATTAAGTTTGGCCAAGAGGAAGTCAGGTTAAGTCAGCTGGAAATATAGCACAGTATTTCGGGTGTGATATTTGTCGACAATTCATTATATAGCACAATAATCCACCTTTTCACATATTGGCAACCTTTAACCTCCGTTCCGTAACATATAAAATAGGATTACCAGCGTTTTCTGCCTTAAAGATAAAAAGAGAAAGAAAGAGGTAATCGTATGTTTAAAAAAATCTTACTCATCCTTTTGACAATTGTTTTAATTACTACAGCAATTACAGGATGCAATCCATCCACAGGTCCAATAAGCAGTTCAAGTTCCAGCTTAGAATCTCAAGAACCCGAAGACGTGACGCCATCTCCCGTAACTATAACTATAGGGAACTGGCCCAAAGCTGATGATGAGGCGGGACTTGCAACTTATAATGCATACCTTAGCAAAATGAATGAGTTATATCCATACATCACAATTGAAAAAGATGAGTGGGGATATGACGTAAACTCATTTTTAGCAAAGGCTGCCGGAGGGAATTTGCCCACACTCTATGACACATATTTCACAGAGATTGACAAAATAATTAGTGCTGGATACGCAGCAGATTTGACTTCAGCCATGACAAAATACGGTTATATAGAAGGGCTGAACAAAGATTTGCTCGCCTTGGCTTCTGATGGGAATAAATATTATGCTCTACCTCACAGCGGTTATTATGTCGGCCTTATGGTAAACATTCCCCTGTTTGAAGAGGCAGGTCTCATGAAGGATGGTCTTCCTCTATACCCTGCAACTCTTGATGAACTGGTTGAAAGGGCAAAAACAATTAAAGCCAAAACCGGCAAGCCTGGATTTTTCTTTCCAACAAAATCAAATCAGGGTGGCTGGATGTTTATGAACATAGCATGGAGTTATGGTGCAGAATTTGAAAAACAGGTTAATGGCAAATGGGAGGCAGTTTTCAATTCTAATGAAGCAGTAGATGCCCTAAAATACATAAGAGATCTAAAATGGGTTCATAATGTTTTGCCGGAAAATAATCTGGTTGATGTTAATGATTTAGCTGGAATGTTTGGAACCGACCAAGTCGGGATGGCTTTTGGACTTCAAGACTGGGCCTATCTCTTGGTAAATATGGTTGGAATGAATAAGGACAACATGGCTATGGTCCCTGTTCCCGGTGGCAAAAGTGGTTCTACCCCTGTAATGGGTGGCGGAGCATATGTGGTAGCCCCTAATGCAACTGCTGAACAGATTGATGCTGTATTCAAATGGTTGGGCGTAATTGGATATACTCCTGATACAAATCAAAATGAGCTTGACGGCCTTAATTTAAGGCTTAAAGATATGAATGAGGCAGGTAATCTTGTCCTTCCCCCTGCACTAAAGATATGGTCACAGAAAGAACGAGTCGACGCTGAAGATGCTATATATGAAGAATATGTTAATGTCGATCGAACCTTGTGGAATGACTATTTGGACAAAGGTGGAGAGGGGATGAGACCTGAAGTTCCTATAAATGCTCAAGAGCTTTATCAAATACTTGATGGAGTAATCCAGGAAGTCCTTACTAATAAGGACGCTGACCTTAAGGCTCTTCTCGATGCCGCAGTAAGTAATTTTCAATCAAGCTATCTGGACAATGCACAATAACATCATCATTCATTTTCATTGCTGTCATAAATAGCTTATAGTCTTAACTTGAAGGCAATTTGTGGCGGACATGAAAACGCAAGGTGAATTGATAATAATGAGACAAAGGCTTTACAAGAAAAGATTAGACTTGTTGAGCCTTTGTTGAAAGCAAGGTTTAGTCGAAAAAAACAGTAAGGAGTAATAAATGGCAAAAAAAAATCCCTCAAATTTTTGTTGGGGCAGGATTAATTTAATTGGCATTTTCAGGCATTGGCTTTGATTTTAAAATCCATGCAGCTGGAGTTACATACTATGTTGATAATGAAAGCGGGAATGACAGTAACAGTGGCACTTCAATTTCTAATGCATGGAAAAGTCTCAATAAAATCAATAGCACTACTTTTCAACCAGGGGATATGATCCTATTTAAAAAAGGAGGTACCTGGGAAGGTAGCCTGTCCCCTAAAGGGAGTGGTACGAAAGAAAATCCTA
>CAYSBC010000154.1:0-2275 GCA_964429195.1 uncultured Eubacteriales bacterium | reverse complement strand
TGCCTGTTGGTGCAGCCCTGTACCCCTTTTACCTTATAGCGTTCTTGGCATTGCCATACCTTTCTGTAGCTGTTCTTTGACTTCCAGCCTTTTCTCGTGAAAGCCTGATTGCAGGTACCGCAAACCACCTTTCCTGCAAAGAAGTTTCTTTCTGGATTGTGTGAGTATGAGTTGGTCCCATGTTCCTCGATGTAGTTGCTTCTTCTATCGTATTCCAGCTGGACCGCTTCCCAAATCAGTGGGTCGATAATCGCCTCGTGATTTTCTTCTATATGGTACTGCTGAATGTGTCCTTCATTCTTTGCTCGCTTTTTCGTAAGGAAATCAACGGTGTAGCTCTTTTGCAAAATTGCGTCTCCCTTGTACTTTTCATTCTGGAGCATACTCTGAATCGTTTTCGCATGCTACTTGGTCGTTTCATTCCAGTTCTTTACTTCCTCTCTTTCAAGTAGTCGCTTGATGTGGTCAACTATCTTCCCTGAAAGGTATTCATCGTAAATCCTCTCTACAATTTTGGCCTGCTCTCGATTGATGACCAGCTTGCCTTTCTCATCGGTGTCGTAGCCCAAAAAGCGTTTAGTGCTCATCTTGAACTGTCCATTTTCAAAGCGTCTTCTAATCCCCCAAGTGGAGTTCTCGCTAATGGACCTACTTTCATCCTGGGCAAGGGATGAGAGGATGGTGAGTAATACCTCCCCCTTGGCATCTAGTGTGTTTATTGGAGACTAGTTGTAGGGTCCATCCTTCTCCACCATCCACTTTCAGACCTAAAATCCGGAACCCCACTTTCTGTCGACATGCCGGCTCCGGTTAAGACCACCGGGTACTTTGCCTCTTTTATCAACATCAGTAAATTATCAATTAATTCATTCATCTCAATTCCTCCTTTCTTTTATTATACATGATTTCCCCTTCACAATAATTAGTTAGATACCAGGCACCGGTCCGTTATAACTTAACAACTTAAGTGCCTGGCTGTATCATGATAGACCTATACCCCATATTTTCCACCAGCTACCGATTTGACCTTGCCTTCCAGTTCCATAATCGAAATGCATCCTACAAGATCAGCTTGATTTATTTGAAGGGCATAGCCTATTTCATCAACAGTCTTTGGCGTATGGTGGATACATGCAATAATCTTTTCTTCAAGAGGTGAAAAGGTGGTAATCTCCTTCATTGTTTGGTGATTATTTTTTTCTATAGGAATCCTGGCAGGCTCAAGAAAGACTTTGTCCATGTTTTCTATGACCGACTTCCTTTCTAAAATGAGTTGTGAAGGATCGAGGTATATTTTGGCTCCTTCGGATAGGAGTTTATTCGTTCCTTTTCCGGTACTACTGTAAATTTCATGAGGAGGAACGAATACTTCCCTGCCCTGCTCTTTTGCTATCTTAGCTGTAATAAGTGCCCCACTTTTTTCTGCTGCTTCCACAACCAATACCTTCTTGCTCCAGCTGCTTATTAAAGCATTTCTCCTCGGGAAAAAACTAGGTCGGGATTTCGTTTGAGGTGGATACTCTGAAATCACCGCTCCATTTTCTATAATCGCTTCCATTAATTCTATGTGCTCACTGGGATAGCAAACATCTACCCCATTTCCTAAGAAAGCAATTGTATAGCCACCATTTTTCAAACAAGCCGTGTGGGCATAGCCGTCAATCCCTTTTGCCATTCCACTTATTACCGGAATATCATTTTGCGCCAAAAATGCTGCCGCTTCTATAGCAACTTCTTTGCCATAACCCGAGCACCTTCTGGAACCTACTATGGCTACGCCCTCTATATTGTTCTTAATTTTTCCCTTGTAATATAACAAAATTGGCGCTTCAGAGTATTCTTTGGCCTTACTTGGATAAAACGGATCATTGTAAGTCAGCAATTTAATATTTTTCTTCTTCATTATTTCTAATGTAGCATAAGCCTTATCTAAAGAATGTTCTGATAGAATGCTTTCAGCTAATGTTTCTCCAATACCCTGTATGGCTAGAAGCTCTACTTTACAAGCATTATAAATCAGATATGGGTTTCCAAAATGATTTAATAACCTTTTTTGAATGATGGGACCACATCCATGAATCTGTTTTAACCAAATCCAGTATTCCATTTTACTCTCCTATATAACCGTCATATGCGCTCTATCCTTTTCCAAATCTCTCGACATGAGTGCAGATGCTATATCTTTTTTCCTTATTTTCATGGCACCTTCCATATCTGCAAAAGTTCTAGCCACTTTTAGATATTTATGAAAAGTTCTGGCGCTGTATTTAAATCG
>CAYSBC010000153.1:0-2276 GCA_964429195.1 uncultured Eubacteriales bacterium | reverse complement strand
TTTTTATTTTGAGGTCGTGGATAGTTTTCTTATATAATGTGTTGTTTGTAACGATAGCATTGTATTTAGCAACAATAAAAAAGGATGCATTGTAGATGGCCATAACTAAAACCATTAAAATTAAGAGGCTGGTCATGGAAGGCTTAGAAAAAATATTCTTTTTCAGCGAGAGAATGAATAAACAACAAGGATATAAAAAGGGGATATAGCGCGCCCACCATATTTCAGGGGTTACCATTATTAAGATAAGAAAAATCAAAAAAAGTGTGCGCTCAGCCTGGCTATCCTGCCATATCTTTTTAAATAGCTCAAAACGGTACAATTTCAGGAGCAGATTGATAAAAAACAGCAGACAGATTAAGAGAAAGACATAGGCAATATATTGGAAAAAGGGACCAAAGCCACCCCATCTCAAATCTTCAGTATGGAGTATTTCCATTTCTTTTTCTGATAAATTGGGGTAATGCTGATAATGATACTTTGTAGAGATAGAGTTTTTTAAACCTCCTGTGTTAGACATGAAAAAGGCAGCATATTTATTGACACTCCTAAGAGCATCGGGTTTATTCAAGGTGATGATATCAAGCTTATCCTTTCCGACAATTGGGTAGCCCGGGTTTTGATGAAAGTGGATATTTGTTAAATAAGTAGAAGAACCAACTAACAAAAGGGAAGTAAAGAAAAAAAATAGGAAGGTGAAGAATCTTCTATCGAAAGATAATATTTTTTTCCTTAAAAATGTCAACAAGTAATATGAAAAAATGATAGCAAGATAAAATAAACCTGTATACTTGATATTGGCCAAGAGAGTAGAAAACATAATAAGAAGCGCAAGTACAGGAGTATCTTGATAAAAGTTATAATATTTTTTGTCCAAGCCGTATAAGAGCAGGAGGATAGAAACTACACAATTTCCCAAAATGCCATCATTATAATAGGAAGAAGATTGTGCGATGATAACGGGATTAACGGCTATGAGGAGCGAGAACAAGATGCCTGATGGAAAAAGAAATGCCTTGCTTTTATGATAATTATTCAAGGCGATACAAAAAGTTAAGAGCATGACAATCAAAGTAATGGCTTTTCCGGCCATCAGATTATTAAAGTGGGAATAAACAGCCGCCGAGAAAATCCATATGAACTTAGGGTAGTGTAGGGACCAAATATTGAGGTTTTTATGAACATGGTCAAGTAGTGGATTCCAGCCCTTGGATAAAGAAATAATGGAAGGCATATGGTAAGCCCAGCTATCATAAGAGTTGGAAATAATGATGCTTTGAATATATAGCATGAAGAAAAATAAAAGTATAGCCAGGGAAACAATAAAAAACAACCTGAATAGAGGGTAGGTCCTGCTATAAAAAAATAAAAATAGTAAAAGTGACGAGATGAGGCCTACAGGTAAGGATAGGAAGCTTATAGGGGTATCGAAAATAAAAAGCAGAGAAGAAAAAGAAACTGTGAAAAACACAAATCCAAGTAGTAATAGGGATAGTGCTATTAAATAACCGGTAGCTGATGCTTGTTTTTTCATAAATAGCAACTCCTCGTTATATTCATAGATATGCTTTTACATAGAATGAATATGATATAAAATAGATATTATGCACACAAACTGTGTTTATTAAGAATGTTAACAGGGTATGATTAAAAAAAAGAAGGATGAGGGAGGAATAAAAATGAAAAGAGAAGTTCTATTTGGAGGTAACCCAGTAAGTGTATTAGGAGATGAAATAAAAGTCGGGGATAAGGCCGACAACTTTAAGGCCCTTAATCTTGATTTATCCGAGTTTGATTTTTATAAAGATACAGAGGGGAAAGTGAAGATTATTAGTGTGGCGCCATCTATTGATACGCCGGTTTGTTCACTACAAGCAACCTTTTTTAATGCAGAAGCTACCCAGCTCAGCGATGATGTTGTCATTGTAACCATCACTGTGGATTTACCCTTTGCCCAAAAAAGATATTGCGGAGCTAATGGAATCGATAATATCCAAGTCGTTTCGGATCATAGAAATTTAGATTTTGGGAACAAATATGGATTTGTAATGGACAAGATCAGATTATTAGCAAGAGGCATTGTAGTAGTCGATAAAGACAATCAGGTTCAATACGTAGAATATGTCCATAATATTTCGGATGAAGTCGATTATGAGGGTGCAATAAAGGCTGTCAAGGCGCTGTTATAAGCAGAAATCGAAATAAAATAAAAGATTAATTTTATTTCATTAAAACGCTTGACACATGAAAAGGTTCATGCTAAAATTAATTATAAA
>CAYSBC010000152.1:0-2300 GCA_964429195.1 uncultured Eubacteriales bacterium | reverse complement strand
TTCCTATTCCAGGGAACCCAGGAATTTTGAAAGATGTTTGGCCTTTCAGGTATGTAGAATTTGGACAATCTAATTGGGGTGCTTTTGCTTGGAGAGTTCCATTCATTTACAAGATTCTCAATACAGGGGCGATTACGCTTTTGGATATAATAAATAATCCAAGTGGAAGAAGCCAAAGTGATGTGTTGCTTCATGGGGCTGTGAATCTTGCGGCTGAGGTGACTGGATCTTTCAACCCTTGGGGTGATGAAAACCTTGGATTTAGGACTGTATTCCCAACATTCGCCAGACCTATCGTAGACACATGGTTGAATGAAGGTTGGTGGGGAGGTGACATCCACCCAGAGAGGTTCCCAACTGATCGTACACCTAAGAGTCAGATCTACACCTCTCGGACAAGAGAGGATACAAAGTGGCTTGCTGATGCTCTCAATGATTGGACAGGAGGTTATAAGTACGAATCGGGATGGCTGGATCTTTACCCCGATGACATCCAATACCACATGGATCAGTTCCTTGGGGGTTTGGGCAAATCCATCATGAATATGGCGAATTTCGTGCACTCTTCCATGGGGGGCGAAAAAACACCCTTGCATAGAATTCCGATTTTTCGTACTATGTTCATGCTGGAAAGACCTGCTTTCTCAAGCGCACAGTACTTTGAGATTTTGGATGCAATTGCTGATGAAAAAGATCAATACAATAAAATTTCCAAAACACCTAAATCTGAAGCTGATCCAGAGATGCTGGAAAGATGGGATAACCTGAGAGAGAGCAAACGTAGTGGAATTTTAAGTCTGGATGAGTTTGCTAAAGCCAGAAAAAAAGTCATTAATGAATTATATGGAAAATGGAAGGTAGCTGAAGGTGAGGAAAAAACAAAATTGATGGATAGAATCGTAGATCTTCAGCAAGATTTAATTCGTAAGTACAACGAAAGAAGGTAAAAATGTATAGTGAGGCACTAGCTTTTTACGGCACAAAAAGAAAAGCTGCCAAAGCTTTAAATTTGTCCGAATCAACTTTTCGTGGGCGTTTGAAAAAAGAATTACAGAATGATATAGAGCAAGATTTTGAAAACCCTGAAAGAAGTATTTGGGAAGAAAAAGGAACAGAAGCAATTGCAGAAGCCCACGTCAAGACTTTAGATGACCTAATAGAATCATGTAGTATAGACCAGGAAACTTGGAATATAGAAAGATGGGTTGCCAATAAATGGGATATGACCAATAAGTATGGCACCCGTTATCAAAATTGGCAAGTTAAAGCGTTTTTGAAGAAAAAGCTCGATTTAGATCTGGTAACTTTTAAGAAAGAACTTCTTGAAGATATTGCTAAAAATTCACCAAAGGTAAAAGCAACTCCTAGAAAAAAAGGAAGAAGTTTGCTTGAACTTAATACATTTGATTTACACCTAGGAAAATTAGCCTGGGCAGAAGAAACAGGAGAAGATTATGATTGGAAGATTGCTAAACAACGCTTCTCAGAGGCGTTTGATACATTATTGGAGAGAGCGCAAAGCCATGATATTGAAGAGATCCTCATTCCTATAGGAAATGATTTCTTTAACTCAGATAATTCTTATCCCACGACCACTACGACCAATGGAACGTATCAGCATGACGATGATCGGTGGCAGAAGATTTTTCGCAATGGATGGCGGCTATACAAAGAAAAAATAGACCAGTGTAAGGAGGTTGCTCCTGTTCGACTCATTAGTATCCCAGGTAATCATGATTACCAGAAGACCTTTTATCTGGGGGAAGTGTTATGGGCGATGTATGCAAACGATAAGAATGTAATCGTGGATAACAGTCCTAAGGCTCGAAAGTATATGTTGTATGGTAACACTCTCTTGGGATTTACTCACGGTAATTCTAAAAATGAAAGTGAAAAAAGACTAGCACAATTAATGCAGCAAGAGGCTCGTCAGGAATGGGCACAAGCTAAATTTGCCGAATGGCATATGGGTGATATCCATCATACGAAAACAGTAAGGTATGTGTCGGCAGAAGATCATGGTGGTTTAGTTTTGAGATATTTAAGAAGTATGGCTTCCACGGATGCTTGGCACTATCGAAAAGGTTTTGTAGGTGCTCAGAAAGGTGCAGAAGCTTTTGTGTTTGACAAAGAATACGGAATGATTGCTAACTATTTTTACAACATATGACCAAACTAGACGATTTCTCTGAACTCGTCAGATACTGGCTTGATATATTTGGATTACATGAATACAGAGTAACCTTAGATTTAACCGATGATGAAACAGTTAGAGGATTTACCGAAGCAGATCTGAGTGA
>CAYSBC010000151.1:0-2303 GCA_964429195.1 uncultured Eubacteriales bacterium | reverse complement strand
TGAATGGTTTCGCAGCAGCTCCACCTGCGATTGTGCTTAAAGTTGGTGTATCAACCTCAAGAAAATCTCTTCTATCTAAAAAGTTCTTCGTTTCTTTTATAATTTTTGATCTTAATAAAAATGTTTTTTTAACTTCCGGATTGACAATTAAATCAACATAACGTTGCCTATATCGTAAATCAGTGTCCTTTAATCCATGGAATTTTTCCGGTAAAACTTGAAGAGATTTTGAAAGCAAAATTAATTGGGTTGCTTTAATTGAGATCTCACCATGCTTTGTCTTAAAAACAGTACCTTCAACCCCTACGATATCACCTATATCGTAGGTTAGAAAAGCATCGTATTCCTCTTCTCCTAGTGCATCCTTTCGAATATAGCACTGAATTCTTCCCTCTTTATCCTGAATATCTATAAAAGAAGCCTTACCCATTTGCCTTTTGGCCATCATGCGCCCAGCTAATGAAAAGCTTTGGCCCTCTAATTCTTCAAAGTGTTCTTGAATGCTTTGACTATAATTTGTTACATGATATTTTTCAATCAAAAAGGGATCTCTTCCTTGTTCCCTAAGACTTTGTAGCTTATCCCTTCTAACTTGTAATACCTCTGATAAACTTTGTTCCATCGTCATTTATAAAGCACCACCTATTTATTTGTATATTTCCAGAACCTCATAACGAATCGTTCCATCAGGAACTTGAATCTTGACCACATCTCCAACCTTTTTGCCAATTAGGGCTGTGCCCACAGGAGATTCATTGGATATTTTATTTTCATAAGGATCTGCTTCTGTTGATCCTACTATAGAATAATCTTCAACTTCATCATATTCTAGATCTTTAATTTTTACTTTCACCCCTATGTTAACCTTGTCAAGCGAAATAGCATCCTCTTCAATAATGATAGCCTTTCGAAGCATGCCTTCTAACTTTAATATTCTTTCTTCCAGTTCAGCTTGCTCAATCTTAGCAGAATCATATTCTGAGTTTTCACTTAAATCCCCAAAGGATATAGCTTCTTTTATCCTGGCTGCTACTTCTTTACGTCTAACAGTGATTAACATTTCAAGCTCTTGCTCGATTTTGTCATATCCTTGTCTGGTTAATAGCACGTCATTATTCATTTTATTTCTCCTTTAACCTCTATTCCTTATTATATAATATTCATTACTACTTAATTTTTATAAATTATATGCTCATTCCTTTTATTTATTCAGAATAATATCATTATTTTTATTGTATAATTCCATGATCCTATTATTCATTTAAATAATTGTCGAGCAAAAGAATGACCTCTTCTATGTTGTTTAATGTATTGATTCGTCTTCTTATATCAGCAGCTCCGTGGAGTCCTTTAAAATACCACCCCATATGCTTTCTCATTTCTCGGATAGTCACATATTCTCCCTTATCCTGTACTAGTAGACATATATGTTTTTTAATAAGCTTTATTCTTGTATGGATATCCGGTTCTTTGTAGTCTAATCCATTTAAAAGATGCAAGGCTTCTTCAAATATCCAAGGTTGCCCTAAGGCTCCTCTTGCTATCATAACACCATCGCAGTTTGTTCTTTTTATCATTTCGATAGCATCTGTGGCAGAAAAAACATCCCCACTGCCAATTACAGGTATCTTGACCGCTTCCTTAACTTGTTTTATACTTTCCCAGTCTGCCAACCCACTATAAAACTGCTCTCTTGTTCTACCATGAACTGTTAAAAGGCTTGCACCACTAGCTTCGATTATCTTAGCTATCTCTATAAAATTAATTGTCTTCGCATCCCAGCCTAATCTGATTTTCACACTTACAGGCTTTGGGGAAACGCGTACTACAGATTGGACTATTTTTTCTACTAATAGGGGTTCCCTCAGCAAGGCCGAGCCATCTCCATTTTTAACAACTTTGGCTACGGGACAACCCATATTGATGTCAATAATATCATTTTCTCTGTCTGATAAACGGTTTGCAGCATGAGCCATCACATCTGGTTCCGACCCAAAAATCTGATAAGCCAGTGGCCTCTCACTCTCTGTCGCTTTTAAAAGGATTTCGGTCTTTTTATCATTATAAAAGAGTCCTTTTGCACTTATCATTTCAGAAAACATGATGCCACATTTGAAATTCTTACATAATCTTCTAAAAACGCTATCTGTAACCCCGGCCATGGGTCCTAATACAAAAGGATTTTCTCGAAGGTATTCATCAATTTTAAAGCCAGTTCTATGGCTATTTATTTCTTTCATGAATCAATTGTAGTCCTTTTAATGTTAAGAATTTATCCACATGATCAATAATCTCAATTTCAG
>CAYSBC010000150.1:0-2304 GCA_964429195.1 uncultured Eubacteriales bacterium | reverse complement strand
CTCCGGCTTCAATACCCCCGTCGAAACCTTTACGCCCCCTTGTTAGGGTTACCATTTAGCCTTCATTTGTTGCTCTATCTTTCGATTAGCATCTTTTTGGGCCATGGTATCGCGTTTATCATAAAGCTTTTTACCTCGTGCTACAGCCAATTCCATCTTGGCTATCCCTCTTTCATTAATATAGACAGATAACGGGATCAAGGTGAGTCCTTCACGGGTTGTATACCCTATAAGCTTCCTTATTTCACTCTTATGAAGAAGAAGTTTTCGAGGTCTTATAGGATCCTTGTTGTAGATATTTCCTTGTTCATAGTGACTGATGTGCATATTGTAGACAATGATTTCATTGCCTTCAATCTTTGCATAGCTTTCTTTGAGGTTGATTTTCCCAGCACGTATGGATTTAATCTCTGTCCCGGATAATACCATACCGACTTCGTAGGTCTCTTCAATAAAATAATCGTGTCTGGCTTTTTTATTGTTCGCTATTATTTTTTTTCTAGCCACTGGCTCACCTTCCTCAATCAGCTTTTATTACAAGATTCCTACAAAATATATTAACACATCCATGGGAAAGTGTCAAGATTTACGGACATTTTTGACCCAGGATTTTCACCTAGGTCACACTTTGTTTTAACGAATATAACCCATTTGATTGATAGGAAATAAACGTATAATAATTTTCCCTTTGATATCCTCCATCAAAACCTCACCGAATGGAATATCCTTACTGTCATGACTCTTAATATGTTCATCCCCTAGGACAAATACCTTATTTTCTGCAATCACAAGAGGATTCATAGATTGAATTTTTTCATCCGGCGATACATCCGCTTTTATGAATACGTCATTTCGATAGAATTTCCCATCTTTAATCTCTATTTTATCACCTGGTAAACCTATAATCTTTTTCACTAAATCTCTTTTGCTTCCATCGATGGATAACAAACTGCTTTTCAAAATGATAATGTCATTATACTGGGGTTGGGAAAATACGTAAGGCATGTTGTTCATTAAAACATAATCATTTTCACCTAGAATAGGATAAAAGGTTTTACCCTTAGCAATTGAAGGCCTTACAAACATGGTGAAAACTAATACAATCATGAGTGAAATAATAATCGTCATGAGCCAATTTATCATAGCTCTCTTCTTTTTCTTAGCCATGGAAGTCATCCTTCCTGCAAACTTATTTTGGACTCCATTTTCTTGGAGCATGCTTTTATTATTCCACAAAACCTATTTTATTAAACGGAAAAAGACGAATTAAAACCTTTCCCATAACTTTCCCAATGGGAACAGTGCCTACCTCCGCATTCCTGCTGTCTACGCTGCTGGGCCTGTTGTCACCCATTACAAACAATTCATCTTCTTTGATTTGAATCTTTTCTAAATAACCGGTTGTATAATCTCCATTGATATAAGGTTCTTCTAAGGCTTCTCCATTTCTGTAGACAACCCCTTCTTTAATCTCAAGCTCGTCTCCGGGGACACCAATAACACGTTTAATCAATTGCTTGTTTTTCCCATCCTCTGTGAGTAAATCACTTTCAAAAACAATAATATCTCCAAAGCTTACTTCTTTAAACTTATAAGCAACTTTGTTGACTAAGAGATAATCATGTTCTTCAATAGTTGGATGCATAGAATATTGCATAACTAACGTAGGTCTTACAAATGCTGTGATAATTAATGCTATAATAACGGATATAGCAATAGTCTTTGTCCATTCAAGTATGCTCTGACTCATTCTAGTTTTCTTCTCCTATCCTTTAATAAATCTTTTTCTATATTCTCCAAGAGCACAGGCAGCTTGGAGTTAATTTCTTGTCCTTGTAAATATTCTAGATGCTCCAACGATTTTTCGAAAACAATCTTATAAGCATGTAAAAATTGACTATGGAGTCCATATCTTTTATTTATGAATTTATTTATTTCTATATTACCATATTTGTCATCGCCCAACAATGGATATCCTTTCTCCATTAAGTGTGCTCTTATCTGATGGGTCCTACCTGTAATGAGCTCTGCTTCTAGTAAGGTATAGGTTCCGTTGCCCCGAAGAGGTCTGAAAATTGTCTCGGACTCAACACTTTTTTCATTCAACTTTTTTGCAAGGCTGACCTTGTTTTTACTTTCATCCTTCACAAGTTGACCTTTTACAATCATCTTGTTTTTCACATCTCCAACAACCATGGCAAGGTAGAATTTTCGAATATAACCCTTTTCCTTAATCATTTTATTAAGCAATTGAACTGTTCTGTTGTTTTTGCCAAAGAGGATTAATCCGCTTGTATTTCTATC
>CAYSBC010000149.1:0-2331 GCA_964429195.1 uncultured Eubacteriales bacterium | reverse complement strand
GGTTTACAAGTTTATGTCAGTCTTCTTTGAGACAAGGAATTCACATCGAAAGGTGGAGTTAGTGACATATATAGGGTATTATCTACTTATTACATTAATATATATTTTTGTCAATGTGCCGGTTGTTCTTATGATAAGTAATCTGATAACCCTCATCGGTCTGACATACAATTACCATTCTACAATAAAAAAACGTATACTGGCTGTAATGTTTATGTACTTAATTTTTATGAGTGTGGAAATAATAGTGGGTCTCATTACCGGATATTTCAACTTTCCGCTTTTCTCCACGAACAATTATTCTTCGATATTTGGATTGATTTTTTTCAGAATTCTTTCATACGTCTTAGTACTTATCTTTAACAACTTTAATAATATTAAAAGAGGAGAAATTGTCCCAAACTCTAATTGGCTTTGTATAGTGTTGATACCTGCCACCTCTCTATATGTAATCCTGCTACTTTTTCAGGCAAAAGGACTTTCCGTTTTGCAGGTTATGGCAGGGGTGTTGCTGTTGTTTCTTGTGAACTTTGCAGCATTTTATCTATATGATGCGATTACAGTTTCTATGTCTGAAAGATTGGAAAACCGCCTGAACTTGGAACAAAATAAGTATTACGATAGGCAACTTGAACTCATGAAAGCTTCCCTGGAGACTACAAGACAGATTCGGCACGATCTAAAAAACCACATGTCTTCAATCAGCTCACTGGTTCAAATCAGCAGTAAAGAGCAAACATTGAACTACATTTCTGATATTATGAAAGATATAAAAGCTGGGCAGGATTACGCCTCCTCCGGAAACATAATCATAGACAGTATTATTAATTTTAAATTCCAAGAAGCGGATCGAAGAGAGATAAAAACTACATTGGATCTAAATATACCGGAAAGATTAGAGATTCCTTCTTTTGATATGACGATAATACTAGGTAACCTGCTTGACAATGCCATAGAGGCAGCAACGAAAGTGAAGGAAAATCCATATATTAACGTGAATATCAGATACGATAAAGGTCGGCTTCTACTACAAGTAGATAATCCGTATATAGGTGAATTAAGAGAGGAAAACGGAAGGTTTATAACAGCGAAAGAAGATAAGAGCAATCATGGAATCGGCCTAGTAAACATTAAGAAAGCTATACCTAAGTATAATGGGACAATGACCGTGGATCATAGCAGAAACGTTTTCTCCGCCACAGTATTAATGTACGTAGATTAATTGTTTTTTTTCTTCCGTAAATCAGCAAAGCTTTCTTTGGGTTACTACAAAACAATATAGTGATTTCGACAATCTTCGGCATAAAACTACTTTTTTGCTATAGTAAAAATATTGGACGATTCTTTTGATAAAGGGAGGAAATAGCATTGAAAAATATTATGGTGAAGTTCGGGGGAGTTATTGCAAGCCTGGCACTGATGGTTACTGCCGCAAATGTCACTCAAGTTTGTTTCTTTATTATGCACCAGCCAAAGCTTCCGGAAGGCGCAGATAAGCTCCGCAGGTTCTAATGAAAACCAATGTATCCGATAAAGTTATCGAATCGCTGATCGCTACAGGCGTGGTACCCTTAGAAGATAAAGCTCTATACCAGTATGGATTAGAGCAAGGGGTATTTATGATCATAAATGCTTTATCTGCAATTCTGATAGGATTTATCCTGGGAATGCTATGGCAAAGCGTTGTATTTATGCTTTCCTATATTCCCATTAGGTCATATGCAGGAGGGTATCACGCCAGTACACAACTAAAGTGCTATTGGTTGTCCAATGCTGTTATATTTATAGTGCTTATGGGAGTCAAACTGATTCCCTGGAATTTTTCTATTATTTTAATCATCTCGCTTTGCGCAGCAATGATCATATTTTGGCTTGCACCTGTGGAGGACCTAAACAAACCCTTAAGACAGATAGAAATAGTAATCTACAAAAGAAGAGCACGTATCCTCTTTGCGCTGCTTCTAAGTGTCGCTTTTTTACTCTGGTTCGCGGGAAATATACAAACCTCGGTCAGTATAGTTATGGCTCTTCAATTGGTTTCGGCAATGCTGGTACTGGGAGTTTTGAAGAATAGAAGGAGTAAAACGGAAGGGTGTTGACAGCAAATGTATAGAAATACTGTTATTGATATACATAGGTATAAGGCAAATAATGTAATTCATATGACCCAATGTTCCAACTGTATAAAAATAGAGAAAATGGAGACGCATTCCAACAGGGTGGGCAGACTATGTGAAGCCCTGGGTATTGCAATGCAGCTTTCCGAGTTTGAAATACGTAAGCTAATAACCAGCGGCTTGCTTCACGACATTGGGAAAAATTCAATTGATA
>CAYSBC010000148.1:0-2332 GCA_964429195.1 uncultured Eubacteriales bacterium | reverse complement strand
CATATCAATTCCAATAATATAATGCAAAGCATGCAGCACTTCATGTAATAATAAAGCCTCAAATTTATTGGTGTGTAAAGTCTTATCCTCATCTGTATAATAATCCCCGTATCCAACATCGTCATTCCACTCAAAATCATCATCTATATCATCATAACTCTGCACTCCCCAAGGCTCATATAAAAGGTCCATATTAGCATTAAGAGTTATCTGTTTTTTGTGTGGGTTGAACTCACCCCAAACAATATCTTGATCTCGGTTAAATTCAATAAATACAGATATATCTTCAAGTTCATGAAGAACTTGTGTAGCTTTCTTTTTCTGCTTCAATAACTGATAGGCATAATCTCCTTTTAGCTTTTGTTCTATAAAATCCAGCATTTTTGGGGTTAAAATTTCTAAAACTGTCATTTTCTCACCTACGAAATCTTTTTTTCATGCAGATATTGCAAAACCTCATTTCTCTTACTTGTCTCTCCTATGTTGTTCAAAAATGATATAAAATCGGGACTATATTTAGTTTTATATGATAACAACCTCTTTCCAGCATCTTTAATTAAAACTAATGCTTTTTCAATGCCCCATGCTTCAGCCAATTTTTGCAGCAATTGTAAAATTAAGCCCTCATATTGCCACAACTTAGGATTATATAGCAAACCAGTCCAAATACCCTGAGACACGATTTCATTTGTGGAAAGCTCCAATATCACTTGAAGTATGGGAGCATAAGCTATATTCGAAACAAAATCAGATACAGCTACTGCTGTCTGTCCCCCATTGCTTGACTGATTTTTATTCTGAATCTCAGTAGCAAAATTATGAATAACTTGCTTTATATATTCAGCCCTATTCGTTGGAAGCTGTTCTCCCTTACTCATAACGTCTCTTCTTATAGCTTTAGACAAATCCTCATCTTGTACAAAATAAGAAAGCCCTGCCTGACTAGGAGAATGCTTCACAATATCCAAGATTTGAGTCAACCAAAATCCCTCATCATTTGGCAAGTCAATCAATACATTCGCATTATTATGATACAAAGAATGAATTGTGTCTATCACAGTAGAAAGTTGTCTAAAAAACTGTATTGAATTAAAATCTTTCAATTCAATTGGTGGAGTGTTATAAAGAACCCAAAACCACTGAGTTATCTCCGCCCATTTATCCCCTCCATACGCATATCCTTCCTCTCCAGTTGTATTTAATATATGTAATTTCTTATGTGCCCATGGCAAGGAATTAAAAAAATCTTTTATTTCCTGTATCAAAGTATAACTATAATCAGAAGAATTTTTGAATTGATAGATAGCTCTTTTAATCTGCTGTTCAACTTGGGGATCTAACTCATATTCAACATTTTGCATAAATTCATCATACTCATCTTCATAATACCAAGGAGCATCATCAACATCATCAGTATAATCAGGGTAATATTCCTCAAACCAAGTCTCAAAACTTATATCATATTCAGGCTTAATGCGAAGATAAGCTTCATTTTTGTTTTCAGGGCTAATATAATCCATTGACTCATCAAAATCATCTACTGCATGAGTAAGCTCTTCTATAATTTCTTTCTTAAGGAATTGAAGATAATATTCCCTCATCTTATTTAATCTATCAATGGCAGCATAAAATATCTTTGGGCTCTCTAAAAGTGCTTCATCAGATAAAGAGCTTGCAGCATAAAAAGAAAATATATCAGAAGGCTTAACACCTTCTTGACTTTTCTGTGCCTGAGCGTACCAATTCATAAAAAATTAATAGCCACCATCCCACTGTTCTTTCATAGCAGAATTAGACATATATGTGGTGTAATCAAAAGATAAGTAAATAGTATTATCTTTTACACTTACTTCCTTATGGTCAAGCTGTAAAAGCTCTCCTCCTGTATAATCTTCTACCTGTTGCTCTGCCAAAGTATTAAAAAAGTCCTTCTTTTCTCCCACTACACGCCACATATCAGAATAATCAATATCTTCATAAAGCAGATATTCTTGCAAAAATATTCCTATCTCTGTGTCTGTAACTATTTCTTCATCCATATCAAACGCTTTAACCAATCTATCTTTTTCCACGTCACTGATACGAATCTCAGATACAGCAGATGCGTAGGTGGTAACTCCGCGCTCATCACCTATTTTATCACTTATTTCACTCTTTGTAGCATACCACAACCTCTCGATCACTTCTTGCAGAATGCTTTTTTCTTCTTGTGCTGACTTAAAGACATAGTTCGGAATCCTTGTCCCTCTTATGAACATAATCTACTCCTCCTTGTCACATTGAATTTCAATTAAAACACTTATGCTGCATGGTGCTTCTACAAAAACAGTTG
>CAYSBC010000147.1:0-2351 GCA_964429195.1 uncultured Eubacteriales bacterium | reverse complement strand
CACCCTTTTCAGGTGCCTCTCCAGCATGTGCCGCAATGCCTTTTATAGATAAATTAAATAAACCCACGCCTTTTCCCGAATTTTTCACCAAATAACTAAATAGAAAACCTCCAATCCTTGTCACCACATAAGATACAAGGATATATTTTTGTCAAATATCAATCTTAGGTATGTTATTCTATGTAATTCTATGGTATAATATATGCAGGTGATGATTATGTTTTTAAAAAAAGATAAACGCCCAAATGGAAGGCTGTATTTATCCATTGTCGAGGGTTACAGGGATCCTTATTCTAAAAGACCTAAGCAAAGAAAAGTCAAAAGTGTTGGTTTTTTAGATGAGCTGCAAAAGGAATATGACGACCCAATTGCTTTTTTTACCAACCTGGCTATAGAAATGACTAAAGAAGCTAAGAAAAAGGAGCTTTCTTTAGACTTTAGCTTTCCCCCAGGTGATACAATTGATTCATCTAATGTGTTAAGAAAAAATCTTGGGTTTTGTGTTTTAAGTCATTTTTATCATAAGCTGGAAATCCACACGTTCTTTTTCAATAGGCAAAGAAATTTGAACATCAAGTATTCGCTTAATAATATTTTTCAAATGTTGGTTTATTCCAGGGTTTTATACCCTGGTTCAAAAAAATGCGCCTATGAAAATATGGATAAGTATTTTTTAGATTACAAGTTTCATCTTAATAGTGTTTATCGAGCGCTGGGCTATTTTTGCAAGTATAAAAATGATTTGCTGCTTAATATCCATGAGCTGGTTAGGATGATTTATGGCAGGGATACCAGCAGGGTTTATTACGATGTTACCAATTATTATTTTGAGATTAAAGAACCTGATGATTTCAGGAAAAAGGGAGTTTCTAAGGAGCATAAGACTACCCCGATTGTTCAGATGGGTCTGTTGATGGATAATTCCGGCTTACCTATTACATACAAGCTATTTGAGGGAAATACTAATGATTCTACTACTTTAATGCCTGTCTTACATGAGCTTAAGGATGAGTATAATTTTGGCCGTGTTATTGTTGTGGCCGATAAGGGAATGAATACGGGAGAAAACATCGCTTACAATATTGCCAATAAAAACGGCTATATTTATTCCCAAACTGTTAGGGGTGGTTCTAAGGAGTTAAGAAGTTATGTTCTATCAGAGGATGATTATCTAGAGTCCGCAGATGGGTTTAAACTTAAATCTAGAATTGTTACAACTAGAATCTGGGTGGAAAATGATAAAGGCAAAAGGGTTCAGGTAGATATTGATCAAAAGCAGATTGCCTTTTATAGTCCTGATTATGATAAAAAGGCTAAGCATGAACGAGATAAGGCTATTTTAAAGGCTACAAAGTTGATTAAAAACGCTAAAGGAGGGAAGCTTCCGTCAAAAGGGGCAGTTAAGTATATTGCATCTACTTCCTGTGATAAGAAAACTGGTGAGGTCTATGCTAAGTTAGCAAAGGTTCATTCTATTAATAATGACAAAATAGCTGAAGAGGAACAGTATGATGGTTATTATGTAATTGTGACAAGTGAGTTAAGGATGCCAAATGAAGAGATATTAAATGCTTACAGGAACTTATGGAAGATTGAGGAGACATTTAAAATCACTAAGTCTGAATTGGAAACAAGGCCTGTACATGTATCTTTGGTGGATCATATTGAGGGGCATTTTCTGACTTGTTTTGTATCACTTCTTCTATTGAGGTTGTTGGAAAATCAAGTGGAACGCAAGTATTCTTCAAACAAACTAATTGAGACAATGAAAAATATTAGTGGAACGTATGTCGATAAGAATTATTATATGTTTGATTATTTTAATGAGATTGTTAAGGAGCTTGGTGACATTGTGGATGTAGATTTTTCAAAAAGATTTATGACTTTGGGTGAAATTAAAAAGATTATATCCGAGACTAAAAGTTAAGGTGTAGCACTACAACTTTATGATAATTACAAAAAGCCCATACCTACTGCTATATATAGTATACGGGCTCTTTTTATTTCATTTAGGTGAAAAATTCAAGTTATAGATCAGACGATGCAGCAACAATTTTTAACCACCATACCCGTATCCATTGGGATACTTGAAAACCTGCCCTTCCCAGTTCCTAAACATGACATAGTCCCTGCCTAATGAGACCAGATAGTGTGGCAGAACAGGTGTTTTGCCGTGACCATCTGGAGCATTGATGATATACCAGGGGATAGCCATGCCTGATGTATAACCCCTTAAATGCTCCATTATTTCGATTCCGTCATCAATCTTTGTTACAAAATGGCTCGTGCCCTTGACTGATTTGGCATGAAAGATATAATACGGCCTGATGCTAATCTTTAACAACTCGTGG
>CAYSBC010000146.1:0-2434 GCA_964429195.1 uncultured Eubacteriales bacterium | reverse complement strand
TTGTACACGTGCTTGCAAGTTCTGCAACACCATTACGGGCAAGCCTTTGCCTCCTAATCCTTACGAGCCACGTATGGTTGCCGAAATGATTAAAGAACTAAATTTAAAACATGCCGTTATTACTTCTGTTGACAGGGATGATTTAGAAGATTATGGTGCTTCATTTTGGGCAGAAACCATCCGGACTATCAAAGAGAAAAACCCTAACACAACCTTAGAAGTGTTGATTCCGGATTTCAATGGTAAAACCGAATTGATAGATTTAATCATTGAAGAAAACCCTAATGTGGTTTCTCATAACTTAGAGACAGTCAGACGCATTACACCTTTGGTGCGCTCTCGTGCCAAGTATGAAAGGAGTTTGTCTGTATTGGAGCATATAGCTTCAAGGGGTTATAGGGCTAAGACAGGCATTATGTTGGGTTTGGGTGAGACCGAAACCGAAATTCTTGAATTAATGGATGATGCTCGGGCACATAATTGCAGTATTCTTACTATTGGACAATATATGCAGCCCTCGCGCAAGCACATACCAGTAACGGAGTACATACATCCTGATAAGTTCGAAGAATATAGAGTTGTTGCTTTGCAAAAAGGGTTTAAGTTTGTGGAAAGTGGTCCTTTTGTTCGTTCTTCTTACATGGCAGAAAAGCATGTATAAGGTTACGCAAAACATGCGAACATAGGAGTGATTCTCTCTCCGTTATTTACCACCCTTTCTTCTAATAATCGACTTATTCTCTCTTTGTTTTGATCTAATCACGCGCTGTACACCTCTGGCTTCCCTTGCTGCTTGCCGAGAGGCTTTCCTTTCATCCATCATCTTTCTTAGATATTCTATGTAAGGTTGGATATATCTTTGCTTTTTTGTTTCCAATAAATCATCCATAGTTACCATGATACCACTTTCATATACTGACCCCCATTCATCATCTTTTATAGTACCAAAGAAACGCATAGTATTCGTCAAGCCAATATAAGCATTGAACATAGCAGGGATGTTCTGCCCTTCAGCACGTATGGCCTTATTTAAAAGTTTATAATCAGCATCGGCCTTTTTATCCAATAAAACTGTTTTAGCAATTTGTTGCGATTGCTTACTTACTTCAACTGGATCTATAGGCGTTACCAAACCGTCTTTATCAGGAAAATGTTTGTTTAAATACTCATATATTAATTCACGACAGAGGACAGGATATTCTTTATAAACAGTAACTTTTCCAACAAAATATTTAGCTCCTTTAATAGAATGTATCAATGCACCCAAACCATCCCAAAGATTATCCAAAGCAAACAGACTTTTTAAGCCCATTTTAGTAGTCTGATAATCAGGCTGTACAAATGCTCTTCCTAATTCTATGGTATGCGGCATAAATTCAGTAACAAACTGCTGGCTGAAAGTAAACAAATGTGACATCACAAAGCCAGGTTGTCCTTGCTCATCTACAGCTACATCAGGGCCAAAAATAAACCTATAGCCACCTATAATTTCCTCAGCATCCGGATCCCATACAATGAGCTGTTTATAAGGTTTTTCCAAAAAATCGTATTCATCAGTATCAATCTCATTTCCAGAACCGCCACCTCCTGCACGGAAAGATAATTCACGCAAACGCCCAATCTCGCGCATTACGTTAGGTGAATCATGAGCCGTAACAATATAAATTTTATTACCTGCTTTATTCGTTGGCCGTAAAAATTTCTTATCGATTAATTCACTCTTTAATACTTCTCGATCAATAGGGTCAATTAATGCTTTCATGTGCTATTTCTCATTCATTATTTATTGCAAAAGTAATGTATTTTTCAATATTAAAAAATCTGTAGTCAAAATACCTTAGTAACTTTATATTACAATTCTAATCTTTCGCTAGGATTTTCTACTAATGGCTATAAATATTCAGTAGAAAAATATGGATTAAAGAAGCGTAAAATAGTAAGGCACAAGACTTTTTTGCTTTTTTTGCATCAAATATTTTACTATCAGAAGAAAAAACAATATCTTTGCATTCTGAATTTTAAAAATTATTCAATTTAATATTGAAAGAAAAATATTAACTTAAAAAACTTATTAAAATGACAAAAGCAGACATTGTTAATCAAATTGCGGATGGTACCGGAATAGAGAAGAAAGTTGTATTGGAAACTGTTGAGGCTTTTATGGCGACAGTTAAAGAAGCTTTAGCTGAGAACGAAAATGTGTATTTAAGAGGATTTGGCAGCTTCATCGTTAAAGAAAGAGCAGAGAAAACAGCTCGTAATATTTCTAAAAACACTACTATTATTATTCCTGCTCATAATGTTCCTGTATTTAAACCTTCCAAGGCTTTTGTACAAGTTGTAAAAAAATGATATTTAATATATAATAAAAAATAAAATTATGCCAAGCGGAAAAAAAAGAAAAAGACATAAAATGGCTACGCATAAGCGTAAA
>CAYSBC010000145.1:0-2440 GCA_964429195.1 uncultured Eubacteriales bacterium | reverse complement strand
TTTTGGTCAATAGATTAGAAGTGCTACCCATTATATAATTTAAACAGATGTAATCTCGACTTTTACAGTAAAAACAGCAAAAAACCTCTGCAAACACTTATTTATCAGTGCTTACGGAGGTTTCTTTATTTCTGGATTTCGTTGTATATTATTAAAACTTCTTTTTAGAATCTGCAACAAGTTGCCTGAGCCCACCAGCAGTCAAATATTTACGCTTTAAAGTAAGGTTTAATGCCTCACCTAGGTCTTTTAAAAGTTCATCATAATAAGTAACTCTATAAACATTGTCGGTAATATGACAGGCTCGATATTTACGGAGGGAATTAATTATCTGCTCGGGTGCGTAGTTTTCACCTAGCCTTTTACTTAAAAGTCTTAGAACCAACAAGGCAATAAAACAGGTTAGAAAATGTGCACGGATACGCTGCTCTAGTGATACTTCAACAGGCCGTGATTGAAGATCGTTTTTGGTAATTCTAAAATTATGCTCTATTTCCCAAAGCCCGTGATAGGTTTTCACAACATCTAGTGGATTCATATCCATTTCACTGGTGATAATTGCATAATAGCCATCATACTTTTCATCCTCAGCAATTTTCTTTTCATCCAGATAAGGTATTTTTCTAGTGTTTAAGCATTTCCCGGTATTTTTATCAAATTCAATTTCTTTAACATATCGTAAAGCACCTTTGGCTTCTTGTTTGGTATACCGGTAGGGGTGATCCACAATCTTTCGCGCCTTTTCTAAAATAGCAGCACGTTTATGCCTTTGACGCTTTGCATAGAGCCCATTGTAGCATACAATTTGCCTAACATCTAATGGAACTTTTCTTTTCTTATCATCGCCATGGGTTACCCAGAATCGCTGGGGGAAAGGTCTTGATTTCATGAAAAAGGCTGGCTTATCAGCGTTTCCGTCCCGTTCCATCCAGGCGTCCACCTGCTTGACGGCACCACTTACATTCTTATAGTCACTTTGATCAAAAATATAATCTTGAAGCTCTTTATCGGCACCCCTTACCTTCTGTGAAAAGATAAAGCCATCCCCTTTGGCCATTAAAAACGCTATATTGTCTCCACTGTTTAGCCCTTTATCGGCTACTGTAATAATCCTACCAAGGGCATAAGACCGACGCGTTTCTTGTATGATAGGCATAAAAGTCTGGCTATCGTGGGTATTACCTTCAAAAAGGCGATATGTAATTGGAATAGCATCCTCATCTAGGAGTAATCCCATTTGAACAAGGGGCTTGCGGGTATTATGTTTGCACATTCCTTTCCGCCGGAAATTGTCTTCTTTATCAATTTCAAAGTAAAAGTTAGTCACATCGTAGAATACTACTCTTGTTTTACGTTGGTAGCGAATACATACACTCTCATGTAGATGTACAAGGAGATCCTCTGTGAACCTATCAAAATAGTCCAGCGCTCTATAAACATCATATTCATCACATCTGTAAGAACCCGCCAATTTATTTTTCTGTGTAAAGCTATGTCGTTTTGAGCCAGGAGATAGGATCCGTGTGTAAACTAATAGCTGCATTACATCGTTTAATGAATAGTCCATTGCTAGACTGCGCTGACGGTTGATAATGAATTGATTTAAGCTAAGCTCATGATAAATTGAACTTAAAGGGATATTACCTAATAGTTTTATTGCATCTTCATTAATCGCCAAGGGCTCATCATCAAAAACGGACCCTAGGTGAATTTCTTCTTTCTTCTCTTCTTCTTGCATTTTAAGTGTTCGTAATCTTGCGACTTCTTTGAAATGTGCGATGGGATCTTCATAAATGTGTTCGTATTCATCTACAAATCCCAGCCGTTCAATTACTTTATGCTTTGTTTGTTTAGTTATAGGATCTCTAAAACCGTGGACAAAACTAATGTTGATACGACCATTTTTTTGTTTAACCTGTTTGAGGAACATATTTACCCCCCCTCCACTTTATTCTATTATACAATACTTTACAACGGTTTACAATGTGCAAATGTATAAAATTTGACATAAAAAAACCGCCCAAACGGCGCTGGTACCACAAAAGCTTACATACTTAAACTTTAATCAACTGTAAAAGTAGGGCGAAAACTTGCGGAATTGCCCGAGGAGATCACCCGGGCAGCTATGACTATAGAACCTACCAGGATAACGCGGTATGTGCTGGAGGTAGCGTCGCAATTTCATATATTCTATAACCAGTGCAGGGTAATGAACGAAAACGAAAGCCTTATGATGGCCAGGATTGCTTTAATAGAGGCTACTAAAATAGTAATAGCCAACGCCCTTGGGATCCTTGCCATATCGGCACCGGAGAAAATGTAAATCCCGGTTCCTTGATATTTTCGGTAAGAGGATGTATAATAATGTCGTAATATGGTTCAAAAAGGACCATTTTATTTTGGTTGACAAAGTTTATCTTTATTCGGCGGAGATCTCTTC
>CAYSBC010000144.1:0-2457 GCA_964429195.1 uncultured Eubacteriales bacterium | reverse complement strand
GTTTCAACCGGAAAAGTAGTCATATGTGCAAACAAAAATCATAAATGCATTGATCCACAAGGGGTCGGCTCTATGCTGAAAACAAAGATAAATGTAAACTTGGGAGTCTCAAAAGACTGCAAGGATTATGATATAGAGATGCAAAAGGTAATGGAAGCAGTTAATATGGGAGCCCATGCAATGATGGATTTATCCTCACATGGGAATACTATTCCGTTCCGTAGAAAGCTTACAGCAGAATGTCCAGCTATGATAGGAACAGTACCTGTATATGATGCCGTTATTCACTATCAGAGAGATTTACATACCCTAACGGCAAAGGATTTCATTGATGTAGTAAGGCTTCATGCTGAAGACGGGGTTGATTTTGTTACTTTGCACTGCGGGATCACAAGAAAAACCATAGAGCAAATAAAGACACATAAAAGAAAAATGAACATCGTATCAAGGGGTGGCTCTTTGATATTTGACTAGATGAGTATGACAGGCGAAGAGAATCCTTTTTACGAATACTATGATGAAATACTTGATATATGCCGAGAATATGACGTGACAATATCCTTAGGTGATGCCTGCAGACCGGGGTGTCTCGCGGATGCTTCGGATGTAGCTCAGATTGAAGAGCTTGTGCGACTTGGTGAGCTTACCAAGAGAGCATGGGAAAAGGATGTGCAGGTCCTTGTAGAAGGCCCTGGGCATATGCCTATTGACCAAATTGCTGCCAACATGAAAATTCAGCAGACAATCTGTGATGGTGCACCTTTTTATGTGTTAGGACCCTTGGTAACGGACATAGCACCCGGTTACGATCATATTACATCGGCAATCGGAGGTGCTATTGCAGCGTCATCCGGCGCAGCCTTTTTATGTTATGTAACGCCTGCGGAACACCTTGCGTTACCGAATTTAGAGGATGTCAAACAAGGTATCATCGCATCAAAGATTGCTGCCCACGCAGCAGACATCGCCAAGGGTGTAAGAGGGGCAAGGGAGATAGATGACAAAATGGCAGATGCGAGAAGAACCTTTGATTGGGAAACACAATGGGAATGTGCAATAGACCCGGAAACGGCAAAGGCAATTCGCGCAGATAGGAAACCCGAACATGAAGATACCTGTTCCATGTGTGGTAAGTTTTGCGCAATAAGGAGTATGAACAAAGCACTTGCAGGGGAGCATATTGATATTTTGTAGGGGGAAATAGTTATAAATGTTTTTGGGAGCGAAAGCTCCCTTTTCTGCTGAGATAAATGAATTCGATATGCTATAATAACCTTAGATACATAGATGGAATTTGATAAAAGAGGGTGCTAATTATGGCAAATTGTGATTATAAAGTTTTGTACACTCAATATAATAGCCAGAAATGTGAGAGCAAAGAGATTACTGACTTTGAGGAAAAATTTTTTTCAGATGAAGATGGGGTAAAATGGTTTGATTTCATTGGCTTAAAAGATGAAATTTCTATTGAAGAAGTTTTCAAGGGCCTTCATTTACATAAGCTCGTATTAAAGGATATAATAAACGAAAGTCAAAAACCAAAAATGGTGGACTATGAAGATTATTTATTCGTAAAAGTAAAAACTACCGATTTTATAAAGAGTGAATTGTTAACGCAACCAGTTTCTTTCATCCTATTTAAAGACAAGCTGATTACTTTCAGAGAATCTGAATTAGAGGCTTTTACAGATATATACTCTACAATAGAGGATTTAACGAGTTTAAGAAAAAATGGATCGGATGACCTCTTATATTATATATTGGATTTAATAGTGGATGGCTATTTTGTAACGATAGAGAAAATGGAAGAAGAAATTGAGAATCTTGAAGATAATTTATTAAGCAATCCTTCCAAAGATTTTTTAAACAGAGTCTATTCTATAAAAAGACAGCTTATCTATATGAGAACTTTGCTCTATCATATGAGAAATGTGACAGGTAGTTTGTCTAGGGATGAATTCGATGTAATTGATGAACATACAAGGTATTATTTAGCAGATGTCAATGATCAGGTTGTGCAAATTGTTGATTTGGTTGAAGCCTATAGGGACATATGCTCCAATATGCTAGAAACATATCTTTCAAGCATTGGGAATAAAACAAATGATGTCATGAAAGTTCTAACAATATTTTCTGCTATATTTATACCTTTGACTTTTTTGGCAGGAGTATATGGTATGAATTTCAAATTTATTCCTGAAATTCATTGGAGGTATGGCTATCTAGGGTTTTGGATTATTTCATTATTGCTTATAGTATTTATGATTCGATTCTTTAAGAAAAAGGGTTGGATGTGAAAAGATGAGGTGGGGAAATGTTAACAGAGTCTGAACAAAGAAGAGCAGCAAGGGAATTTGCTAAAAGGTGGGAAGGTCGTGGTTATGAGAAAGGTGAGAGCCAAAGTTTTTGGTTAACTCTTTTATATGAAGTATATGGTGTTAAAGAGCCTTCAGAATT
>CAYSBC010000143.1:0-2476 GCA_964429195.1 uncultured Eubacteriales bacterium | reverse complement strand
CCACAGAGTTCCATCTTTTTTTTTCCATAATCATTTGTTCATGATATTCTCTATATTCATCGCTAACAGAAACGGCACCTCTTATAGTCCATGTTTTTCCGTTATCCTTGGAAACAACCATACGAACATTTTCCTTATGCTGCAAAGCATATGTCGGAAGCACCCATTCCCCAGTGGATAAAACTATTGGTTTACCTAACATAACACCATCAGTTATACGAGTAGGAGATAAACTGAATTTTATCTCTTCACTTTCAGAATTTTCAATTTTTACTGCCCAAACACCAACAGGATTAGCTTTTGCAATTTCGTTTAAAGTCCATTTATCAGCAGTTAAAATAGCTTGAGACCAGAAAAACCACAATTCATTTTCAGGAGAGATCCAAAGTTGAGAATCAAAAGCTCTTGAAACTCCCGGACCATCTGGGTCAATTACGAGAACTTCTTTCCATGTATTACCTTGATCTATACTTGTAGCAAAAACTACATAACTATTAATGTCTTCGCCTAGAGTTTTTCCTGAAAACCAAGTAGCCCACATACGACCTTTATTACTGATAGCTATACTTGGAATACCTGTAAACTGGCGAGACTCAGCAGAGTGATTATCTTTAATTTTGAGCGTATGAATGATCTCAGGGGATTTATCAGAATATTTATGAGCATTGAATGAACTATCCTCTTGTTGTGCAAATAAATGTCCCGAAATCAAAAACACTAAAAACAAGAATAATTGCTGCAAAGTTATTTTTGTCAAAGAAGTTTTCATACAATAATTTTTAATGAGTAAAACCAGCAACGTATGGTCCAAACATTGCTTTAACTTTATAACTGTCATCTTGATCTTCGATAATAATTATTTGGAAACTATTACAATCCTTAGCTACCCTCACTACTATATGTCCTTGTACAGATTTCAAATATTCGATCAAATCACCTATTTCCTCACGTGCTGCATGATATAAATTCGTTGTAAATATATCAGCTATAGGGCTATATAATTTTTCGTTAGTTATTCGTGATAACGAAGCCTTGGTAGGGTGTGCGGCATCAGAGGCTTGAATAATCATAACCTGTGGAGATACATGCTGAAGCCATACTTCATTGGTAGCATCCCAATAACCGTGATGGCCGACATTAGCTACATCCATCTTTCCAAGAATAGGAGCTAAAGTGGTTTCCAATTCATGCCATGACGGTTTTCCCTTTTTAGGATATCCAAGTAAATCACCGGCATTGAAATATGTAAATTTTCCATATGAAATGCGGACTCCACAACTTAAAGAATTTTCTAAAGGCCATAATGCAGCATTTAATGCTACAGCATTTTCAGGGTAAACATGGATGATCTCCTTATCCTTTCCAGACCAAATCTTTCCGTTACCGACCATGTTCCTGACATCAAAATCAATATACCTATTCAACTTATCATATTGAAGTATGAACTGCTCGGCTGAACCAACTATAAATTCTTCAAATAAATCAGGATATAAAACGCTTTGCTCTTGCACAAAATTCAAATAATTATCAAAAAACGACTGATTTTGAGGGGGAAAAAAATCATAATCTGGATATCCTCTATCAATAATTTTATGGGTAGGAATATGTTCAAGCACTTCTGTAATACCCGTTAAATAATACTTCTCAGTACTATTTTTTGTAATCATCACTCCCCCACCTATGTGATCCTTATGGAAATGTGTCAGAAAAACATAATCTAAAAACACTTGCCCAGCCCTTGGATAATTATTCTGAATATAGTGAACAATCCACTCACCGGGAGTTTTAGTGCTATTTGGCACTACAGGAACATGGCGATCATTATTAGGATTATCGGCACCAGCATCAATAAGCATGGTAGTTCCATCAGGAAAAACACAAAATGTTGCATTACCACAACCGGTATTGATATTATGGATATCAAAAACACCTTCTTTCCATGATGGTAGTTTCTCACCTATTACTATATTTTCAGCGTATAAGTTAGGAGATAAAAAAAATTGTGCACCTAAAAAGATAAGAAACAATATGTTCTTAATATTCTTCACGATTTATCGTTTTTTAATTTAAAAATCTACCTCAATATTTTGAGTTGTTTTAATTTATCATTACCGGAACAACTGATTTAAAAGTTCCAAAACTATAGGCTCCATCATCTCATAACCCTTATTATTAGGATGCACTCCATCCGGAGCAATAGAGACAGGCAAACCGCCGGTTTCATCAACAAGAGCAGTATAATAATCTACAAAAGGTATTTGTTTGTCATCAGCATAAGCTTTGATAAATTGATTTAAAATCCTTATATCTTCTGCCGGTTTAAGATCAGTATTCCAACCAAATCGGTTTGCAGGAAGTATTGAGCATAAAACAGGTTGTATGTTATGGTATTGCGCTAATTCACACATAGATTTCAGGTTTTCTAAAATATGTTTAAAACTGACAACACCGTTATTTTGAGCTATATCATTGGTAC
>CAYSBC010000142.1:0-2492 GCA_964429195.1 uncultured Eubacteriales bacterium | reverse complement strand
TCAGTTGCTTTGCTCCGTTATTTTAATCCGATAGGCGCTCACGAAAGCGGATTAATCGGAGAATCTCCCCTTGGCATCCCCAATAACCTCATGCCCTTTATCACCCAGGTGGCTAAAGGAAAACTGAAAAAGCTGATGGTATTTGGCAATGACTATCCCACTGTAGATGGCACAGGGGTCAGAGATTATATCCATGTCGTGGACTTGGCTGAAGGTCATGTGGCCGCCATTGAAAAACTGTCTCCCGGTTCCCATGTTTACAATTTAGGAACGGGTAAGGGAACCTCCGTGCTTCAGCTCATACAAGCTTTTGAGGAGACAAATCATATTAAAATTCCTTATACAATCGGCATGAGGAGACCGGGCGATATAGCCATCTGCTATGCAGACGCGAGCAAGGCAGAAAAAGAGTTGGGATGGAAGACAAAACGGAGTATCCGTGAAATGTGCAGAGATTCTTGGAATTTTGAAAAAAACTTTAGGGGAAAGTAAGGGTTTTATTTTAACGGGGTAATAGTCTTGAAAAATATTTTAATCGTTGGGGAATACAATGTTTTTATAAATGAAATAATCAACATGTTTCATAGGGAAAAATGGCATGTTTCTGTTTTAACCAACAAGAAAGGTGCTGTCAAAAGAGAGCACGTCTTTGAACAATATATATTTGATTATAACAATGAAAGTGTCCGGGATATTCTAAACAGTGCCAAGCTGGATGTTCTGATTTTTTCAGGTGCCTTTGACAGTTCTTTTGATTGGAAAAACAGGAGCAGTCAGGCTGCCAATGATTATATATCCGGTTTAAATAATATCCTCAATCACGCCGGATTCATCGGTATTAAAACCATACTCTACTTGTCCTCAGAAGGTATCTTCGAAAATGAGTATATGCTTGATATTACGGAAGATTTCATTCCCCATCCTCAGGAGATTAAAAATAGCACCTTGTGGCAAGGTGAAAACATGGTCCGGAATTTAGGTTTAATGACAGGACTGGAAACCATAGTTGTTAGGATTGCGGGAATGTACGGGATTCCCCAAGATGGCAATAGAGGTCATTCTTTATTTGTTGATACCTGTTTAGAGGCCTTAAAAAAAGGGAAGATAGAGGTCAATAACAAGAAAACTTTTTCTGCTATTTATATTAGGGATATCATTGAAGCCCTGTTTATTCTAATCAATGCGCCCTTGAAAAAACATAATTTATATCATATTTCCTCCATGGATGAAATGACAGAAATGGAAATAGCCCTGATTATTCAAGCTAATTTTCCTTATCCTATAGAAATAGTGGATAAAACAATTGGTGTCAGCCGGCGGATTATTTTGTCCAATAAAAGATTTCAAGAAGAATTTCCCTTAGAAATCAGAAACAAGCCTGAAAAAATTATTCCTCAGATCATTGAATTTATCATTCAGAACAAAAAGTTATTTTTAGATATTCAAGAAAATAGCAGGAAACAGGCCTTTATCAAATGGGCTAAACTTTTTATCCCATTTTTTGAAGCCATCTTTGTATTTGCTTTTGTCTTTTACCTCAGTGTCAGAAAAGAGGAGTATAGCTTTTTATCGGGATTAGACCTTTATATTTTATACACATTAGTTTTTGCAATTGTTTATGGCAGACAACAGGCCATCTTTACATCTTTTTTATGTGTTATTGGAAAAACATATTACACCTTTATTTTGAGCGATGTTTTTTCGCCGGGTCTTCAACAACAATTATATTTTGAACTGGTACAAATCTTTTTAGTAAGCCTTCCGGTAGGCCACTTAAGGGATGTTTTCCGTGAAATGAAAAATGAAAAAGGCAAGACCATTGATTTACTGGAGGATAAACTAAAAGATATTACCTCCATTAATGAAATTAATTCTTTTATCAAGAATTATTATGCGGATAAAATACTGAGCAACAAAGAAAGCATTGGCAGATTATATGGGATTACGACGAAACTTCATAATGCCGGCTTAGGTGAAGTTCAATTTGCTGTTATTGATGTTTTGCAAGAAATTTTAGAAACAAAGGATGCCTCTATTTATTTTGTATCGGATAAAGGCTTTTGCAGGCTGGCATCGGCTTCCAGTGAACTATCAAAATCACTTGGAAAAACAATTCAATTAAATGAATATAAAGATTTGTATGATGATTTGATGGGTAAAAATATTTTTATCAACAGGTCCTTTGACACAAAATTGCCGGCCATGGCAGGCGCCTTATTTGACGAAAGTGAACATTTACGGGTTGTATTATTGATATGGAATCTCCCTTTTCATAGGATGACTTTAGATAATGCTAACCTGCTGTCCATTATTGGAACCCTTTTTTATTCCTATTTTGTTAAGGAATCGAAATATTTAAATGCTTTATCTTTTCAACGCTATATAAAGGATACAAAGATTCTGCAAAAGGATTCTTTTGATGAGGTCTTTGACTTATACAGAAAAGCTGAAAAGAGGGGCTATGCTCAGTCAAGCTTACTTTATGTTGAAGG
>CAYSBC010000141.1:0-2577 GCA_964429195.1 uncultured Eubacteriales bacterium | reverse complement strand
AAAAAGGTTAAATCGGAAATACATTTCTCTGTATATAATCTGTATAATCGTGCAAATCCATTTCAAGTTTATTTTAGTACAAAGCAAGATGAGAAAAATAAATATGATTATAAAATAAAGATGTCGTATTTAATGCCAATTTTACCTTCATTATCATGGACATTTAAGTTATAATTCAGTAAAGATTTAATCATGTCATCATAATCATATTCAGGTGTCCAGTTGAATTCTGATTGAAATTTTATGCTATCCATCCCAACATTCAAGACAATGTCTGAGTCCTCAACATTGATCACTACATCCTTGTTCTCACTCTCGTAGAGCCTCTTAACATCTTTGGCAAGCTCCAAAATTGTTCGCGTTTGACCAGTCCCAAGATTGTAAATTTTTGAAAAAGGATGATCACAATTATCAATTACCTTCTCTAAGGCATTTGCAACATCTCTGACATCAATCAGTGATACACTTTGAGCCCCACCTAGAACTTTAATTGGAATACCAGTAATAGCATTTTTAACAAATACTTGGAGAAATCTTGCATTTTCATTGACTGATGCCAGTCGAATATTAGTATAATTAATATTTGTATCAGCAAGCATTCCGTTTACAATTAATTCACTTGAGAACTTTCCCATAGCATAAAGATAATCTGGATCAACCGGAATTTCTTCTTTCCAAAGTGGAGGTGAGGACTGTCCATAAACACTTTGTGAAGATATATTTACAAACGTTTTTAAAGAAGAGCCTTTTACTGTTGCAAGTAATTTTTCTATATATTGTAGTGATGACGCAATTTTATTCCCACTAGCACTACGAGAGAATCCACAGTGTATTAATGCTGATAAAGGATAGTTATGCAAATCTTGACTAAACTGATTTAGATCCATACAAATGATATTCTCAACCCCGGCATATCTTTCTTTCATACTAGCTAGACTAGTAGTCAAAGCAATTATGAAAAACTCATCTCGTTGAAGAAGATTATGAATAAGCTCAGTTCCAACCAGACCAGAACTTCCAGTTATGACAATATACTTCACAGTCTCTATCCTTTAATCATGATTGTATCTTTATATTTATTGATTACTAAAACTGGTAGAAGCAGGCTATTTCCTGATTCATCTAAAACCCTAAGAGACTCAGTTACTCGTTCAATAGTAGTTTCCATTTCATCAAGTGTCCGAGAATAACCTAGAACACGACAACAAATCTGACTCAGTAAACCCTTTGCTGATTCAGGAAGAGATTCACCTTCCACATGAGAAACAACAGCCTTAATCACCCCAGGTATGTTTTGGATTATATCGATCCCTTCAATCTTCTCGATTGTGCCAGGTTTCATGAGAAATGAAATATTCCATCCATAAACTCCGTTAAAATCAAGCCTAATCTTTGATTCAACAGCTTCTCCCATATCTCCTGTAATTGAAAATCTGATGAGCATTTCCAAAGGATTATACTCAAAGATCTTGTCGAAAATGTAATATTCAAGAGAACCGGTCAAACGCAAGCCAACATCATATACCTTAGGGATTCCACCAACAACGATACACTGCATAAATAGAAATCCATTCTTCAAGTCCATATCTTTCAACGCTTCATAAACTTTCGGTACGACTTCTTCAACATATCGTTGGGTATAAACGGAAGGGAACGTATAACCTACCGGTAAGGGAAGTACTCCTTCCTCCTGATTGTTCTCAACATGTCTATTAGCTAGCCCTAAAAAAATTGGACTACCATTTTGAACTAAATAAAAAGCGGTTACCTCTGGTCCCTCCAAGAGCTGCTCAATACGAACCGACTTGGTTTTGGAGAAGTTCAAACTTGCAGAATAGAATTGGGTTAATTGATCATAATTATGGCAAATAAAAACGCCACGGGCTCCACTACTATCTGATGGCTTAACAATAACAGGAAATTTTATATCTTTATTACCGATTGACTCTGAGAAATTAATATCGTAAGTATCAGGAACAGGCACTCCGAAATTTTTAAAAAGAGGTATATACTTTTGCTTATCAACAAAAACTCTAAACTGCTCCTCTGTAGCATAAGCAGGCAGTTGGGTCTTATAACATATTTTCGCGTAATATGGTAACAAGACATCAGCAAAACCAGTTAAAACACCATCTATACCCTCACTTTTAATTAATGAGGCAACTTGATCGACATCTGTCGCACTTATATTGAAATATTGATTTGCAATTAGTTTTCCTGGCGAATCCTTTGGCTGGTTATAATCGGTAACTATGACAAAAAGGCCCATCTCTTGCGCTTTTTTAATAATCTCACAAGATATCCTAGTTCCTCCAAGCACTAATAGTTTTTTTCCCTTTATCTCACTACTCACAAAACTAATACTTTCAAAAGAATGTCCATTTCACTTAAGCCATACCTCTGATCACATGGCACCGGCAAGATATTCCTTGCATAATGATATTCTACTGAGTTCCTATCACAACTATCCAGAACATCAGGCCACAGCATTGGTATATATATTTTTTTCTCTTGCATCTTTTTTCTGATTGCTACTCCGTCCTCTAAAAGTAACGGATAAGAAAAAGCACCTGTTGG
>CAYSBC010000140.1:0-2641 GCA_964429195.1 uncultured Eubacteriales bacterium | reverse complement strand
CTGTTGTTATGATTGTCATAAAGCTGCCTTGTTTATGCATACCTAAAGATCTTTTCCCATCCTTGCTCTCATCCCCAAAGGTGTATTCCATTTTATTTCGATAAGCAAAAGGAGATGGACTACCCTCTATCCCTTGAAAATCCTTTACAAAAATACCCTTGGAGTCTAATAACCTTTTTACCTCTAAACCCTTCATCATAACCTGTTGATGATAAGGTATTGTTTGTAGGGAACACCCACCACATTCATTAAAATGTGAGCATTCAGGCTCTATCTCATATTCAGCTTTCTTAAGAACTTCAAGGGCCTTTGCAACAATATTAGTACCCTTTTTCTTTATAATTTGAGCCTTTACAATTTGTCCTTTAAAAGATTTTTCAACCTTGACCTTCATATCATCTATATAAGCTATCCCGGTATTAGGAAATTGGGATTCCACAATTTTCATCTCTAGAATATCACCCTTTTTCATCTTAACCCCTCCATTTTTTTAGTTTTACGGGTTTTCCCTCCAATTCATAAATCGCATCCGCTAAAAATATTGCTTCTGCTTCATCATGGGTAACCAATAATATCGTCTTTTTTGACTTTTTGCCTAGTTCCTTTATTTTTATCATTATATCCTTTTTTAATTCTTTATCCAGTCCCTTGAAGGGTTCATCCATTAAAATAATATCCCCATCGTGGGCAAGAGCTCTTGCAATAGAAGCCCTCTGTTTCATTCCGCCGCTTAATTGGTTTGGATAATAATCGCAGTATTCCAATAGATTAACCAGAGAAAGGTTTCGATGGATCACTGCACTACTCCATACCTTATCTTGATTTTTTGACCTTAGAACAAACTCCAAGTTTTCCCTTACCGTTGCCCAGGGCAATAATCTGGTTTCTTGAAAAATATAAGAAACATCCGTCTTACAAGATATTTCTCCTTTGTCGGGCTTAGTTAAGCCGGCAATCATATGAAGTAAAGTTGTCTTTCCCGAGCCTGATGGACCTAACAAGCACGTGATACTCCCTTCCGGTACTTCAAAACAAAAATTCTCGAATAACACATTATCATCATATTTTTTACTTAGGTTATTTATGCTTATCATTGACTTTTTCCCCTTAGGTATAATTTCTTTTGGGCAAGCTGCTATCTGTTAATGATATATTTTCTTAAAACTCTATTAGATATATATTTGAATATGCTCTCCGTAAGAATGCTAAAAATAACAATGACTACAGTCCAAGCCACTAAATCCGCTGTCTCAAGATAGATTTTAGAAGTGAAAAGCTTCGTCCCTATTGCAAATTTTGTTGGGCTTAATACCTCTGCTGCTATGGTACTTTTCCAACCTAATCCAAGAGCCGTGACCATGGAGGTTAACACATAGGGAATCATGAAAGGTATATAAATATAGCGTATGATATGTCGATTCTTTACCTTATGGACTTTAGCCATTTCAATAAGATCTTGATCCACTTCCCTGATTCCTGTTAAGGAAGATGACCATATCAGTGGAAAACACATTAGAAAACATACCAGTATAGGCACTCCAGGTGATGCAATCCAGATTATAGCCAGTAAAATAAAAGACATGACAGGTATGGATTTAATAGCTATGATCAACGGATTTATGAGTTCATAGACAACAGAATTGAGACCGCTTGCAATACCAAGAATTATTCCGGCAAAGCATGCAAGTAAAAAACCTATTATGACTCTCAGCATTGTGGCGCCTACGGTTTTAAGAAACAAAAAGTCCTTCATGAGCAATTGATCCCTTAAAGAATTTATTGCACCAAAAGGACTAGGCAGATAGAGTTCATTGCCTACAAGCATTGAAAGTATCTGCCAAATAAATATCCAAAATAATATTGATAAACCTTTTTTTCTACTTTTTATAATAAATTGCTTCATCCGGTAGTTTTCCTCCTACAGATGCCGGGTTAAAATCGAATAACACCTGAAAAAGATTATCGAGCATATCGGTTGATTCTTGAGCATCCCTATAGACTATATTGGAATAAGGAATTGCTGCCTTTGCAATTGCTGCATTTGGAAGTATACCATGTTTTTCTATTAAAGTCGATGCTTCTTCGGGTTTCTCATTAACAAAGTCTACGGATTTTTTATATTCTTCTAAAAAGGCTGCTACAATAGCCTTGTTTTGCTCTGCAAATTCTTTATTAATGATGATAACTCCCATGGCCAGCTCGCTATCTTCACCATTTATTCTTTTCCACTCTTCATTCATGTCAATGGCTATCCTAGCATCCTTATTTTTCATCATGGCAGTAGTAACAAAAGGCTGTGGAAGCAAGGCTAAATCTGCATCCCCACTAGCAATAGAACCGGCTACTTCTGCATGCTCCATTGAAAAATTCACATCCGCTTCGATGTCATTATTATCCAATACATATTGGAGTACATATTCCGGAACAGCACCTTGTCCACTTGAGGCTATCTTCTTACCCTCTAAATCTGTAACACTATGAATCGATTCTCCATTTTCCACAATATAAAGTACACCTAATGTGTTCACTGCGGCTAGTTGCACCTTGCCTCCCGTCTTATTATAAAGGACAGCAGCTAAATTCGTTGGTACGCAGGCTATATCTAATTCACCATTGATGATTTTACCTACAACTTGATCCG
>CAYSBC010000139.1:0-2646 GCA_964429195.1 uncultured Eubacteriales bacterium | reverse complement strand
CCAGACAAAAAATTATCCTGTGATAGAAAAAAATCACAGGATTTTTATTAGCTTAAATTATATAGTCTTTTTACCTCCCCTATTATTCCCTTCGGTAATCGCTGGTCATTTATCAATACATCAAATAATTCATATTCTGAAAAATAATACATATCCAGTGGTCTATAGTTAAAACTCATTATACTTAGACACTTCATGAACCATGCAATGCCTTCCTCCTCCATACCCTTATGATAATAAGCAAATGCCAAATAAATAAAACTATGATGGAGACTATCAAAAACATTTGCTTGCTTTTGATACTGACCAAGCAATTTGGCTTCACTAATGACTTCATCATATTCTTTTGATAGATAGAGCAAAGTAATTTTATTAATCATGACGGTAAATAAAACTGTTACATATTTTTCAATCTGATCTTTTCTGAAGATAATTTCATATGCTACAGTATTTGCATCTTTGGCACGCTTTAAATCCATGTCCATTTGATAACATGTGGACAATAAAACATAATAAAAAATTCTAAAAGTACTGTCAGCATACTTTGGATCCATCTTTTGTATAATATCTTCTATGTCCTTTATTGATTCTCTATATTTACCATCCACTAATACCCTATAGGCGATTTGATTCAGCTCTACTTCATAGGACCAAGGAGCAGTTTGAAAGTCAGGTAGAGTCATAGCATAATCGTTTATCTCTTTCAATGCAAGGATATCACTTTCTCTCCTACATTTATAAAACATAGACATAGCAGCCTCTATTTCTATAGGATTTTTACAATCCAGATAATTAGAATATTTAAATAGATCGATGCCCAACCTATCGCTAAACAGTCGTGTGATGTTCATGGATGGTATGCGTTTTCCTTTTTCGATTAAATAAAGATACTTTTCTGAGCAAATATTATCACACAATATTTTACGACTCATTCCGGCTCTATTGCGTAGTTCTTCAATCACACCACCGATTCGACTCATCTCTTCTTCCCTCCTATTGGCCATCTCATTCTCCTGTGTTTTAATGTCGACCAAATGACTATCATGCTTTCGCTTATTTTATTTTAACCCTTATAGCTAAAATCGTCAAATGCTCAGGAAAAAGAATGTGAGACGCTTTGGCTTTAATGAAAACTACAAAAGCGTATCGGTTGACTTGTGTTTCAGTCCTTCCGATACGCTTTGTTCCTTTGCCTTATTTACCTGTCTTTGTTATTTCGAGTAATATTTCATTTCCTGATGCATCTCGTTGATACGTATGGTTGTGAGCAGATTCTTCCACTTCACCCCAAGCCCAATGTTCTTTGCTGATATCTGGGAATGTTGGAACTAAAGTATGGAGTGGCCCACGATAAAGTGCTCTATTAATCATCGTTACCGCTTCATCCCTTCGAATAGTGCTATTCGGTTTAAAGCTGCCATCCGAATATCCTTTTATAATCTGATGTCGGTAAAGCTCTTCAATCGTACTCCATGCCCAGCTACTCTCACTATCGGCGAAATAATTCTCTATCGGTCGAATGTCATTGCTTCTTTCAATTTCCAAGTAACGAGCAATCATGACTGCAAGTTCAGCCCTAGTTACTGCCCGGTTCGCCTCAAATAAGCCATCTCCGATTCCCTTCATCATACCCACACGGGTAATCGCTTCTATATAAGAATATGCCCAATGAGAAGAATCTACATCTCCATAAGAAGCTGTTTCTGAAGTATTTTCATTTAAATGGAGTAATCGGTAAAAGACTGTGGCCATCTCAGCGCGAGTCAATTGATTATCATCCTTAAATTCTCCATCTGGATACCCCAGGATGTACCAACTGTGAGTTCCGATATAATCCAAGTCATACAGCATAATCTGAATCTTAGAAGTATCGTCTTCTTTATTCTCCAACTTCTCTGAGCTGGAAATAAAGGCCTGTAATATAACCATCACTTCTTCAGTTCCCTTTTGTGCAGCTTTAAGGGTAAATGTTAAGGTTCCGCTTGCACCTTTACCCAGTGTCCCAAGAGACCACTCCAGCTTCCCTGCTTTTACAAATCCACTGCCTGCTGAACTAATACTCATTTCTTTAGGAATGTCGAGAAGTACAGTGACATCTTTGACCTCCTCATCGGATCGATTGAGGTATTTCACTGTGAAAGTGATTTCCCCGCCTTTATGAACCCTTATTTTTTCACTGTGAATTTCAATAGCCAGGTCTTTACCTGTGTCCTCAGGCACTACAGTGCCGGCACCACCGCCACCGCCGCTGCCACCACCGCCAGCTATTGGAACCATACTGAAATCATGTTTAACAATCGCTTTAGCTACCGGTATAGTTGGGCTGGTGTAGGTATTATATCCTGCTTTGGTTGCTACGATATAATAATCCGTATCCGGGAAGACCATCCAAGCATACTCTCCTGTTGCAGAAGTAACGTGTGGATTTGCATTATTTGCAGGCGGGAACGCCAACACAGGTGGTAGAGGTACCATCGTATCCGGAATCAATCCCTTTCCTATATTATTCGCTGTATTCGCATAATACAGAGTGACCTCAGCCCCTTGGATTACGTTACCTGTGCTACTATCTGTTACGGTTCCGTATGGGTCAATCAATATCTCATTTATGCTCACTTCTCCATTTTGTGTCACATCTACAACAAG
>CAYSBC010000138.1:0-2667 GCA_964429195.1 uncultured Eubacteriales bacterium | reverse complement strand
CTGTATTATCACTTATTTCAACCGGACCCCAGGATTGAGGAATCTGTAAATATAAGGATACAGTTCCAAAGAATCCGTCATCTGCATCTGGAAGATAAGTATCCTCAGCATCTTTCAACCTTATATAATAGTCTTCTGCGCCCTCTAAGCTTCCTCCATCCATGGTCATTTCATAGATATGACGTTCTTCTCCGTCTTTGGTTATCCCTAGGAGCCAATGATTGGTCTGAGATGCTACTTGAGTATAAACATCTCCACTTTTTGTGGCTACTTCCGCAATGAAACCATTTAAAGAGGTTCCCGTAACTTCTATTAGAAATTGGGTATCACCTGTTTGGGGATAGCTACCGGTCCAAGTAGAAGCACCTCGCGAAGTAATTTCCGGGGTGTCATTTGTTTCCGCGTATACACCTCCTTGAGGTATACTATAATACTGCGTAAATAGCATTGATAGAATTAATAGCCATGACACAATTCTTTTTTTCATGTTTTTGCCCCCTTAATTAATAGGTAATTTTCGCCCATATGGTCTTATAACCTTTATTTCTAACCATATATTCTTATTCTACAAAAATTATGTCGAACTTACGTCACCATACAGGGTGATTTTATGAAAAAGAACCCCTCACCCGAATGGGTGAAGGGTTCTGAAGATTCTTATTTATCAAGTGTTTGCCGGTTCTTTAGAAGAGAGTTCTTTGTCTAAGAGGAGATTCATGAGTTCACTTCGGCTCTGAACTTCTGCCTTGGAATAAATATTTTTAATATGGGTTTTGACTGTATTTTGACTCACATGCAACTCCTCCGCAATCATCCGATAGGTTTTTCCCTTAAGGAGTAACGTAGTAATTTCGCTTTCACGTTCTGTAAGTTTATCCTCAAGTGTAATATAGCTATCCATCTGAATTTGTTCCTGTGGAGGTATTTCCGAAATTGCAGTCAAATACACATGATCGATGAGCAATGCGGTTAGCCGTTTATGTAAAGGAGGAAGCATAATAAGAGTTATACAGACAACACCCAGTGCCAACAGAGTGGCGTCCAGACTTTGCCTATTAATCACGCTTCCAATTACACCTCCCAGCATAACACCCAGTACATTTGAAGACAGGCCTATGCCCATGATTTTGGCAGGATTTTTATCGAATTCCAACGCTTCTCCCAGAATACTCCACCAAAACAAATCGAACACCCCACTTGCTCCAAGCATCAGCGTATTGACAATAAGATAACTCATCCATGACCGGTCAAGCGCCATAAAAGCGATAAAAGAAAAACCAATCATGGCGATAGCCACATAAAGGATATAGGATCGGTTTGTTTTTCGTGGTAAATTCCTCATAATAAAGAGAGCGATGATATAAGGAATAGCCCAGTACCAGCTCGTCAACCACTCAAGATGGGCAAAGGCCGGACCTTGCACATGGTACATCAGACCTGAATTAATCGTAATGATCACGATGAATAAGCATAAAAAAATAAGAGAACCGTATTTATCAACATGGACTTCCTTCAGCTGGGAAATCAAGGGACTGTCTGAGTTCTCTTCAGTTGGTAGTTTAAGGCCAAACAAGAAGGCCATGCCTAATGCTACTATGGAAAACCCAAGCCCAGCATAAGGGGAGACATGAATAGCTGACATGTTGAGTAGAATCATGAGTATGTTGGAACCGATCAGTCCGTCTGCGATCGTCTTAATGCGGTCATTTTTTGGTGTAAAGCCTTTTAAAAAGAAGCTCCATGCAGCTACGCAGCATCCAATAAGGAAGGCAGCAACAAGCAAAGCCGCTCTCCATAAAAATGATGGTTCAAAGAAAAAGATGCAAGATGCTATGATGCAAAAGGCAATAGAAAAGAGCATGAATTTTTTGGCTGCACGCATGGTTTTAACAAAAGTCCAAGATAAAAGTAAGCCCATGAAATTAGCCGCTATTGTGCTAAAAATATAGGAATTGGCGGATATGTTATGAAAATTCATCAACTCATAAAGTATACGACCTTCAAAGGGAAAAGCTAACATCCAAGAGGAAAACAGAGAAAAGACGATAATGGATAATCTGCGGTTATTTATTCGAGTTAAAATCCGTTGATTCACTTTGCCTTCCATCACGCTTTACCCCCTCGCATATTCATTGTCACTTTTTCCCTATTATACGTCTTATTCGGAGATATTTCAAGTTTAGAGAATAAGATTGCGACCATATAAAAAAGACTGCTAACAAAAAGCAGTCCTAAAGCAATACTTTTATTTTTTTATTAAATTTACTGCTAATGCTTATAAGCTCCACCTTGTTGTGGATATGTATGGTGGAGGCGGTGGGAATCGAACCCACGTCCGAAAGCACATTCACAAGAGCTTCTCCGAGCGCAGCTGATGGTTTAATATTCGCCTCCTGTACCGTTCATCAGCAAACTGTACATTTGGCTAGCTCCTTAGTCCCTTTAATGCCGGAGCAAACATTAAAGGTTTTCCTGTATGGTCGGCCCTTGAGCTTTAGCCTACAGGTGAGCTAAAGTAAGGGAGCTGCATTAAGCAGCTAAAGCGTAATTATTATTATCGTTTATTTTTAATTTGCCATTTTTTACGTTGACTTGGCGACAACGGCTCGCTTCTCCGGCTTCAATACCCCCGTCGAAACCTTTACGCCCCCTTGTTAGGGTTACCAT
>CAYSBC010000137.1:0-2722 GCA_964429195.1 uncultured Eubacteriales bacterium | reverse complement strand
ATGCAAGTTAGGGGGTACGTTCGTTATACGGACTATATGCATATTCAATTATGAGCGTGCCCCTAAATTCTATATTCTGAAATGTTGGTGATTAAGGGGGATTTCCATGAAAGATAAATTAATTCGATATAGTATGCAGATTGCCATGTTAGGACAATTACTGTCTTTAGCGCTAATAACAGAAATAGAATTTACACTAATAAAAAATAAGCTGATGCAGGAATATGGTGTAATCTCAGATCTAACATCTTAATTTGCACATTTGTCATATGGTTGATAGATTATTATACTGATTCCGTAATAACAAAAAGCTGAAAGGAGGACTTTACAATGCATGAAGTTGAGGTAATCAAGGCAAATAGAAAAATATCTGAACGGACAGTTGGAAAAATAGCAGATATTTTACGTGTTGCTCCTTATGCAAGAGTTAGTACGGATTCGGAGGAACAATTAAATAGCTATAAATCACAGGTTATGTATTATACAGACTTAGTAAATAAGCGTAAGGATTGGGTACTTGTTGATATTTATGCAGATGAAGCTATAACTGGTACTCAGATAACAAAGCGTGAAAATTTTCAACGGATGATTAACGACTGTATGGATGGGAAAATTGACATGATCATTACTAAATCCATATCGAGGTTTGCAAGAAATACGTTGGATACATTGAAATTCGTACGCATGCTAAAAGAAAAAAACATTGCTGTATTTTTTGAGGATGAGAACATTAATACAATGACAATGGATGGTGAATTACTGCTAGTCATATTAAGTTCAGTGGCACAGCAGGAAGTCGAAAACATTTCGTCTAATGTTAAAAAGGGTTTAAAAATGAAAATGAAGCGTGGCGAACTAGTTGGCTTCGCAAGTTGCTTAGGATATGATTATGACCCTATCGATAAAAGCATTTCTATTAACGAGGTTGAAGCAGATATTGTAAGGTACATATTTGACCGTTACATAGAAGGTTCTGGTGCGTACGTAATTGCAAAAGAGTTAACCCAGCTTGGATATAAAACTAAATATGGCAATACTGAATGGCATGATACAGGGGTTCTAGGAATTATAAAAAATGAAAAATATAAAGGTGATGTTTTACAAGGAAAAACCTTTACAGTTGACCCCATTTCAAAAAGAAGGTTGGACAATCATGGTGAAGAAGATCAATTTTATGTAAAAAATCACCATGAGCCTATTGTTAGTGAAGAAGTGTTTGAAAAAGCTCAGGCAATTTTAAGTAAAAGAGGTGCAAACCGCCGTGGTGTTAAAAAAGGAAAGCGTGAGAAATACAGCAGGAAATATGCATTTAGCAGTAAGTTAGAATGTGTCTTTTGCGGAAGCAATTTATCTCGCCGAAATTGGCATAGCGGTACTATACATGAAAAAGTCATTTGGCAGTGTGTTACTGCCACCAAGAAAGGTAAAAGGTATTGTATTCACAGCAAGGCTATTGAAGAAAAGATAATAGAAGATGCCTTTGTAGAATCATATAAATTATTATGCAATAATAATTCCGATGTACTGGATGAACTTGTAAAAAGAATGGAAGCCGTTTTAAGCGACAATGATTTTCAAAAACGACTGGCTAAAGTAGAAAATGAAATCCAAGCAATAGAACAGAAACGAAACAGGCTGATTGATATGCGTTTGGAAGAAGTGATAGATAAAGCAACCTATGAAAGGAAATACACTGAATTAGATTTGACCTTGGAAGAACTTACAAAAGAAAAAGATCAGTTGGAGAAGTCCTCTAAGGAAGAAATAGATCTAGAAAAAAGAATTGAACACTTCCGGAAAGTCCTTGAGAAGAATGAGGTCCTAATATCCTTTGACCGCTGTGTATTTGAGAGTATTGTAGATAAGGTTATTGTCGGTGAGATTGATGAGAATGGAAATACTAATCCATATAAGCTAACTTTCGTTTATAAAACCGGATATTTTAATGCTGTACAAAGCAAAATGCACAAGCAGATTAATAAAAAAAGAACCCAAAATGATGTGAAAGATTTGCCTTCCTATTCCACAACCGATACACGTTGAGACGGTGGTATTGATGTCAAAGGTTTAGAAAAGGGCATTAGGAAAGACTTGATATGAGCCTCTTGCGAAAATTTGAGTCTAAGATTTATTGGGAGAAAATGCGAGTTTTTGGCTTCGCGGGAACATATCAAAACAGGCCCAAATGCTTGCGAGTAGTCGATATTGATTATTAGAATGATTTGATAAAAAATCGAATAATAGGCTAACTAACATCGAGAAATACTGCTATAATGATAATTAGCCATTGTGAATACTATTACCCGATGGACCATTGAATATCATAGCCATCGTTAGTTTGATTATCTTTATAAGTTAACAATCAGGGGGTTATTTTGATGAGCAAAATCTCCATTCGTTTTTTTGATGATAAAGAGGTTCGTGCTATTTGGGACGACGAAAAAGCCAAGTGGTGGTTTTCAGTGCCTGATATCGTCGGCGTTTTGCGTGGCGAGGATGATTACGCAAAAAACAGAAATTATTGGAAGTATTTAAAGGCGAAACTTAAAAAAGAAAATAATGAGTTGGTTAGTGCTGCTAACCAACTGAAACTGACAGCGGCTGATGGGAAAAAATATCTTACAGATACATTCGATTATGATGGCATCATTAAGCTTGCTAAAAATTTTCCAAGCAAACAGGCAAATCGCTTTATCGAATGGTTCACCTACAGCTATGAAAC
>CAYSBC010000136.1:0-2730 GCA_964429195.1 uncultured Eubacteriales bacterium | reverse complement strand
GGTCTTTTGGATGCTGATACTGAGGTATCAGAAAATTTCTTCGAGTCCTTAATTAATGCTATGGAAGATGATGCTTCATTGGGTATAGTTAGTGGCGGTATACATCATAAGGTAAACGGGAAGTTGAAATTTAATGATAGTAATGAGAATTTACCGGCTGGGACGGGGAGGCTATGGAGGAAAGAGTGTTTTTTCCAGACAGATGGGTATATCGTTGAGCCAGCACCAGACTCTATATCAAACGTAAAGGCGATGTTGCGTGGGTGGAATGTTAAAAAATTTAAGGACATTGTTGCAGTGGAAAGAAGGATGACAAGTAGCGCAGAGGGGCTTTTGAAGGGGTATAAGATAGGGGGTTTCTGTGCGTATTATTTAAACAAACATCCCCTACTTGTTCTCTTGGGATCAATCTCTTATTGCACCAAAAAACCATATTATACAGGCCTTATATATTTATACGGATATATCATGGAGTGGTTTAAAAAGTCTCCAAAAATAAATGACCCTGAGATTCAGAATTATTATTGGAACACACGATTAAAAGAATATTTAAGGCCGTCTTAAAGTCATACTATCTCAGGCCCTGCCAAAAAAGGTCGGATGCTTATGATAAACAAAGCCCATTTCGCGTCGTATCTTGAATGCACAGATCGGTTATGTGCTCTAGCGGGAATGGGATTAGGTTTGGTAATAGTCCTTTTATCGCTTTTTGAAATCGTTCATCAACTCTCGATAGGGCTAACAATTCTGTGTATCACCTCAATATATATTTTGCTAAGACCCAAACTTAAGTCCGAACAAGAGGCTACTTCCCTCTCTATTCCATCCCGTCTTTTATCGCTGCTTAATATTGCGTTCTGGATACTTCTCACTATGGCATTATTGATATGGTACTTCAATCAATATCATCGTCCCACTTCTTACTTCATCATCATATCTATCTTGGCTACGATAATTGCGCTGGAGATATTCTCGTTTGACGCCTCTCATAGTTTTTGGTCGATATTTATGAAGATCGTCATTCTCTCGCTTGTGTTGCGGGGAGGCATCTACTTCAATTATCCCAGTGTGATTGGATATGACGCTTACTTTCATACAAAGATGGCAGAGGGCATCACACTTACAGGGCATGTCTTACCCATTGAGATCAGTGGCAAATATTTTTACGCACCCGTTTTACACATCTTGATATCAAACGTCGGAATACTCTGCCAGCTGCCGATTAAATACGCCGTTTTCTTATCGATAGGCGTCATTAGTGTTATAAGCACACTTTTTATTTACATAATTGGGAAGAGTGTAGCGGGACCGCGGATCGGTTTGTTTGCAGTTCTTCTGGCAAATTTGACGAATCAGCTTATTATGCGGGGTATCGTAAACATTACTCCCGGCTCTTTGGTGTTGTGCTACTTTTTGGTAATATTATATCTATTTTTTGTCGATACAAATCATCCATTAATAAGGACCGTGCTGTTGATCCTTCTCTCTTTAATGATGATAATAACACATCAGTTAACGACGTTTGCTGTATTTATTATACTCACGACTCTCTTTTTTTCACATACCTTCATATCGTATACAAAGGGTGTTAGCCTGCATAGATACCCCTCTATTACTGCATATATACTGTTCTTTGGGATATCGATTGTAATATACTGGATGAATATGTCATTGCCAAACGGCTCTACGTTCTTTGATTTTACGTTAAATTCTTTCTTAAGTATGTTTGATGGGGGGTATATGGGCCAAATACCCTAGTTATTGGATACAGCTTTAAGCAGCCGCTGTTCGATCGTGTGGTTCTCCAATTATGTTACCTCATACTTCCCTTCTTTGCTATAGGAGGACTACTTTTATGGATTGGACCGGAAAACGAAAAGAGATTTTCCATTGCCGTAACCGCTGCCGTTCTCTTCCTTATAATATATGGCATCCCTCTCCTAGGTTTCCGAAATCTACTCACAAAGAGGTGGACGCCTCTTCTCTCTGTATTATTGGCTCTTCTTGCGGCGGCGTTCATTTATAAATCAGCGAACTTATTGTCATCCGAATCGATGAAAACATGTGTGGTCTTCCTTATAGTTTTCATCTTTACCTTTTTAATGATCACAACACCCGGCATAAATAAGGATAACCCGCTGGTCGCTGAGGATACAACAATAAGGAATCAGTTCACTTACAGTGAGTTGCAGGCAGCCCGAACAAGTGCATCGTTTTTCTATGAGGACGTGTACGTGGATTCTCCATTTTTAAATGCATACCTCTATTATACGGATGCCCTTCTTTCGGATAATGGGCCCAGAGCGCATAGTTTTGACATATCCTTTAATTATGATTCCATAGGAACTGGTAATTTGTTCTTCCTAAGGACTTGCATCCTTCACGAACCGGTTTCCGTGAAAGTATCATCTCTTTACGGTGATGGAAGTAGTCAGCCAATACCTCAGAGCTTTTTTTCCAGCTTCGAGTCTGATCATTTCAATCGTGTTTATGACAGTTCTTATGTCATAGGATATTTATCATGTTAAACACACCGTCGAATGACGGCAGTCTATCATAAAAGTCTTAATCCATCATCAGTAAATTGATTTCGGGCCCTGAGACCATGAGGTGATAATTCCAAAGACTCAGAAGATTCGATGGAAGAAGATAAAGCTCTTCTGAGAAGGGATGATATATTTTCTCTTTGCTTTCCCGTTTAGTGGAGGATAATGAGAGACCTAAATACTA
>CAYSBC010000135.1:0-2787 GCA_964429195.1 uncultured Eubacteriales bacterium | reverse complement strand
CCCAATTTTCCACCGTGTTAATCCAGACAATGGTGCACCGGAATGGTTTGTCCCAGGTGAAAATAAGGCGGTTAACCAAGAAGATCCCAGTAAAGTTACATCCGATTTTAATGAAGCAGCTTTAGAACAAAATACAGGGATTTCACGTTATGCTCCATTTAACGGTGGATTTGGCTTATCTGCATCCTACTCGGGATTCTATCTACAAGCTGATTTTGCTTTTTCTTTAGGTAAATATTTGATTGTTAACGACGCTTATTTCTTTGAAAACCCGAATGGTTTTGCCGGATTTAATCAACGGAAAAAGGTAGCCAACTATTGGAAACAACCAGGCGACATAGCTGAATTCCCTGATTATAATGAATATCTATTTACAGAATTTGATTCTCGAATGATTCAAAATGCATCATTCACGCGATTGAAGAACCTAACAATTGGTTATAATGTGCCAACTAATATTGTAAACAAAACAAATTTCTTCAAGCAGGCTAAATTTTTTGTAACAGGTCGTAATTTGTTGACCTTCACAAAATTCGAGGGTCCGGACCCGGAGGTGGATTCTAACTTGACATTAGGTGCGAATCCAAATACTAAGCAAATTTCAGCTGGTTTTGAATTAACATTTTAATATAGCATAATAATGAAAAGATATTTAGAACAAATATTTATCCTATTGGTGATTATAGGAACTTTCACGGCATGTGATCTGGAAAGATTTCCCTATGATGCAATAGAGACTGGGCAGTCGTTCAAGACTATAAAAGATGCAGAGAACTGGAATAATGGAGTTTATAGTTTTTTCAGGGCGCGTCAGTACGGAATTTATACTTACTCGCAAGATGTACAGGCCGACCAATTAAATGCGTCACTTGACTTCGGTAACAGGAATGGTGATCTTCACAGATGGTCAACGTTTCTTGCAGGAAGTTATACAATAAGGGATACATGGCGTGAATATTATTCAGCAATTAATAATATCAACATGGTCTTGAGCGAATACGAGGGAATGGAATTAGAGGATGCTGATGAAAATGCACAATTAGAAGTATATAAAGGTGACGCTCATCTTGCTCGTGCTTTTTATTATAACGAGTTAGCTTTACGTTGGGCTAAAGCTTATAACCCTTCTACTGCATCTTCTGATTTAGGTGTCCCCGTCGTACTGGAAGTTGATTACACCGTAATGCCTGCCAGGGCAACGTTGGAAAATGTTTACAAGCAAGTATTGGATGATATATCCAAGGCTAAATCACTTCTTTCTGGAGTAGATGGAGAACCTGGTTCAAATTATTTCAATATTGATGTCGTGACCGCTTTGGAGGCACGTGTGAAATTATACATGCAAGATTGGTCAGGAGCTCATGCAGCAGCAAACAGTTTAATAAGTACTGGTAAATACGAACTTATCGATGATGAGGCCACTCTTAAAGATATGTGGACCAATGATCTTGAACAAGAGGTGATTTTCCAATCATTCGTGGCAAAGCCAACTGAATTAGGGAGAGCCAATAATATCTATTTAGGGTATAATCCAGGCAACGGAAAATATATTCCTGATTTTATCCCGTCACAATGGGTTATTGACACGTATGACGATTTAGATATTCGTAAAGGTGTATATTTCGAGGAAAAGCCTATTGTCATACAAGGTCAAGACGCGACTGCGATACTAGTAAATAAATTTCCAGGTAATCCAGATTTATTTACAACGGCCAACACGAATTACCAGCATGCACCAAAAGTATTCCGCATTGCAGAAATGTATCTTATTGCAGCTGAAGCAGCATATCATATACCGAGCGGTGATGTGTTAACTCCTCTAAATGCGTTAAGAATGAAAAGAGGTTTAACTGCATTGACTTCCCTTACTGGAGAAGCTCTGTTGGATGAGATAAAAGAGGAAAGATTTAGAGAACTTGCTTTCGAAGGTTTCCGTCTTTTTGACTTGAAGCGGTGGGGTGAGGGCTTTCAAAGAAGAGATCCTCAAAATGCCGACATTCTATCACCAGGTAATGATTTTTACGAGAAAACGGTTTCTGCTAACGACAATAAATTTGTATGGGGACTTCCATCTAATGACGTGACCATTAATCCTAATTTAATGGATCAGCAAAACCCCGGTTGGTAATAAACTATAAGTGTTCTTTATTCAAGAACTTTCTACTTAAGAAAAGTTACATATAGTGACGAGACTGAATTTTAGGTCATCTTCAAATTAAAATCCAGTTTATTTGCCCAAGTTTGATGTTTTTAACATTGACTTGGGCAAATTTCTTATCATGGCCATAAATAATCCGCTGATTCTACAAGTACTAAGAGGAGATGGGAAATTGGTCGGTTGAGATGTTTCCTGATCCGTCAACCCTCTAATATTCTCTGTTCACGTGCACCGCAAGGTGGCTCAAGTTATTCCAGTTTATTGGAATTGTACCTCAAGTCGTGAGAACTGAGGTAGAGTCAAAAGTGGGTATTGGCAGGATGTCACTCGTGCGGTTTGCTTCATGCTTGGGTTTTTTCGATTTGCGAGGCTTGCTGTAGGTTCTGAATACTTGTTTGCCATCTTTTGTCACCTAAGCAATTATTGGCCCTATCTTGCCTGAACTGTAACGTTTTTTAGGAACTCCATGATAATCAAGTTCTCGAACACGTTTTCCCAAGAGGTATGGTATTGTAATTTATCTTCTGTTTCTATCCCTAATAGGGCAAGAGCTATCCCGGTGTCATAAAAGTAGAGCTGGAAAAATTAATGCATCCCTTGAACAGGTGAAAAATATTATCGATCCAAAC
>CAYSBC010000134.1:0-2877 GCA_964429195.1 uncultured Eubacteriales bacterium | reverse complement strand
CGAACACTTGTGTTGTTCAATGCATCTGCCCTTTTAATCTTTTATTTTATGTTGCCTCAATACACTTATGATGAAGCGAAGCACTTTATTATAAATCAGTATAATTCTGTGAGTTTTAATCGGCTTACCCCCTATTATCGAAATACTGTTCCTATTCAAGATAAGGAATTAAAAGATTGGTTTTCCGTAAATAGATTTTATTATTTTTCTTTTGTAAAAGAAAGCAAAGAAATATACGCTATGGTAAACCCGGAAAATGGTGAAATCATAGAATTGAATACTTCTTATTGGGACTAGCCTCGGATTTCTCGACTAAATTTCCTTTATTTTCTCCCAGATAGGGTGTAACGAAAGAGTGACTTACCGGATATATGTTGTGAAGGAGGTGATATTGCATGCTTGATATAGATGATAGCTATGAGGAATATGCGCAAATGGTTTATAAATTCTTGATAAGTCTTTGTAATGATGAGGGCACAGCAGAAGAGCTTACTCAAGAGACCTTTTATCGTGCAATCAAATCAGCCAACCGTTACGACGGCACATGTAAAGTTTCAACCTGGCTTTGTCAAATAGCAAAACATCTGTGGTATCAAGAAATCGATAAAAGAAAACGTAAAGGAACATCTATACTTGATGATAATATTATTTCCAAGAGCTTTAATCCAGAGGAAGAGATTTGTCTGATAGAAGAAAAAATGCAGCTTATTAAAGCAGTCCATGCCCTTGATGAGCCTGCAAAGGAAATAGTTCTTTTGCGCATTACAGGGTCTTTTTCATTCAAGGAAATTGGAGAAGTATTCAATAAAAATGAAAACTGGGCAAGAGTCACTTTCTATCGAGCCAAACAAAAAATTATGAAAGGGAGGATGTAATCATGAAATGTGCAATCATAAAAGACCTGTTACCAAGCTATATAGATGGCTTAACTAGCTCTGAAAGCAACCTTGAAATTGAAACCCATATAGAAAATTGTACAGAGTGCAAGGATATATTTGAGCAAATGAAAGCAGAGATGAATGCAGAGATTAAGACAGAAGAGATCGATTTAAACAAAGAAAAAATTAAGCCATTTAAAAAATTAAACAAAAGAGTTTTTAAAGCTGTTCTTATAACCTTAGCTGCATGTATAGCCCTGGTTGGTGCTTATATGTATTTCTTTGGCGTTGGATGGAAGGTGAACTCTGAGGATATGAACATTGAATACAGCTTTCAAGATGACTCCATTGTATTCGAATTTGAACTGACCAATGGCAGAGTTCTTAATGCTTGGACCAATAAGCATGCATTCAATAATCAAACAATTAAGTTTACAGAATGTTTCCCAAGCATACTGGATGATAGAGGGGAACAGCCAAATCGGTTTTCTTATGGGATTGGTTACTTGAAGGGTGAGAATGGGGAGATAAGAGAGTTTGATGAAGACGATTATGTTATCTTATATTTCAAAGATAAGACAGAAACTTTTTATCTTAAGGAATTAGTGGAGGAATTGGATAAAAAAGAATAAAAAGGACTTCCGAAGAGGAAGCCCTTTTTCAAAGTCTCTGCTATTTATAATCCTTCAGTCTTTCTTCAAAGGTTCTTATCATATTTTCATTTTCATCGAGTCTGTAAATTCTGGCTGGATTTTTATCAGCATCCCAATCGATACCGTTCCACCATATAGCTACCTTGATGTTCTCAAGTTTTCTGATAGAGTCAAACATTTCATTAATCCACCTGATCTTATCACCACCTACTGAATTTGAACCAAATTCGGTGATCATGAAAGGTTTTTCAAACAAGCTGTTATATTCATTGTAAAGAGGAATATAAATATCATCAAATCCCCTCCATTTTTCTCCCGGATAGTATGTTCCTGTATTGTAACCCGTTAAGCCAATGATATCTACATATTCATCACCAGGATAATAGTTTAAATAATGATTCCACTTAAAATTTGGAAATGAAATATCATGGGGATTCCATACCCATAAAACATTATCGACTTCATTCTTTTCAAATATTTGATAGACATATTTCCAGACCTCTTTAAAAATTTCTGTATCTTTTGAAGCGTAATAGCTGGAGTAAACACACCAATCGCCGTTCATTTCATTATTTAACCGAAAGAGGATAGGATGATTAAATTCTTTTATTTTTTCCGCATAAAGCTGGAGGAAATCATCATGTTGCCCATTTAATATAGCGTAGAGCACATCGGAGTTATCACCTTCCTCAAACATGGTTTGAAGGGTTAATTCAACATACCGTTTATTTTCATAGGCATTTTCGATTTCGTCCATAGGAAAACCATCACTTGAAAAACAAACATATTTAACTAAAAACTCAAAAGTATAATCCAATTTTTCCTCTAAGGAGTGTAAAAAATCAAAGCTTTTAGGTGCAGAGTATTCAAAGATTCCCCATTTTAAGGAAGCATTATCTGAAAAATATTCATCTAAAAAGGCAGCAGTTTCAGCATTGAACTCTTTATGAACTGGATTGAATACAGTATGGATTTGGGGAAGGCCTTTCTTTCTAATGCACTGGAAGCTATTTAATAAAGGTAGATAATCTTCCTCTTTAAGAGGTTTTACCGATTTGATAAAAATGGTAAAAACCTCATGTTTATTTTTTGTTATCTCTGCGCTGACATAGTAGTTTTTATCGTTGTCTACCTTTGAAAGCTTAGATCTATGCCATTTTCTGAGGTGAGTTTCCATACCATGAATGGATAGCCTTTTTTCACCTTCATAGATATGAGTCTTGTTGTTTTCAAGAAATTTGTTGCTATAGACTGTATAGGTAAGGGGAGAATGCACGGTATTCTCGAAATCATCAACATATATTTCAATCTGCAACTCTTCATCAGCAATAACAGTCTTAACAGCA
>CAYSBC010000133.1:0-2919 GCA_964429195.1 uncultured Eubacteriales bacterium | reverse complement strand
GATTGGATTTTCATCCAGATTTGAAAATGCTTGTTTATTATTTCCTCCAAAATCATTTAAACGAGCTTGTAGAATATTCCTGATTCCGACATCAATAACTTTATCTAGTTTTAAAACAGGCGTTATCTCCTTGCGGATAGTATAAACAGTCTCCATCCATACTACTTTAACCTTTTCAGGAACCTTTAATGTTTGTAATGCATCTAAGTAAATTGGATTCTTGTCAAGGCTATTTATACCGGTAAAAGCTTCTTTGGGGTCTTTCCCATATTCTATAAGGCGATTTAATAACGCATCTCTATATTTCCTTTTTGACACAGTAGCAATTTTTTCCTCATTGAAGGCAGAGCCAACTTTTTCCTCTCTTGACACATATTGACTAATGCTACCATAAACAGATTCCAGATGCAATTGACCTCGTGGTGTCAGTTGCTTCTTTTTATTATTTCCACCTTTTTTGTCGGTCACATTAATATTTGAGGTTGAAACCTTATTTTTGGCTTTAATAGAAATTAACGTGTTTTCTAAATGCTTTTTGGCTTCTGCCCTAAATTTCTCTAAAGGTATAGGTGGCTTAAACTTAAGCTTGCCCTTATCATCTCGGTAGAGTTCCTTTTGCTCAATTCCATAGATGCTTCCGGCTTTGTCACTTCTTGCATTTAAATTATTCAGATATTGTATAAAACTAGTTTTAGTAAATGCGATCGTTAAAGCATCCATTGCATGATGCCTGTGGTCGTTTCGCTTAGTCCATTCTTTTATCCGCCTTATCTTTTGCCCTTCCCTGTTTTCAATAATTTCTGTCATCCCCATTAAATTATACTTTTCCCAATTTAATTCCTGCATAACATCAATCAGTTGCCAATCTTCTCTTAACCTGTTGGTTATTGAACCACTTGTAGAAGTCACTCTTCTAGCCAAATCTTCTAATATTGATTTTGCTTTTCTTGCAATATATTGGGTGTCGCGCAAATCACGTGCAATAAAATCATCAGGAATATCAGTTCCTTTCATGCGTAACTTATTGTATTTTGATTTTGATATTTTCCCGAACTTATATAGCTCATCTACTCGAATCAGGTATTCGTTCAAACCTCCTTCACCTAATTTTGAATGTAAGTAATCATACGCAGTATTATTACCTTTCTCAATATTAACATCCCTGCTTTCTAAGGTTTTATTTGAGAAAGAATCATCAAACAACCTGCTTTGCGGGATTATATGCTCAATGTCAAACTCCTTACTAAATAGCTTGCTTGGAGGAATATACGTATCAGAATACAATGTTTTAAAGCCCTTTGGCTCTAACTCCAGGTAGAGTTTATATCGAATAAGATCATTACGGCTTACGTTTGTAAGTCCAAATTCTGTTTGTAGAATTTTACGATATTTATCATGTTCAATGGTTGATTGCCCAATGTAAGTAGTTAACTCTTCTCTTTCCTTTGCACTCTTTTTAAGTTCTCTCGCTAATTCTATCCTTATTTCGTCTGGTTTACCATAAGAATCCACTACTGAATTCACAACATTAATCATCTGATTTAGAATTTTTTCTACTACAGGATTTCTCAAACTATTTTTTGGAAGAATGTCCAGTTTATCCTTCAATATTTTGTTTTCAATTTCCTCCTTTGTTAACGAACTTTTTGAATGTTTATATCCTGCATATTCACAAGCAATGCTATACTCGTGCCCTGCTTTTAGGTAAGGTAAAATCTTTCGAATTGCTTTGGTACTTAAATTACTATAATCAGATTGAAAGTTTAGGTTTGCCAAAAGTGCGGCATATTCATTCTCGAACCCATATAAGGAAGTGAGCTTATTTCTCAGTTTTTCATCACCTGTTTTAGAATCATCTCCTTCGAAAGAATATATTAAGTGCCATAATTGATAAATTGGCTGGTTCTCAAAATCTTTTCCTTCCAATTCCGCATTGAAATATAGAATATCAGTGCTATAACTTAGACCTTCAAATATTAAATGTACTCTTTCCAAAATTTGGGCAGAAGTAAGCTCAGAAAAATCAAATCCATTATGGCCACTAAGTGAGATAATCTTTGCATAGGCTTCAAAAAGAGCTGCTTGCGTTTTATTGCCTTCAACGTCTTTATAGTTAAGATCTAGATCCCTATAGTTCTTAAACAAATGTTTCAGAACATCTGTCTTGGCCATTTTTGTTCTAAGGTTAAGTTCAGCAAATAAACTTTCTTTTTCGTCTTGCTCTAATAACCTTTTTATTCTTGATGCTTTGTCTGTTACTTCAATATTATTAAGTATTTGCCAAATTTTAAATTCTTGAAAGATAGGAGATGATCTAGGACATACTTTTGAGCCAACTATTTTTACTTTTTTCTTTCCTTCTATTTCTAGTTCAATTGGCCTGCTTTCAAATTCACAGAAACTTACTAACCCTTTTTGGCTCTTTAAATGTCGTTGATAAAAGATAACGATATCTCTAACTTCTTTTTTCAACTCTGTTGTGAGTTCAGAGTGAAACTCAGCCTGTTTTTCCCAAATGATATTAAACTCATCCAAATAATCCTGCCTATAGAAAACTTGATTCTTTAATTTGGTATTTGGATCTTCATCCAACTGGCTCATTAAATTTTGACCAACTGTTTGCTTATTAAAAAAAAGCTCCTTGCTTCTATCACTTATAGAGCCCAAATATCCACTCGAGTTACTAATACTTCCGTTCACATCGCTAATAACGAAAGCTAGTTCCGACTTTGGCAATTGTATTGACAGTGAATCAACGCGCCATTGGCCTGCTTGAAGCTTTTTATCCTTTCCCTTATTATCTGCTGTGTAAATACCGAATCTGGCAAGAAAAATTTTGGAAGTGTTCATCTTCCCTTTTCCACCAATCTGCTGTTTAAAATCATCAACTAAAATTTCCGGATAAAAACTCTTTTGAAA
>CAYSBC010000132.1:0-2936 GCA_964429195.1 uncultured Eubacteriales bacterium | reverse complement strand
AATATCAAATCTTACCATAGAAAGCTAATTTACAGAGTTTATTTCACACACTCGGTGTCTCCGGCTTTTTAAATTGTGCTTTTTAATAAACTGCTATTGGACCGCAAGAGGCATCGATTATTTCTATCTTTGTTTCAAAGATATCTGTTAAAATCTTCGAATTCATCACTTCAGCTACGGTCCCAAAAGCGGCAATCTGCCCATCTTTCATTGCACAGATCCTATCTGAATATTTGGCTGCAAAATTGATATCGTGCATGACGGTTAAGACTGTCCTTCCAAATTCAGTAGTGACACGTTTTAGATGCTCCATCATTTGAACAGAGCGAGCTACATCCAGATTGTTGAGAGGTTCATCTAAAAGAACATATTCTGTTTCTTGGCATAAAACCATTGCAACATAAGCTCTTTGTCTCTGACGGCCGGAAAGCTCATCGAGATAGCGATTTTCCAGATCATTGAGGCCTAAAAAGTCAATGTATTTAGAGATAATCATCTCGTCTTCTTTTGTCAATCTTCCTTTTGAATAAGGGAAACGTCCAAATCCGGCTAGTTGTCGAACAGTAAGCCTTGTGACGAAATGATTTTCTTGTCGAAGTATTGTCAAGATCTTGGCCAAATCTTCAGATTTAGAGGTAGAAACATCCATGTTAGCTACTTTGATTTGACCTTCGTTCATATTCAGCAATCTTCCAATCATGAGAAGAGTTGTTGATTTCCCAGCACCATTAGGACCGATCAAGGAGGTAAGACCTGCCTTGGGAATAGTTATATTAAGAGGGCCGATCGTTACCTCGTTAGCATACAATTTTTTAGCATTGTTAAGTTCTATCATAGAGTTCCCCTCCTTAAAAGTACAATTAAAAATGTAATTCCACCAAACATTTCAATAATGATTGAAACCACCCCTTGCGCGTTGAATACATGGTACATAAGAAAATAGGAAGCCGTTATGATTAAAAAGCCTATAGCAAGAGCCATTGGGAAAGTGTACCTGTGATCATAGCTTGCTACTGCCTGATAAGTCAAAGTTGCTACTAAAAATCCATAAAAGGTGAGTGGACCAACTAAGGCCGTTGAAATGGACATTAAAATTGAAACGAGTACAAGAGAAAAAATGACACCTCTTTGATGATTAAAGCCTAAGGAAGTGCAGACATCCTTTCCAAGGGACAATACATTTAATTTATTAGAGTAAAGAAGCAATAGGATGGCTGCAATGGCTACAATGGGAATTGCAATGATAAAAGATTCAGGGTCAGCATTGTTGACAGAACCGAACATCCTTGCCTGCAATATATCAAATTCAGAGGGAGCCAGGAGTCTTCTCATAAAAGATGATAAAGACTTTAGCCCGGTTCCAAGTATAATACCTACCAAAAGCATAAACTGCAAGTTGCCGTATTTTCCGGAAAGCAACCACCCATAAAGGATTAAACACATCAAGACCATCACAACAACTTGAAACACAAAGGATCCAAGACCACTGAAGCTTATAAAAATACCGGCACCAAAGAAAAAAATTGTACTGGTATGAATAGCTGAATAAAGGGCTTCAAAGCCTAAAAGCGAGGGAGTAATCACTTTGTTACTTGTGATGCTTTGAAAAGTCACTGTGGATAGACTCTGGCAAATTGCAGCAATAATCATGGCAACCAGAGCCACCATCCTCCTTCTTACAACGGGGATAAAAGAAGGAGAGTGGACCGGAATCGGATTATTATATACCAAAAGTCCATAGGAAGCAAGAGCTCCTAAGGTTAGTAAAAGAATCAACAGGATCCAATATTGTTTTTCTGCTTTCTTAGAAGGAAAAGCTTTAGCAGATCTGTTTTTCTTGTAAGCATTGAAAGGAATGATGGTGCTTTCGTTTTTATAATTTAATTCGTTCACTTACCTTGACCTCCTTTGTCTCAGCAAAATAGCAATAAAGACGACAGATCCTGCTGTACCAAGTATCAAAGAAACAGGTACTTCAAAAGGCATAATAATTGTTCTGGAGATGATATCGGATAAGGTGAGAGTACCAACCCTCAGCACGCATACCCATGGCAGATTGCTCCTGAGGTGATCGCCTCTATAGATGGAGACGATGTTGGGTACAATTAAACCTAAAAAAGGGAGATTCCCGATAACCGCTGCCACAATACCTACTGCAAGAGAAATGAGAGCAGTACCTAATAGCACTATCCTGTTGTAATTGAGGCCCAGGCTTGTAGTGACATCTTCTCCCAGTCCTGCCAAATTCAATTTATCAGCATAGATGAAGATGAAGAAAGTAATGATAACAATGAGCCATAAATATTCATATCTTCCAATTTGGACCGATGAAAAAGAACCTACAAACCAAGTTTCAATATTTTGAGTCATTTGAAAAACCAGTCCAACAAAAGTAGAAACTGCAGAAATAACCGCCCCAAGCATCATACCGATAATAGGGACAACTAACGAGGAGCGGAGCTTAATTTTTCTTAAAAAGAGAAAAAAAGCATAGTTCCTATAAAGGAAAAAAGGATTGCACCAGTCATCCTTTGAACCAAAGTCGGTGCAGGAAACAATAAATAAACAAAAGTAAGGCCTAAACCCGCCCATTCAATAGTTCCTGTTGTCGTGGGTTCAACTAAACGATTTTGTGTGATCAGTTGCATAACCAGGCCGGACATGGACATAGCTGCTCCTGTGAGCATGAGCGAAAGTGTTCTTGGAATACGCGTTATGAAAAACATATGCATGCCATCTTCCTGTCCGCGAATATCATAAACACCGGTCAACAAGGATATAACGCCCAAGATAAGTACAATAACAATCGCAATCACAAAAGGCATGGTCCATATTCTATTTTGCTTATAGGGATGGAGCTGAGAAATTTCAGCTCCATCTATTTTGTTACTTTAGTGGAGGTTCCGAACGACAGGGGAGAGAGGAACAAATAACCA
>CAYSBC010000131.1:0-2998 GCA_964429195.1 uncultured Eubacteriales bacterium | reverse complement strand
CTCTATGTCCCCAAGAAGTATATCCCCAATTCCAAAATGTTTCTGCAGGTAATAACGCAACTCTTGCATCTTTAGGCTGTTTTGCAAAATAGTTAAAGGTTTGCGTATAGTAGTTCGGTATAGATAATCGTAATTGAGGTGCAGTAAAGTACCCTTGAAATACTGGATAAGAGAGATACAAAAGACCGATTCCAATAATAATGGCAGATACAAGTGTTGGAATAATTTTTTTTGAAAAAAGTAAGGATACTATGTATCCAAAAAAAAGTGATGCACAGAATGTAAATACTGTAATCCATTTTGTAAATGGAAATCTGAATGCTTCTCCAACAAGAGGAATAGTATTACGAATGAATTCATTAAGTTCAGCAAGGACTGGTGTATCGTTTGCAAGAAAGAAAAAAGCAATACAAAAAGCTCCAATAAAAGGGTAGAGTTTTCTATTTCTCCTTATGATGCTCAAGATAATCCCTAAAACAATAATCATACTTAACAACAGGGAAAGAACAAGTGACCCCATATGATTCATGTGAATATTCCAAATATTCATAAATTGAAAATACGTTGAGGTTTGTTGGTCATATTCAAGTGAATCCAGCATGAAGCCTTTAAAGGTAAGAGTATCTAATAGGTCTCCTCTTGCTTTGTTCCGGTAGTAAATCTCTTCAGATGAGAATTCATTAATCCTGCTATCAGCAATAACATGTGGAGTTGTGATTGCACTATACGCGTATGGTAAAAGCCAAAAAGCATTTGCAAGAAAAAGAGTTATCCCAACTAATAAAGATGTTTTAAAGCGTAATCTCAATCTCTCTCTACTTGAAAAGAGATGTACAATAAGTTGAAAAAAGAGAATAGATGTATAAGCTATAAATACTGTTGGGACAAATGCTTGGGGAGTTAGCAAAAATGCAGATAGAAAGAGTAGAAGTAATTTTTTCTTTGTGGGGGATTTAAGCGCATTATATGTTGTGAGGGCAAGAATTGGCAATGCAGCAAAATGTGTGGCAAATACTTCCAGTGGTGCGTAATACATCTGGATTATACCTATATTGAACATGTAAAAAACTGCTGTAAAAAATGCAGCAATATCATTATTTTTATTCTCTTCTATAGGATTAGAAGAGTCTTTATGAAGAGATAATAGTTTTCTTGATAAAAAGAAAATTCCTATTCCCCCTACAAGGTGAGTGATGTGGATATAAAGATAACGAAGTATTGAGTCTGGTAAGAAGATCCCTAAAAATGCAATATACACAGTATGGAGAAGGTTTGCACTGTGTGCCATTCCATCTATGAGTCCCAATCCTCTATATTCTTGCCAAAGTGAGAAAATTGAGCGTTGAAAATTGAGCCAGAGATTGAATTCAGGCATTACATTGTCCCATCCAACAAGAAATGTTCCTGGATTGTAGTTAGTAATAAAAAGTATTATTTCAATTCCTAGTAATGCAGCGATAAACTTCTTCATACATATATTGTAAACTAATTTTTACATTTATAACGCTATTTTATAAATGCAAAGGTGCAATATCTGTTTAGAAATATAACTTCTTGGCAAGAAGAAGATGTCAACTCTTGAGATTTAGCGAGTAAAAAGAGGTGCTATAGATGCTTTATACTGTCCTTTTACACCAGCAAATATATTTTTAGGTTTTGTAATCCCTTTTGTAAAGAAATATAACGAAATAAGCATTTTTTCTGGGATGAGTAGAAGAGTGGCTTGAGCAACGGTTGAAAGAACTCCTTTTAAAGTTGGGTTGTATCCGTATTGTGTAACCATTGTATATCTAATTTTAAGGGTATTGAAGAGCTTTTTCTTTACATGCACAAATGTGTCATTTTTTCCATGAATTCGATAATAGAGTAGTTTCTCAGGAAGATTTGCGAATAGATGTCCTTTACAAAGTAATCTAAAAAATGTATTGTAGTCATTATTTGCACTATACTCAATTACATACTCAAATTTTTTCCCATTAATATTGGTTCTTATCATACATGATGGATGAATCATAGGGTGGAATGTGAAATATGAAGTATATATTTCATGTGATGTAGTAGGCTCAAGTTTTTCTCCAATAACTTGCCCTTGTTGATTAATAACCCATGCATTTGATCCTACTAATACTACTTTTGGATTATTCTCTAGAAACGCAACCTGCTTTTCAAGTCTGGTAGGATGTGCAATATCATCTGCATCCATACGAGCAATATATTTTCCGTTTGCTTTAGCAATTCCTAAGTTAGCACATCTGTCTCCTCCTCCATTAAGGTTTGAAGTAAGTGTGATAACTTTTATTTTTCTGGGATAGTCCTTTTTATATAACTCTATAATCTGTGTTGTTTTGTCCACAGAAGCATCATTAATGAGGATGAGTTCAAAATTTTTATATGTTTGGTTGAGGATTGATTCAATAGAATCCACTAGAAAAGCCTCTGCGTTATAAGCAGGTAATATAACAGACACTAATGGTGTTTTCTTTGTTTTCATAAATATACATAGTTAATTTATATCCTTCACATTATCTTTTTGGATAAAAAATACTGTGAAAGAGGGGAGGCGGACGAATCCCCCTCCCCTCGGTATTCCCCTTAAGTCAGGGGAAGCGATTGGTATACTAGTTGATTGATCCAGACCGGGCGTAGCTCTGGAGCTGCTCCCAGGTAATGGGAATGAACCCTTCCTGGGTGATCTGCATGTCATAGTCGGTCTTACCGGCCGCATTGCAGTCAAAGCCCCAAGCTTTCCCGCCAGTTCCAACAGGCAGGATGATGTCCTTGCCGTCTGGCTGGATGGATGTCAGGAATATAAACTCGGCAGGGACTGGATCTGAATGCCCGCCGAAGCTGCGAGTATCCAGATTCGGATCGTGCTGATTGGACCAGAAATGGATGACCCAGGATTTGTCGCCTGGGAGTACCCACTCTTGATCCTTGGTGGCGGGGTGATCAATGATCTGAGCCCCACTTAAGGAGCAGGAATCACTCTGCTGTGGAG
>CAYSBC010000130.1:0-3011 GCA_964429195.1 uncultured Eubacteriales bacterium | reverse complement strand
ATTACGAGGAATTCTATACCCGAAATAAAATACGACTTGGCCTTATACCTTATATTCAGCAGAACTTCAATACTAATATTATAGAAAACCTATGGAAGACTACCTATATATTAAGGGAGGATCATGATTTTATTAATGCTTATTTGGAGCAGCTATCTGAAAAGGCATTTCAGTTAGGGAATAATTGGATAAGGCTTCATAAAAAAGAATTCGAAAAACAGCATCCAGCGATTCAAAAGAGGATGCTATTAAAATGTGCAAAAGAATTAAATGGATCAAAGGATGTTTCCACGATTCATTTAGATAATTTAGTTCGATTGATTGAGGAAGGCAAGACTTCAAAAGGAATAGATTGGCAAATGGTCTTCGTATTGAACTGGACTACGATGATATTATTTTCTATAAAGAAAAAAAAGAGGAAATAGACGAATGGTCCTATGATCTTGTATTAAATGAAAAGAACACTTTTCAAGTCTCAGATCTATGCTTAACGCCAAGAATCATCATGAAGGAAGAATATGAAGCTATGGAGAATAGCGATTGGAAAGCATTTGACTTTGATAAAATGAAAGGGAAAATAGAGATTAGAAATAGAAGAATGGGAGATTATATTACACCATCAGGGATGAAGGGGACAAAAAAGCTAAAGGAATATTTTATTGATAAGAAAATCCCAAGGGATATTCGATACAGGATTCCCTTGATGTGTATAGGCTCCGAGGTCATATGGATCATTGGACATAGGACTAATGAAAATTATCGTGTAGGAGAACATACAAGAAGGATTCTTTTGGTTGAATTTAAAAATCAGTGTTGCAATTTAGCGGATTTATAAATATAATATTTTATAATTGTATAACACAATTAATTATGATAGAATTAAAAAATATTATCTAAAACAGGTTGATAGAAAAGATTTAAAAAGATAAATAAAGAATAGTTTACTGGGAAGGAGCATATTTTGAAGAAATTTTTAAGAGGAATTAGCTTTTATATACTAATATTTGTGATCATACTGTCTATTGTATATATGTATGGAAACCCAAAACAAGAGAGCTTGGAGATAAATTTTTCTGAATTTGTTGCTGAATTAAAGAAGGAGAATATTGCTTCAGTTGAAATAATAAGTAATTCTATTATGGGTGAGATTAAATCAACCGGGGATAGCTTTACTACCTATGTTCCATCAGCTTTTGATACAGGAATGGTATTTGACAAATACTTATTGCCACAGATTGAAGAAGGTAAAATAGAGATGTCGGGGAAACCGCCTATACAGACCCCTTGGTTTATAAGCATGCTACCTTCTATATTCATGATACTTATATTTATAATCTTTTGGTTTGTCTTTATGCAACAAGGTCAAGGCGGAGGAAAAGTCATGACCTTTGGTAAGAGCAGAGCAAAGCTTCATAAAGGAGAAGAACAAAAGAAAGTGACGTTTAAGGATGTTGCAGGACTAGATGAGGAAAAGGCAGAATTAGAAGAAATTGTAGATTTTCTTAGAAATCCAAAAAAATACATTGCATTAGGCGCACGAATTCCTAAAGGAATTTTGATGGTAGGACCTCCAGGGACGGGAAAAACATATTTGTCTAAAGCTACAGCCGGTGAGGCAGGAGTACCTTTTTATAGCATAAGCGGTTCTGATTTTGTGGAGATGTTTGTAGGTGTTGGTGCTTCAAGGGTAAGAGATTTATTTGAACAGGCTAAAAAGAATAATCCATGTATTATATTTATTGATGAAATAGATGCTGTAGGTAGAAAAAGAGGAGCCGGTTTAGGTGGGGGCCATGATGAAAGAGAGCAAACACTGAATCAACTTTTGGTTGAAATGGATGGATTTGGTGTTAACGAAGGGATTATATTGATTGCAGCGACAAATAGACCGGATATATTAGACCCGGCATTGTTAAGACCCGGTAGAATCGATAGACAGGTTGTTATAGGAATACCGGATATAAAGGGAAGAGAAGAAATATTTAAAATATATGCTAAGGGGAAGCCTTTAGCTGAAGAAGTGAAGATGGATGTCCTTGCGAGACGAACTCCTGGTTTTACACCTGCAGATATTGAAAACCTTATGAATGAAGCAGCACTACTAACTGCAAGAAAAAATGCAAAAACAATCGACATGGATACAATTGAGGAAGCGATTACTAAGGTCATTGCAGGGCCTGAAAAGAGGAGCAGAGTTATTAACGACAAGGAAAAGAGGCTTACAGCATTCCATGAAGCAGGTCATGCACTCGTAGCCAGGATGCTTCCGAATAATGATCCTGTACACCAAGTGACGATTATTCCTAGAGGCAGGGCAGGTGGATTCACCATGACACTTCCGAAAGAGGATAAATATTATGTAACAAAATTAGAGATGCTGGACCAAATAATACATCTTCTAGGTGGAAGAGTAGCAGAACAACTGGTCTTACATGATATAAGTACAGGGGCTAGCAATGATTTGCAAAGGGCAACGGATATAGCTAGAGCTATGACAACCAAATATGGTATGAGTGAAAGAATAGGACCGATAAATTATAGTTCTCCGGATGAAGTGTTCTTAGGAAATAGTTTTTCAACCCAAAGACATTATTCAGAGGAATTAGCTTTTGAAATCGATAAAGAAGTAAAAAACATTATCGAAGCTTGTTACGATAAGGCAGAAACTATATTAAAGGATAATATGGATATGCTTCATAAGATAGCCGAGAAATTGCTCGATGTAGAAACATTAGATGCAAAACAATTTGAATCGCTATTTCATGAAGACCAACCGGCACTAGATCAAGGTGATAATGTAGAGTTTAAAAACGATATAGAAGAAAACAAAGATATAAACCAGATTGATAGACATTAAAAGGTAAAAAAGAACAAAAAACTTCCTATTTTTAGGAAGTTTTTTTTTTAACAAAGAAAAACACATAAAAGCATCATTTCTTAAAGGGTTGGAAGGAATTGTTTTTGAAATGAATATTGTATACATAACTATTTAGATTGAAATATGCAGAAGT
>CAYSBC010000129.1:0-3040 GCA_964429195.1 uncultured Eubacteriales bacterium | reverse complement strand
ATTACGAGGAATTCTATACCCGAAATAAAATACGACTTGGCCTTATACCTTATATGAAGGAGAATTTTAATGCCAATATTATAGATATCTTATGGAAAACTACCAATATTCTAAAAGAGGATAATGATTTCATGAATGCTTACTTGGATCAGTTATCTGAAAAGGCATTGGAGTCAGGGAGTCATTGGGTAAGGCTTCATAAAAAAGAACTTGAAAAACAGCATCCTGCCATCCAGAAGAGGATGCTATTAAAATGTGCAAAAGAATTAAATGGATCCAAGGATGTTTCCACCATTCATTTGGAGAATTTACTCCGATTAATTGATGAGGGGGAAACTTCAAAAGGAATAGATTGGCCAAACGGTCTTCGCATTGAACTGGGCTATGATGCTATTATTTTTTATAAGGATAAAAAGCATGAGAGAGGCGAATGGTCCTATGAGCTTGTGCTCAATGAAGAAAACAGAATTGAAACATCTGATGAATGGATATCCTTCATGCCGAGGATTATCATGAAGGAGGACTACCAACAAGTTGATCATAGCAAGATTAAAGCCTTTGATTTTGATAAAATAAAAGGGAAAATTGAGATTCGAAACAGAAGGATGGGGGATTATATTACACCATCAGGGATGAAAGGGTCTAAAAAATTAAAGGAATACTTTATTGATGAAAAAATACCGAGAGATATTCGCTATAGGATACCGCTGATGTGCACAGGTTCTGAGGTCATATGGATTATTGGGTACAGGACAAATGAGAATTACCGGGTAAGAGAAGAAACAGAAAGGATTCTTTTGGTTGAGTTAAAAAATCAGTGTTGCAATTTGGCGGAATTATAAATATAATATTTTATAATTGTATATCATAATGTTCTATGATAGAATAAAAAAATATTATCTAAAAAAGGGTTACAGAAAAGATTTAAGAAGATATTTAGAAAACAATTACTAGAAAGGAGCACGTTTTGAAAAATTTTTTAAGAGGAATTAGCTTTTATATACTCATATTTGTGATTATACTTTCTATTGTATATATGTATGGAAACCCAAAACAAGAAAGCTTGGAGATAAATTTTTCTGAATTTGTTGCTGAATTAAAAAAGGAAAATATTGCTTCGGTGGAAATAGTAAGTAACTCTATTAGCGGCGAGCTTAAATCAACAGGAGATAGCTTTACTACTTATGTTCCATCAGCTTTTGATACAGGGCTGGTATTTGACAAGTACCTGTTACCACAGATTGAAGAAGGTAAAATAGTTATGGCAGGGAAACCTCCTGTACAGACACCTTGGTTTATAACCATGTTGCCTTCTATCTTCATGATACTTATATTTGTAGTCTTCTGGTTTGTCTTTATGCAACAGGGTCAAGGTGGAGGAAAAGTCATGACCTTTGGAAAGAGCAGGGCCAAGCTGCATAAAGGGGAAGAACAAAAGAGAGTAACATTTAAGGATGTTGCGGGACTGGATGAAGAGAAGGCAGAATTAGAGGAAATTGTAGATTTTCTTAAAAACCCCAAAAAATACATTGCATTAGGCGCCCGAATTCCCAAAGGAATTCTAATGGTTGGGCCTCCGGGGACAGGAAAAACATACCTATCTAAGGCTACAGCCGGTGAAGCAGGTGTACCTTTTTACAGCATAAGCGGTTCGGATTTTGTAGAGATGTTTGTAGGCGTGGGAGCTTCAAGGGTAAGAGACTTGTTTGAACAGGCTAAAAAGAATAATCCATGTATCATTTTTATTGACGAAATAGATGCAGTAGGTAGAAAAAGAGGGGCCGGCTTAGGTGGGGGCCATGATGAGAGAGAACAGACATTGAATCAACTCTTGGTTGAGATGGATGGGTTTGGAGTCAACGAAGGTATTATATTGATTGCAGCTACAAACAGACCAGACATTTTAGACCCGGCATTATTAAGACCGGGTAGAATTGACAGACAGGTTGTTATCGGGATACCTGATATTAAAGGGAGAGAAGAAATATTTAAGGTCTATGCGAAAGGAAAGCCTTTGGCTGAAGAGGTTAAGATGGATGTCCTTGCAAGACGTACTCCCGGTTTTACACCTGCGGATATTGAAAATCTTATGAATGAAGCTGCACTACTCACTGCAAGAAGGAATGCAAAGGCAATTGACATGGACACTATTGAAGAAGCGATTACGAAGGTTATCGCAGGGCCTGAAAAAAGGAGTAGGGTTATTAGTGACAAGGAAAAACGGCTAACAGCTTTCCACGAAGCAGGGCATGCACTTGTAGCTAGAATGCTTCCAAATACGGATCCTGTACACCAAGTGACCATTATTCCTAGGGGGAGAGCAGGTGGGTTCACCATGACACTTCCTAAAGAGGATAAGTACTATGTCACCAAGTTAGAGATGCTGGACCATATCATTCATCTTTTAGGCGGAAGGGTAGCAGAACAGTTGGTCTTACATGATATAAGTACCGGGGCCAGCAATGATTTACAAAGGGCAACGGAAATAGCGAGAGCCATGACAACCAAGTATGGGATGAGCGAAAAAATAGGTCCAATTAATTACAGCTCTCCGGATGAAGTATTTTTAGGAAATAGTTTTTCAACTCAAAGACATTATTCCGAAGAACTGGCTTTTGAAATCGATAAGGAAGTAAAAAATATTATTGAAGCTTGCTACGATAAGGCGGAAGCGCTACTAAAGGATAATATCAATATGCTCCATAAGATAGCGGAAAAATTACTTGATGTAGAAACACTCGATGCAAAACAATTTGAAGCGCTCTTTACGGAGGAGCACCTTGAATTAAGCCAAGGTGATGATAGTAGTCAGCCTCATAGTGATGATGAACATAATGAAGAGTAGAACAAAGAGTAGAAAACCAGAACAGCTTGAATAAAAAACAAATAATTCATTTTTTTAAAAAACCTCCTAATTCTAGGAAGTTTTTTTTTTAACAAAGTTAAAACCGATAATTTGTTCATTTTGTAAAGGTTTGGATGGAATGTTTTTGAAATGAATATTGTATACATAACTATTTAGATTGAAATATGCAGAAGT
>CAYSBC010000128.1:0-3042 GCA_964429195.1 uncultured Eubacteriales bacterium | reverse complement strand
ATAAGGAGGCGAAGCGGATCCTTGCAGAACATGAGCCGGAATGGCTTGCGCCGGATGTAATCGAAAAGATCGACAGGATTATTGCTGAGGCGGAAGGGTAGGAGATTTCCGGCAGTTATGTTATAATCTACCCTTTGACACTTGAAGCAAACAAAAAGCCTGTAAGTCTCTAGAAATAGAAGGGTACAGGCTTTTGTGGTCTTGGCAAAAAGTGTATAGGTCGGAATATCTGGGATTTGAGTCATTTGCAAATATTGTCGAAAAATGTTGTAGAACCATGAAATGAATAGTACAATTATAACATTAAAACACTACAATATATTTTTTGTGTAGCTTAACAGACCCTGAAAAGGAGAAGTATATTGCCTACTACATTGATGGTTTCACTGCTATTTTTTTCTGTGGCTACGGTTGTTCTTGCTAGCGGAATATTTGTGTTGCAAAATAATTATAAAGCCCCCGCAAACAGAGCATTTTTTGTCCTAACAGCCGCGATTGTAATTTGGTCGTCTGGCATGGCACTGTCAGCCGCTGCGACTGATGCTGCAACATGCGAAATATTTCGACGCGTTTCAGCGATCGGATGGGGCACAGTTTATGCGATTTTGCTCCACTTTATACTAATAATAACGGATAAATTCACTTCAATTAAAAAGAGGTGGTTCTACGTATTTCTGTATTTGCCAGCGCTCTTCTCATTGTTTGCTTTTGCTGTTCCAAATGGACTAAACCCTTTTCCATATGATATGCGCCAAACTGAGTATGGCTGGATCAATGTAGCACATAATAACGTTTGGGATTGGGTGTTCTATGTCTATTATATAGGTTTTACACTCATGGGCTTATTTCTTTTGTATCAATGGGGCAAAAAATCATCAGATGACATTACGAAAAAGAAATCACGTATTATGAGCCTATCAATAATCTCCGCGTTGGTTCTCGGAACAATTACGGATGTTATTTTAAGCAGTCTGTTTTCTGAGTTGCCTCAGATGGCGCCCCTTATCATGCTGATTCCCGTTTTCTCTATATACCATGTTTTGCAACAAGAAAGTTTTAGTATAACGGAAGTCATAGATAAAAAAAATAACTATATCATTTTGTTCATAAGTGTTTTTATATACATAGTTCTTTCTGCCTTGCAAGTATTTGTTTCCAATAGTAGCTTTATTATAGGCCCGGTGGCTTTTGATGAATCTGTAATAAGAGGGATCATAGTCCAAATACAAATGTTCATTTCAATATACCTGGTACTCAGAGAAAACCGACCGGGGTATATCTTGTCTGTTATAATGAACTCCATCAATCTGCTGAGTATGGTGATTTTGCTTGTCAAAAATGCCTCTGCGGATACTTTACCAGGAATCATATCTTATGCGGGTGTACTTGTGATCATCACTCTGATAAAAGCTTATAAAGAGAAAAATGCTACCAATATTAAAAAAATCAACAGTCTAAATAAAAAACTGGTTTTTGATGAAGCCCTTTATCATAATGTTTTTAACCAGGCGCCTGTGGGAATCGCCATTATGCAGGACAAAGCTCACGCAAATCGGCCGGAATTCAGCGATACGGCTATGAATCCCATATATGAAAAGATTCTTGGCCGAAGAGAAGATGAACTGCGACATCTAACATGGGTTGAAATAACACATCCAGAAGATTTAGAAGCAGACTTGGAAAAATTTGCTCAGTTTAAAAAGGGCGAGGTCAAGAGCTATGCCATGGAAAAGCGTTTCATTAAACCGGATGGGTCCGCTGTTTGGACATTTATAAGAGTTTCTCCTTTATCAGGTATGTTTGATGATCACTCTATGCATCTGTGTTTGATTGAAGACATATCAGAACGCAAGGAAGCAGAGTTTGCATTAAAAGAAAGTGAGCGTAGAGAATCTGTTCTTCTGTCTCATTTACCGGGATTGGCCTACAGGTGCAATTATGATTACGAATGGACTATGCAGTACGTTTCTGACGGCTGCTTTAACCTCACGGAGTATACTCCGGACAGTTTGTTGTACAACAGAGACCTGTCCTATAATGATCTTATCTCCCCTGAATACCGCGAAGCTTTATGGAATGAGTGGGATCGGATCCTTGCAAAAAGGCAGCCATTTAAGTATGAATATGAAATCATAACTGCCACCGGCAAGCGTAAGTGGGTCCTTGAGATGGGGCAAGGAATACATAATAATGAGGGCGAAGTTGAAGCGTTAGAAGGCATAATCCTGGATATCTCAGACAGAAAAGAAGTGGAAAACCAGCTGAGATACATAAATGAACATGACATGTGGACAAATTTGTATAATCGTGACTACTTAGAATTTCTTCTAAATAAAGACATCAAGAAGAGGGACGGATTAAAAAGAGCGCTCATCAGTATCAATTTAAGCACAGTTCAGCTTTTAACAGCAAATTATGGTTTTCACTATACTCTAAATATGATAAAAAAGGCAGCTGAAACACTGAGTCAGTATTGCACTGACAAGCGTCTTTTGTTCCAAACGTATGATAATAGGTTTGTTTTCTATCTCATAGATTACAAAGACAAAAACGAGCTTGTTGGTTTCAGCGATGCCATTTCAGAAACTTTAGAATCCTTATTTCAAACAGACAGAATCGGCGGGGGGATTGGAGTACTTGAAATTGAGAAGGCCGATAACGATGTTGATATAGATTTATTACTGCGAAGACTCATAATTGCGTCAGAAAGGGCTATTAATATTGTTGAAAAGAACTTTAGCGTTTGCTTTTACAATGAAGAGCTAGAGGCTCTTGTAAACCGTGAGGGAAATATAAGAAAGGCTCTCTCCACAATAGCGGCGGATGATACAGGTGGCGAGTTATTTTTGCAGTATCAACCTGTTGTCGATTTGAAGACAAATTCTGTTGTCGGCTTTGAGGCACTGTCCAGATTGCAAACAGAGAAACTTGGGCTGGTTTCGCCTGTGGAATTTATCCCAATAGCAGAGAAAACAGAGCTCATTATTCCCATTGGCGAGAAGGTGATTATCAAGGCATTTCATTTTTCAAACAAGCTCAAGG
>CAYSBC010000127.1:0-3213 GCA_964429195.1 uncultured Eubacteriales bacterium | reverse complement strand
AGTTTTACTCCGACGATTCCGACGAAAGTGGGTCAGATTTCAACCGACGTTGACATTTATAGAAAGCCTACCAGGAAAAGTAAGATGCACTGATAGCTTTGAAAATGGAACAAAGCATAGAAAGAAAGATAAAGCTCTATCGTTCCCCTACATTGAACACAATCAGCTATACAAGAAATACATTGCCATCGATGTAGATATGCCAGCAAGTGCTTTTTTATGGGAGAAGCACGGCTTACCACCACCAACCTTCATTGTCATAAATCCAGAGAACGGCCATTGCCATTACTTATGGCAATTGAGAACATCAGTAATTTATACAGAAGGAGGAAGAAGGAAACCACAACTATTCTATGAGAACGTGGATTGCAGCCTCACCAGGGCGCTACCAGGTGCAGATCTAGCCTATGTAGGCAAGTTCATAAAGAACCCGTTGTCTGCTTGCTGGAAGACCATATACCACAATGCAGAGTATGACCTTGAGGACTTCAAAGAATACATCGACACAACCCCCATCAGAAAGCGTCAGAACCTTGTGTGGGATGCCCAAGGCAGAAACAGCACCCTGTTTCACAATCTTCGCTTCTGGGCCTATCCCACAGTCAAACACTACTTAAACGACCACATAGGCTTCATAGCAGCAGTGGAAGCACAAGCCTTTGAAATCAACAGCCAGTTCATTTCTCAATGCGATAAAGGCTGTTTACTTCATAAAGAAGTGATTTCCACAGCTACCTCTGTTAGTGGCTACACGTGGAGAAACAGATATGAGGATTTTAGACGAAAAGGAATTATGGGCCTTCCCGAAGATATGCCACAAAAGGAAAAGGAGTCTTTGGGAGCGTTTTACTCACACGAAGTGAGAAGCCAATCATTAAGGGAGAGAATTATTCAGGCTGCGACAGAGTTAAAAGCACAAGGCACACCAATTACTCAAACCTCTGTTTCTATTCGTGCCGAATGCTCTATTTTAAGTGTAAAAAGAAACTGGAATGAAATAGGAAAACAGTTCAACTTATATGCGTAATCACTTAGTTGTACTTTCCTACTTTGGTATCTCATGGGGTATATCAGATAATTACCCTTATAGGGTGCAGGCAAAACTAATCCCGAAAGGGCATCATGGAAAAGAAATTGATAAAAACCACATCCAAAAATTAGAAGATCCGTTAGGAATGAGCGATAGCGAATAAAATTGGAAAAAACTAAAATTTCAAGTTGTACGTTTGACCGTGAAGCGATATAATACTGAAAATTTCATATTGTAAATTATTTTTCCTGGTTTTGACTGCCATGAATAACAACTCTGTTCCCATAATTCTTGGACTAATTTTCGTGGTTGGCGCTTGGTATATATTTCCATATACGATATCGAGGCGAGATAGATATGTAACAAGTCCTCTTGATATGCTTGGGAAACGAATTGGCTCCGTAATTGCAGCAGCCGTTATTGCGTTTGGTGTAATTACTAATTTGAAGCATAGCCAGAAAACTGCCTCTCCTGCTGTTTCTACATTTACAGAAGAAGAAATATATCAAACCAAATCAGATAATCCAGAACCGAGTCAAAATATTACCCCTACGGTCGAAGTCGACCAAAGAAGACCTGTAGAACAATCCCCAGCTTTGATTATCGATCCACCTGTCGTGTTGAGAGAAACGACCCCTCCAGTGTATGAGCAGCGTAGTTCTGAGGAGAGGATCTATACACAGGATGAAATTAGAAAAATGGAAGAGGCAAGTAAATATTTTGGAGATGATCCAATCATACGAAAAAGACTTGGACTTCCATCAAGGAAAACTGGAAAAATTGATTATTAAGGTGGGATAAAAAATGATTTGGCTTATTACTTGGATAACAGCTTTCTTCTTTATTTTTCAGCTAGTGAATACATACGATGGCACGGACTACGCGCCACTTATGGTATTGGTTTTGATTGTCTTATTATTGCGTTGGCTGATTTATAGATTCATCAGGAAAAGAATTCTTATGCGAAAATACAAAGATAAAGAAGTAGTCAGAAACATCATAAGAAGAAAAATCTGGATGGGTGCGTCAACAGAAATGATTAAGGATTCCTGGGGGCGACCAGGAGATATAAAAAGTGGTAGCCATAAAACAGTTTGGTGCTATGGGAATATAGGGAAAAATAGATGGAAACACAGAATCACATTCAATAGGGATGATGTGGTTTCCTCTTGGACTGAGAATTAATGTCAATAAAAAAGCTCCCGAAGGAGCTTTTTTTTATACAGCGAAATCTTCTTTACTCTTGCCTTCTTCAAGAGCCTTCTTTATCCAAGCAGGCTGCCTACCCATTCCAGACCATTCATCGCCGTTGGGACTCCTGTAGCGCACTACAGCAGGGGTAGAAGGTCCAACCCTCTTGGAAGTCCTTTTAATAGCACCAGCAGCCCCTAAACCAAGATCAGAAGCTGTAATTTCATATTCAGCCATCTTTTTCTTGATATCTGCTACAACTTCAGCGATCTCATTTTTTCTTGCTTCTTCAGCTTGCTGCATCAATGCTTCAGCTTGTGCCTTCAATTCAAGGTAAGTAGCCATTCTGTTTCCTATGTGGATAAATTGAGTTTTTCAAGATTAACACAATTTCATGTTGTGGAGTTTGCTTTCTGTTTTTCTCTTTTATCTCTTTCCCGAAGGTTTCTTAAACGTTTGGCTATGAAGACGTGAAACATATCTTTTTCATAGGAGAATTTTGAGAAGTCAACTTTGAAATCAAGTTTTGGTAATACGTTTTCATATAGATATTTAGCATCATACTTCTTGGAATAGTGCCTTTCATTGGTTCCCTCATTCTCATGCCCAATCATATCATTCCGTTCTTCGACAGAAACACCTTTCTGTTTAAGGTGGTTGTTTGCTGTTCCACGGAATGAATGAAATACTTTAGATCGTGAGGTAATGCCTATCTTATCCAAATGCTCTCCAAAGCGACGCGAAGGCTCCTTTCCGTATGAGCCAAATTTATCTTTTATAAGATTTGGGAAAACCATATGCCCATATTTCTTTACATCTGCCACATAATCCAAAAAACCTAGCTTTATGACTTGTGGGTGTAGGGGAATGGTTCGCCTGCTTGCATTTGTTTTGACCTTTCCACCATTTTCATCTGTAATATGGATTACATCAATTCCTTCTATTTTTGAAATATCCAGAATGGTTAATTGGGAAAGCTCATTGATTCGAGC
>CAYSBC010000126.1:1622-3308 GCA_964429195.1 uncultured Eubacteriales bacterium | reverse complement strand
TATTTCACAAAATGCCATCAGATCCGTCCCAAGGGATTACAAGGAAGCATCTTTGGCCTTAGGTGCCAGCAAGCAAGAAACCATTACCCAGGTCCTTGTTCCTGCTGCCCGGTCAGGGATCATAGCATCGGTAATCTTAGGTATGGGCCGAGCAATTGGTGAAACCATGGCTGTCATACTCATCACAGGCAATATGCCAAAGGTTCCTAATAGCCCTCTTGATTCAGTAGCAACCCTCACAGGTACGATTGCTATGGAAATGGGCTACGCAACTGTTGAACATCAAAAAGCCTTATTTGCAGTAGGAATCATTCTTTTTGTTATCATCTTGGTATTGAATTCAATAGCTAACTTGGCGCTCAAGAGGTTAGGGGGGACTGTAATTGATTAATTATGAAAACACAATGGAGCATAACAGTATTTATAAAAAGGAAAATAAAAAGAAGTTCAATGTAAAAAGTAAATTTTTTTATTTCTTTATCTACTTAATGGCAATTATGACTGTTGCGGCACTTATTGCTATCGTTGGATTTGTTCTCATCAATGGCCTTTCCAACATCGATATTGAATTTTTAACACAAAATCCTCGAAGCATGGGTCGTCAGGGTGGTGTTTATTCTGTTATTCTATCGACCATCTATTTAACCTTTTTAGCTATTTTGATCTCGGCACCCATAGGAATAGGTGCAGCCATCTATTTCACGGAATACGCTAAGGATACAAGATTGACGAGATTAATACGATATGGGACAGAAATATTAGCCGGAATACCTTCCATCATCTTTGGGTTGTTTGGTTTTGCTTTCTTTGTTATCGGTTTAGGTTTGAGGTGGTCTCTTTTATCTGGAAGCTTAACATTATCCATGATGATTCTTCCAACGTTAATAAGGTCTACGGAAGAATCGCTAAAAACAGTACCCAATTCCTATAGAGAGGGAAGCTTATCCTTGGGCGCTACAAAATGGTACACGATTATAAAGGTCGTTCTCCCAAGTTGTTTATCCGGCATACTCACAGGTCTCATATTAGGAATAGGACGTGCAGTGGGTGAAACAGCTGCCGTCATGTTAACAGCAGGAAGCTCTTTAGGTATCCCTATGTCTATTATGGATCCAGCAAGAACCATGTCGGTTCATTTATATATACTTGCTTCAGAAGGACTCTCCCAAGAAAAGACTTATGCATCGGCGGCATTACTTATTATCCTTGTTTTAATCATTAATACGGTAGCTTCCTTGATCACAAATATTTATATAAAAAAGGCTAAAGCTTAGATAGGAGAATAGGATGAACACAAAAATAAAAGTCAATCATTTAAATTTGCACTATGGCCAATTTCAGGCATTATATGATGTGAATATGGATATATATAATAATAAAATTACAGCGTTAATAGGTCCGTCCGGATGTGGGAAGTCAACATTTTTACGTACAATCAATAGGATGAACGATTTAATACCTCATACCAAAATAGAGGGCCAAATAATCATTGATAATAAAGATATCTACAGTAATGATTATGATATAATTAATCTCAGAAAACGAGTAGGAATGGTTTTTCAAAAACCTAATCCCTTTCCTAAATCGATTTATGAAAATATAGTCTATGGTCCCAAAATTCATGGAGTCAAAAATAAAGAAAAGCTCAATGAAAGTTAAAGCAAAAAATGGAGAGGCTAGAGAACC
>CAYSBC010000126.1:0-1612 GCA_964429195.1 uncultured Eubacteriales bacterium | reverse complement strand
AATAAAGAGAAGCTCAATGATATTGTTGAAAAAACTTTGATAGAAGCAGGCTTATGCGACGAAGTTAAAGACAGATTGAAGAAATCTGCAATGAGCTTATCTGGTGGTCAACAGCAACGACTTTGTATAGCTAGATGTTTAGCTGTTGAACCTGAAATTATACTCATGGATGAACCTACATCCGCTCTAGACCCGGTAGCAACTCTCCGAATCGAAGGATTACTTGAAGGACTTGTGAAGAAATATACTATTATTATTGTGACACATAATATGCAACAGGCGGGAAGGGTGTCCCACTATACTTCTTTTTTTCTGAATGGGAGGGTTGTTGAAAGTGGAGAAACAGATATAATATTTTCAAATCCTAAAAACAAAAAAACGGAAGACTATATTACAGGTAGATTCGGATAAGAGAGGAGTATTTTTGTATGCAAAATATGCAAAGACCGCAATTAAATAAGGAATTAGAGTTAATTCATAATGAAGTTTTAAGAATGGGAAGCATGGTTGAAGAAATGATCAGTATGGTCATTCGATCTCTTGTGAATCAAGATGCTGAATTAGCCCAGAAGGCTATTGAATACGATGATGAAATAGATGCTATAGAAACAGTAATCGTTGACAGATCTATTATATTTATAGCTAGACAACATCCTTTGGCTAGTGATCTGAGAGAAGTTATAGCTGTAACAAAATTGACTACCGATTTAGAGCGGATAGGTGACCATTGCGTTGATATCGCTAAATATACGCTCAGACTCAAGGATCAAAAGTATATCAAGGAATTAATTGATATTCCAAAGATGGCAGGTATGGTTTCAAAGATGGTTACTCAAAGTTTAAATGCTTTTGTTACTAAGGATGCAGAATTGGCTAGAGAGACATGGCTTGAGGATGATAAAATAGATGAGCTCTATCATGCAATTTACGATGAATTAGTTGAGATGATGGAAGATGATACAAAAAAAGTGTTACAGTGCACTGCCTTTATATCTATCATTTCACATTTAGAAAGGATAGGCGATTATTCCACCAATATTTGTGAAAGAGCTGTTTACTCCATAGAAGGCAAATATGGTATTGACCGAGATAATGAATAATCGCTATACATGAGGCTTATTTTATGGTATTCTAAAAGGGAATTTCAAATAGAAGAGTCATCTGGGAGAAGTAAAAATATGAAGAAAATTATAGGGTTGGCAGTATTAAGTATGGTTATAGTATTGACTGCTTGCGGGGGAGTATCGGAAGGTAAAGATACATCTTTGCAAAATGTATTGGATAAAGGCACAATTGTTTTAGGAGTATTTGAAAACAATTCTCCTATGAGCTTTTACAACAGAGATCATGAGTTGATAGGATTTGATATCGAAATGATGCGTGAAATCGCTAATCGACTAGGCGTAGAATTAGAGACCAAGATTATTTATAGTGGAGATATGAAGGATATTGATGTAGTAAGTGTCAATGAATCTGTAGATGTAACAAGTAAGCAGATAGCTAGCACCAAGTACAACATTGAAAATAAATATGTGGCTCTCACGCGAAAAGACTTCGTCGATACTGAATTCGATAGTAATAGTGAAAAATTAATCCTAGCAGAACCGACTAA
>CAYSBC010000125.1:0-3330 GCA_964429195.1 uncultured Eubacteriales bacterium | reverse complement strand
CATTAACTTTTCAATAATTATCGTTATGTTATCAATAATAATAAAATATAAGAATAATAATCCAAAGAATTTTGATTGATAATTTATATTGCATCGTTTTTATAGTATTGATAGTATATCCCCTATTTATCATCTAAATCTATACTAATTGTTCTCAGCAAGATATAATTACGAAAATAATTAACGGATATATATGAGCAAAAAGGTAAAAACATCCGAAGCTAAGAATTATGAATCCAAAAAGTTAAGAAATGTTCCTGATGATGAAAATTCTATGGGCAAACCTTTCTTCAAAAGTCTTTATTCACTTTGGCTAATATCTATTGTTATTTTTTTTGTATCTTTATTGATTGTGCAAACTGATAAACAAACAAATATTTGGTGGCAATTAATAGCACTTTCAGTAATAAGCGGCTTCTTATTTTTCATCGCATTAATAAGGCAACTTGATCGAAACTCTAGAAGTGAGAGTTGCTCACGCTTTAGGTATCTTTCTGTAGCTACTTTTATAGCCTTTTTTGTATTGCTCTTTAATTTTTCAGATGTGGCGGCAATGTTGGGATTTACAAACTCTAGCAACATTGAAAGCACAAGCCAAAATAAGCAAGTTGTCCCGTCATCAAAACCATCTCCCAAGTCAACTTATAAGCCGATATCATCCACCCTTCCTAAGCCTGTGCCAAAAGTTTCGCAACCAGTTAATACAAATAGCAGTTCATCAAGTCAAATTGACTGTACGGGACCTGATGGCAAGGTGTTTAAGACATCGCAAAAAGAATGTGATGACTTTAATAAGGCTTGGGGAAATGCACCACCTCCAGATCCGAATGAGGTCATTAAATGCGGTATCCATACTAATTGTGGAGGCGGATATAAAGAGATGAGAAGAGCTGATTGTGAAAAAATATTATGCTGCTCCTTGTCGAGTGGAAATATTATGACTTCAAAAAAAGATTGTAATGATAAACAAGAGCAAGAATGTATCGAAACTTCTATGGATTATGGTCTCTCCATAAGTGATGCCATCGATGTGTGTGACTAGTAGGTTGCCAAGTTAGATATTAATCAAAATAAAATGTACCCTCAATCCATTGCCATTGTCTCCTTCTTTGACAATTTGATGTAGTAGCGTATAGTAAGTAAAGCGAGGAAAGAACCTCGCTTAATTTAGGAGCTTATGGCAAAACTAAAGTTTGTGACTTTGCAAAAAATAGCCGCTCTGGCAATCAATCTAAGCTTCCTACTGCAAAATATCCTAGCCCCCCTTGCGTTTTTAAGTCTGGCCAAGCCAGTTATGGCTGGTGACCAGCCAACAGTTGAGGTCTCGTTTGACGAGAGCAAACATTCCTTTGATTTGGTGGCAAAAACCATTCAAAATGCTGTTTTCACACTTACTTATCATCACTCTGCCAATCCGGCTTCGGAAGGTCTAATGGGCCATTTAGAAGTAAATGATGACCAAGTCGGTCGTGGTGAATTTTTAGCGGGCACACAAAGTGGTGAACACATTAATAAGCATGAAGTGCAAAGTGGCGATCTCCAATTAATTGGTGTCAACTCTGATGGCGCTGATTTTGATTTATCTACTCATTTTGTGATGAAGAACGATATCCTGTGGGTTGAACAATCCGGCGACACTTTCACTACCTATAGTGTTCAAACTGACCGCACCTACTCTGCCCCTCAGGATGAACAAGTTAAACTGACCTTTAAATCTTTACCCGAAAATCCTGGTTACCTCCAAATTCAAAAACTTGAATTAAGTGAAGAAGAGCAAGCTGAGCTTGGTGCCGTGGGCAATGTAGCTTATGACATAACCTCGGATATGCCTGACGGCAGTTTTAGTTATGATTTGAGTCTGCCCAATCCCGCTCCAGATCAGGAAGTAATCGTTCAATATTCTGAGGATGGCGACAATTTTGAGAAAGTTGACAGCGCTGAAGCTGATGGCGAATCTTTAGAAATTACCAATCTGGATCACTTTACGGTGTTTGTGGTGACTGAACCACCTAAATTAACTTACGGCGACTGTGTAAGTGCTGGCGGTGAGGATGGATGCTATACCTCAATCCAAGCTGCTATTAATGCCGTAGATGATACTGACGCTGTCCCTGACACAATATTAATCAAGAATGGAACTTATAAGCTCCCTTCAACTTTAAATATTAACAAGCAAGTCTCTATTATAGGTGAGAGCAAAGCTGGTGTTGTTATTGATGCAAGTGACAATGGTAAAGGTTATGGCATTTTAATCTCATCTGATAATGTAACCTTAAAAAGAGTAACAATTTTGCCACCAGTAGTTTCTGGTATAGAAGGTAAGGAAGGTGGTGGCTATGCCATTCATGTATCCAATACTCCTAACCTGATTCACAACTTAACACTCAAAAACATCACTATTGAAAATGGAAATAGAACCTCTTTTGATCTCCATGGTGTAGTTGGAGGATTGCTAAATAATCTTATTGCGAAAAATAATAAGTACGGCAACGGCTTGAGTCTTACAGGATCAAGCAACATTACAGTTGATGGTTTCAAATCATCTGGAAACGCTTGGGGTGGAATTGCACTTTACACATCAACAAACACTGATCCAGCTAGAGCTACAAGCAATATTACCTTAAAAGGTGATACTTTTTCCATTGCTGAAGATAATCCAATTTATGAAGAGAATGAAAATGGATTAAAAATTACTAACATTAATGCCCAAGGATATGATTTCAAAGTTACAAATGATAAATATCGAACTGGGGCGGAAAACTTTGTACATTATCAGAAAACATTAACAGATGCTACAAATTTTGCGCTTGGCTTGCAGGCAATAAATCCTAACACTGCCTCCGTTATTCAACAGATCTCAACTGGTGATTACTATGTTGCCGAAGGAATGAAAATCCAAGAAGCAATTGATGCCGCCAGTGATGGAGATACTATTATTGTAAAACCTGGAACGTATCAAGAGAACATTGTAGTTAATAAACTTGGCTTAACTATCACTGGCGAGTCTGGCTCAATTATCGATGGTGGTGGTTCTGGAGTTGTAGTTACTGTCTCTACCAATGATACATTGCTAGAGAATCTAACAATCCAGAATTCTGGTGCCACTGATGCTGATGCTGGAATTGTTTTATATCCAAGAACAAGCGGAAGCACGATTAAAGATAACATAATTACTAATAATTCTTATGGAATTATTGTACTTGGATCTCAACAGAATAAGATTTTGAATAATAATATTAATAATACAATTCTTGATGCCATTGCCTTAGACAATGAATCAGCACTTCCTGGGGGGGGAGATGAAAATGTTGCTTCTACTAATAATTTAAT
>CAYSBC010000124.1:0-3341 GCA_964429195.1 uncultured Eubacteriales bacterium | reverse complement strand
TCTATCTGTGTAAACCATGGATGTAAGCAAATTGTCACCCACGAGGTTATATTCAATATAGTCCAAATTATCAATAAGGGAGAATAAAATCAGGGATTCCCGTCTCCAAAAATGGTCAGAGCTAATCGACATGTATTGGGTTCCTATGACATCGTCATGGGCTTCAAAATTTATACGAAGACCATAGGGTTTTTCATCCGTAAACAATTCTATTCCGCTATATGCTAAATCATCTGGAAAATCTAAAAGGTGAATGATGCTAGCAACCTTCGAATTATCTCCTATATAGGTCCCTTTAAGCTGACCGTAGGTAATGGCACTAGCTGTTGGCCAGTTGATAATGGGGGTGCGGACATTTTCTTGGACTGGTTTAAGCAACTAATCCGAGACTCTGTCTATACTCCTTAGGGCTCATATATTCGCTCCAATATCCTCTTGGATTTGAACTTGTTTATCAATATTGCTATAATCTCTATGGATAGGTTAAAAATCAAATAATTCCGTACAATCTGCCATATGAAAAATATATTTCGTATTGTCCCTTTTTTGAAGAAAACAAACTCACTTCAATTGCTTAATCAGATACTTCATTAATTTCCATATAAGTATTATTATAATGCCTTTCCTCTTCCGAAAAAAATTCAGTCACATTTTCCCAATTATACAAATCTTCCTGCCTCGCTTTCATCTTCTACATAACTTGACGACAACTTCCATATGCCTTGAGAGTACAATAAAAATGTCGTAGGAAGATAGTATTCCCTTGGTGGATATTCTATTCACCACTAATAAATACTTATATTAAAATTAAATACACCCAAGTTAATAGGTGTATTTAAAGTAAACTCTCATATCTTTGTTTTCCATATAGAACCCGCATGATAATAACTTGATTCTTTTCTTCCTCGATTAGATAAAACACAATATAATTATCAACTATCAGTTTTCTATAACCCCTATTTCTTAGGTATTCATCAGATACATGATTGCATGAAAAAGGAAATTCTCTTAATATCATAATTTCTTTTTCTAGTCTTTCTAGAATATTAGTAGCTGAAGATTCAGCGAATAGTTCTTCTGATATATATCTATAAATACTCTCTAAATCATCTGCTGCTTTTGGGGTCATCTTTATAGTATAATTATTTGCCATACCTATCTTTTAAACTTTCAAATACTGCTTCTGCATCTAAAAGCTTTTCTCCATTTTTTATTTGGTTCTCTGCCTCTGCTAATTTTTCATATAAATCTGCTTTTGCTAATTTATCTTTATAAGTTTCCATACTCATAACAACTAGGTGTCCATAACCATTTTTTGTAATGTAGATCGGTTCTTTACTTTCTTCACATAGTTTTGATATTTCAGTTGTATCTCTTAAATCTTTTATTGGTCTTATTACAATCATAACATTGCCTCCTCGCTAATATTATGACTCTATTATAGCATAATTATGTTTAATCTGCTATTTATTTTATCACTTGTTTTAACTATTGATATCACTATATCCTACTGTCCCTCCAACTTGCAAATTACCTCACAATGCCTTGAGGATACAAAAACCGTTTCTAAGAAATGTTTCCCTCTTATTTTCAGGTACCTTTCTTAAAACATTATCAAGACAGCGCCTTAATTCCTCTATACCCATATTGCTTACTATTTCATTTGATTTGTGCATAAATTCTTTCTGATTCATTTTTATCCCCCGTCAGCATGACTATATTTCAGGTTGCTCCGTCTCTTTACGTCTTTGTTTTTGCAATGACCTGCTTTTACGTTCTTCATATATTTCCCTTATCCAAACCCTTACAGGCGCTTTCCACTGTTCACTTTTATTCGGGATATTCTTAATCAAGCTTTTCGGATTTAAGCCAAGCTCCTTAGCTATTCTGATATCCTCATTGTTTAATCTGCATTTCTTTTTAGCTTCCTGCCAAAGCTCATCGCTGTATGCCATATCCCTTTTTTCACTCCTTTTGAGTCCCGGTAATGCAAAATTTGATAAACCCTACCAACATCATTTTACTGGTTTGGGTGGTATAACACAACACAAATTGACATCCCAATATCCGCGTCTATCGGGGCCAATGTAGTATAAACTTTTATAATTTACAGCAGATACCTTACTATCATTCAATAAATACGTTGTAATGCGGCATTTGCCCTCTACAGCTTGTTGCTTCGCAAGCATTGAGTTGTACCCCCAATGGTGTCAGCTTCCAAACTGCCCATCGATTCATCACCAAGCTAAAACATATATATTGCCATATTTCCAGCAGGTAATCGGGTAGGCGGAATGTGCGGCAAACCTCTATCAACGATTTCATATGCTTTTGCCGTTGGTTATGAAATACTCAACGATAGTATCGAATTTTACTGCTTGGGAAAGCGCATATTCCACACGCTCCAAAAGGTCGTCGGTTTCACCCAGCGGTAATTCCGAATAGAGCGATATTCAATATGTATTTTCCTCATTTACTTACCTCTACAGTAACAAGAAGTTTATAAGTTATAAGAATTAGTTGTCGTTTTTAAGCATTTCATATAGACAAGATTATTGACACCGCTTTGCTTACTATGCTTCTGTTTAATGCGTAAAAACTCCGAATATCCAAGTTTCTCATATAACTTTATTGCTTTAATATTTGTGTCAGCAACCTCTAAGGCATACACATCGTAAGGGGTAGAATCAAGTATATGCTTCATAATTGCCGATGCAACACCTTGCCCCCTGAATTTAGTTGAGGTGGCAACAAACTCAACCATACCCATACCTTTTGTGATTTCAAACGGATATAACTTTTGTTCAAATTCACGTTTTAATATGAAATATGTAATTATTCCCATAAAGAACCCTAAATGTTTTTTTAACTCTTGGCTTTTGAGATGAACAGATGGTACTTTTCCATCTGCACATGCTGCAATTCCAGCAATTTCGCCATCAATAATAGCAACATAAAAAAACTCAAGGTTAAACATGTGGCTAAACGCTTTTGTAAGTTTATCTTTATCCTTTGAAAAAAAATTAAGCCATTGATAAAATCCATCAACAAATATCTTGCTGATTTTTATCTTTGTGTCATTGCCAAATTCATTGGCCCGAATAATTTTCAATACTAGATTCCTCCTTTTTGAATAGGTTTTGTTTCATATAATTCTACTTTTACAACGCATAATAAAAGTACCATAATATCCCTGGTGCGCATAGAGGTTTTGGGGTATTATCTTTAATTTAGAGCCATTAAAACAGCAGCATCACGAATTACTGTTGGTTCTTGAATTTCCAAGAGCCATCCATTTTCATAAGCACGAACAATTTCTGAGGGATAATATCTATATTCAA
>CAYSBC010000123.1:0-3413 GCA_964429195.1 uncultured Eubacteriales bacterium | reverse complement strand
TAAGATTGAGTGGCCTTGCTTAGCGGGCTAATCAGATACACTTAAGGAGATAACTACAAGTGGTGAAAAAAAGACCAGCCATATTCAAGCATAAGTTCTTGTTATGGTCGGCCTCTTTTTCGTATCAAATTGACATTTTAACCATAGCATCATAACCAATCGTATTTATGTCATTTTTGTTGTATTCAATGCTTAGCTTGGCAAACTTTTCTGATAAGCATTTTCTCGCATTTGAAGGATTCCTAGATGTATTTTTTGATTCAAAGAATACCACTTGCTCATTTTTCCTCATGGGGTGGATTACCAACCCATCAAATTCACATAGCTTCCCCACAGGTAATTCTTTTTTATAAATTAGCACGCTAGCTGGAATAGTTATACTTGTATCATTAATCTCATCCTGGATTAGGCAATTACGCATAAATTCAACTTCATGGCGTTCATCAATATTTCCATTACCTTTTTTTAATAGAGACTCAACTTCATGGACACGTTGTTTTTTGCCACGAGTACATAAGACACAGATTTGAGGGTCGATGGTTGCTTTTATAATAACAGGATTTTCGTCAAAGAGATAAAAGACAAAAAATTTACTCGCAAGTAAATATCGTATATCTGTGCTTATCGAATCTGGAACTTGGCGCAGATATCTAATAGTGGTCTTTAAGACTCGAAGAGCGACAGCAGTTTTGCTTTTGCAATTCTTCTTTATGGAAATGAGAATGGTGCGTTCTCCAGTATGGCGATCGTAATAACCCACCCTTGAGTTATTAATTTTCTCCAATTCTATCAGTAATCTTTGAGATAGTTTTCTGTCTCTGGCTGAAAAAGTCAATTTCAATATAGCATCTATTACATGGTCCCGGGACTGTCGATGTTGTTTGTTTAAAAGACTCTCCGAACATAACCAAAAGTCAGAATAGTAGTCCTTAAAGTGAAGATTATTATCCTTATTTACAGTTGATGCAATTTTCCTTGATACTCGATAATAACAAATTGCGTTTGAATTCTCGTTATAAACTTTGTCGTCAAGCATCTTCCCGATTGAAGTAATCAATCGGTTTGCCGGTAGCTGATTATTATATAATGACAATAGCTCATGAAATAAAACAAGAATGGCCTTCTCATTACATAAATCAATAGTTAAAGGCATGTCAGCAATCTGAAGATCATACGAAATATATGAAACATTACGAACAGAACGAAAAACATTAAACACAAAATGAAGTTTGCTTTGTTCGTCAAGATTGCCCTCATTTAAATAGGCAAATAGTAGTTCTTGAGCCAAAATTACAGATTGTTTATTCTGGTCGCAATGCTCGAGTACAATCAGAGAATTTAGTAAATGGAACCTTAGATAGTCTTGTTCATCTAGTATACTTTCGGCAGTTGCACTAAAACGTTCGCAGCTAAAACTATTTATAAACATATTGCGAAAAACCAAATTATGTTCGGCAAGCATGACAACCGCTCGGGAAGAAGTAAATGTATTATAGAAATGGCCAATATTGTATGCAATGGTCAGAATCTGAAGCATATCTGCTACTGTAGGTTTATTCTCTGTTGATTGATAAAGCATTTCATTACAGAATTCTTTTGCTTCTACAAGATTATTATATGTCAGTTCAAGCTCTGACTGTAGCTCCTTTTTTATCAGCTGGTGGAAATATAACTGCAAAACAGTATAATCAAATCGTGATTTCCTCAAGTTTTTATGAACCTTAATAGCACCTAATTGAGGAATGACTTTTAACCTCTGAATAATACCGATGTTAGACAACTCTTGGAAAAGCTCGCTAGCATAACCATATAAATCAACTTTAACCTTCATATTGTTTTTTCTTGATTTTTGCTTTGGCAATAGGTCATGCTCAATTGTAGACATCTAAATACTATCCTTTCAGATTGAGTCTCCTTCCACGCTGAGCTAGTCATAGTCGATGCATTCTCTATCATACAAGCCGGAAATACGGTTCAAGGAACCTCATCAGCTTCTCAATCTCATGATTCAGTTTTGGCAAACATTCGAATTCTGTAAAAGACTAGTAAATTATTTTTTTTCTATGTCATCTTTCTTATCATTATCATGCTTTTCTAATTCTGTCATACACCGCCGTTATAACTCCTGTTGGTAATGCAATGATTGCTATTCCAATAAACGATGATATCATTCCAAAGACTCTTCCAAGGTCTGTCACAGGATATATATCTCCATAGCCTACTGTTGTTAAAGTGATGACTGCCCAGTAAATAGCATCAAAGAAACTATGAAAGCTATCCGGTTCGGCAGAAAATAAAACCAAAGCCGTAACAAATATATAACCTGTTGCCAAATAAAATACAGCTAGCAAAGCGTGCTTTTCTTTTTTTATAACATTTAGTATCATGCTGAAACTTTTCGAATACCTTAGAATCTTTAAAACTCTGAAGACTCTGTTCAATCGTAACAACCTTAGTATTTTAAATCCGGTATTAAGGCTTGTTAGAGATGGCAATATGGACAATAAATCAATAATAGCAAAGGGAGTAATCGGATATATTAGAAAGCACTTAGCTCTATTCTTTTTAAACTTACAGTCGGCAGTCACCCATCGAGCAATATAATCTATTATAAATATGCTAACAGTTATTTGGTCAATCCAGATGAAAATAGCATTGCTTGTTTTAAAACACAATGGAATTATACTGCTGACAATTACAATAATCATAGCATAGTCGTAGAAATTGCTGATCTTGTCGTTCGCCTTGGCAACTTCTATAATTTCATAAATTCTCTTTCGCATCGGTTTGTCTCCAAAATAAATCAGCCCACAAAATCGTTAATAGAATTTCTCATTATACGTAAGTTTAATCCTGTCAATAAATAGAACTTGAATCCTCTCATTATTAATAATGTCGTTCTATCCTTACCGATATTATTTGCTTCTTTCTAATCACTATCGCATTGAAATTTTTCTATCATCAACTGTCATGATATTATCACAGCTAGGTAATTAGCACACTTTACAATACTGATTAAAAAACGGCTTCTAATAGCAAACCCGACCCTTAGAATCAACTTACTGGTCATACTCTAATCTCTTGCCAGAGTCTTTCTGCAGGCTTCACACACCAGTTTACCACGGTAGACATTAGTTTTAGTCTTTTCGCCACAGAAAACACAACCGTCTTCATGTTTGCAGACCTTTATGAAATTACCTTCAAGCCTAATCTCGACATCTTCTCCTGCTTGAATACCTAAAGATTTTCTAAACTCAATGGGAACTACTATTCGTCCTAATTTATCAATCTTTCTCACCATGCCCTCTGTAGCCATATCCTTCCTCCTCAATTCCATTAATTTCCATAATAGTACCATCTCAACTAGTTGCAGTCAAATAAGCAATAATAACAATACCATTTACCCTTTGATT
>CAYSBC010000122.1:0-3437 GCA_964429195.1 uncultured Eubacteriales bacterium | reverse complement strand
ATTTCTATCAATACGGTTCACGGCGGCAGGAGAAAATGTATCTTGCTTTCCTGGCGTGTACTCTCCCTTTTGCTGCAGATAAGTTTGCACTTGGTTGATTAGCGTGTTTTTTTTCTCATTTTTATCGCCGTGGACTAATAATCCTTTTGGTTTTTCCACAACAATCAGGTTCTCATCCTCGTAAGCCACCCTAAATTGTCTGGCTACCTTGATAACCTTTTTTTCCTCTGTGAAGGCCTTTAAATTTTCTTCTGTTATATATATTTCTAACGAATCCCCTTCTTCTAAGATAACATTATTATCCGTTCTTTTACCATTAATTTTTATATCTTTTTTTCTAATCAATTTATAAATATGACTTAAAGGTGCTTTAGGCATCAATTTTCTTAAAAATTTATCCAGCCTTTGATTCGATTCATTCTCCCCTATTTTGATTTCAATCATGGGAAATCCCTTTCTTTTGTAATACATTTTTAATAAAGAAATATGCCTTTTATCATTGTATTATTGTACCATATTATGATACTCTTAATATGTTGTTATTGTACCATATTATAATACTCTTAATATGGTGAAGGACTAAAATATTTAAAAAGATAGGTGCTTTTATGAATAAATTACGTGATTTTATATATAATGTAAGCGATGTTGTTTTGGCTCTTGTTATCATTACTTTAATTGCCGGTATTATCAGCTGGAAGATTAAGGCCATATCCGATTATCCTGAATATGCAGCCTCCTTACCTTCTAATTCCGAGGAAACGCCGGGCACGGAGACTCCGGATACAGAAACACCTGATATAGAGCCTCCGGACACAGAGACACCTGATACTGAAACACCTGATACTGAAACACCTGAAAACGAACCCGATACTCCGGATCCAGATACTAGCAATCCACCGGCTCCACCACAAATGGTTACTGTAAGAATCCCTGACGGATCAATCGGTTCATCCATTGCTAAAATTCTTTTGGAAAATAATTTAATCCAAAGTTCTTCTGAATTTTTAAATAGGGCTACTGAGAGAAAACTGGATTCTAAGTTAAGGTCAGGCACATTTAAAATACCGTCTAATGCAACATTGGACGAGGTTATCAACATATTAACCGGACAATAAATTAAAAATTTAAAAATCTATATCTCTGATAAAAAATCCTGAGATATAGATTTTTTCTATTCTCAGGATTTTTAGACTTCTTGATGAACAACTTTCTCTATTAGCGTTCTGCAATCGGAGTGTATTCCCTCGCAGCTCGAACATTTTTATAAGCCGGTCTTATGACCCGTCCTCCTGCAACAATCTCTTCTATGCGATGTGCACACCAACCGGATATACGTGCTGCCGCAAAGATAGGCGTACACAGTTCTATTGGAATATTGAGTGCATTGTAAATAAAGCCTGAATAAAGATCAACGTTGGCACTGATAACCTTATTGTCCTGCCTTATTTCCTTGAAAAGCTGCGGTGCTCTTTTTTCGATAAAATCATAGACGGCAAATTCATCCAGCAAATCTTTTTCCTCAGCCAATTTCCTTGCCATATCCTTTAGCAAAGTGGCACGAGGATCAGAAAGGGTATAAACTGCATGGCCCATACCGTAGATTAAACCGGATTTATCAAAGGCTTCACCTTTAAGAAGTTTAATCAAATATTTTTCAACTTCGTCAAAATCTGTTAAATCTTTTACATTAGCCTTGAGGTCTAACATCATCTCAAATACAGCTTTGTTAGCCCCACCATGCTTTGGACCCTTTAATGAGCCTATTGCCGCAGATATAACAGCATAGGTGTCTGTTGCCGTGGATGAAATAACATGAGTTGTAAAGGCGGAGTTGTTTCCACCGCCGTGCTCTGCATGAAGTATCATGGCAAGATCGAGGAGTTTAGCTTCTATTTCTGTATATTTTCCATCAGGTCTTATCAACCGAAGTAAATTTTCTGCTGTTCCAAGCTCGGGATCCGGATAATGGATATGCATACTTTCATTATCAAATTCCCTTGCTTTCGCCTGATAAGCATAGGCAATAAGTACAGGAAATTGAGCTATCAATTTTATAGATTGAATCAGAACATTTTCAATGGATATATCGTCCGGATTTGGATCCGATGAATAAAGAGAAAGAATCACCCTTCCCAATTTGTTCATAATGTCCTGACTTGGAGTTGCCAATATATTAGTTGATAAAAAATTTGGAGGAAGTTCCCTGTGTTGACCTAAAAGCTTCTTGTAATCTTCAAGCTCTTCTTTATTAGGTAAGTCTCCGAAGAGTAATAAGTAGCTGGCCTCTTCATATCCGATTCTGTCCTCTTTAATACAGGCGTTAACAAGATCCTCAACATCAATACCTCTGTAATAAAGCTTTCCTTCGGCGGGAACCTTTGCGCCATCCTCTACCTTGTATCCTTGTACATCTCCAATATGCGTAAGACCTACTAAAACGCCTGTTCCATTTTTGTTTCGAAGGCCTCTTTTTACATCATATTGACAATAATAAGACTTATCAATGATATTATTTTGATATATTTTATCACACAGTTTAACTAATTGTTCTTTATCTATGGTCATTTCCCTTAATATTCCTCCTTATATAAAAATCAAATATATTCCTAATGGAATATATTTGAATGAGTATCCTAGAATTATTGTCCATTATATGATTTTATATGTTCTGCAGATTTTTGTCAATCAGTCTAAACAAAATATTTTAAGGTCCGGAAAATTTAGGAATACTAAGAGGTACCAGGTTTTCTTACTCTTTCATCAAAAGATTGAGCACCGCATCTAATTTGCTTCTCTGTTCCTTATTGAGCATGGGCCTGATTTCATTAATGATCTTTAATTGCTTCTCAAAAGAAGCCTTATCTTTAAACAATGTAGACTTGAGATTTTTTAACTCTTCCAGCATTTCTTTTTCCTGTGATTTATCATACTTTTTAGCTACTTCTTCTACTCTTTTTATATTTTCAGAAGTCAAATCACTTATTCCTAGGTCCTTAGCTAGATTTAATAGCTTATTTCTATTGATATCAGACATTTTTTATCCTCCCATTTTTTTTGCAGCATTGTTGTTTTTTCTATTTGATGATCTCAACTGCTTTATACACAATATGTCTTTACTACTAATTTTATGCGTTAGGACTTGGTTTGTTGACTCATCAAAATATTCTCTTGGTTTTGTATCATTTGTTCAACTTTCGCATATTATGATTAATAACTATTGCCATAGAATGATCCTACATATCTAGGAATTGAGAGTTAATAAACCTTTTTAAGGAGGTGGAATATGAGTCATACTAAGAAAGTTCTTCCTTTAGTACTTCCAGTTACGATTGCCCTGACATCCAATCCCAAACTGTTGAAAAAAACAACCCATTTCGTCTCATCTGTTTTAGACCCTAAGAAAATGAATGTCTATGCCCAACGGTCTGATCAAA
>CAYSBC010000121.1:0-3441 GCA_964429195.1 uncultured Eubacteriales bacterium | reverse complement strand
AAATCTTATTTAAATAAGGGAAGCGCTTATTTGGATGTCTACTTTGAAGAAAATATTCATGTTTCAGTGGAAAAAGTTAAGGCCAATGAGATTTTAACCTATGACGAAGCCGTAAGATTGCTCCTGACGGGAACTGTTGATAAAAAGGAACATACTGTAAGAAAAGGAGAAACATTTTGGACGATAGCTAAAAAATATGGATTAAGAGTGAATAGTCTCATTGAATCGAATCCCGGGATAGATGAAGGAAAATTGCAAATTGGAGAGGCAATTTCTTTATCAATCCCCGTCCCTTATCTGCATGTTATCAGCATAGAAAAGAGTACTATCAGTGAAAAAGTGAATTATCCTATTGAATATGATGAAACGAGCATTTTGTATCAAGGAGAAGAAAAGATTAAGCAAGAAGGTGTATATGGTGTAAGAACCATAGAAAAACTCATAACAAGAAAAAATGGTCAAGAATGTAATGTGGAAACAGTAGCATCAACGATAATAAAAGAGCCTAGAAAGCAGATTGTGCTTTTAGGAACAAAAGCACAATCTTTAATCATAGGAACCGGGGAATTTGTCAACCCAACTCGTGGCAATGGCATATTAACCTCTAACTTTGGGAAAAGATGGGGTCGGCTTCACCAAGGTGTTGACCTTGCAGATGATAGAGGGGCACCCATCTTCGCCGCTGATGGTGGTGTGGTTGTTTTCTCAGGATGGAAAGGCAACTATGGGAATCTCATTATTATAGATCATGGTGGCAACAAGAGTACCTATTATGGGCACTGCGATAAATTGCTTGTCAAAGAAGGGGAAATGGTTGAAAAAAATCAGGAAATCGCTAAAATGGGTGATACGGGGAAAACTACCGGTGTGCATCTACATTTTGAAGTAAGGTTAAATAATATTCCCCAAGATCCAAGCAAGCATATTGAATATTAAAAAAAGTTACTATATAATCATTAGTTAGAGATGGCGAAGGCAATCTCTAACTATATCTATGTACAAAAGAAATCGGAGGCTATGAGATTATGAGTGTAAGAGTGAGGTTTGCTCCAAGTCCGACCGGATATGTTCATATAGGAAGCTTGAGAACAGCTTTATATAATTTTTTATTTGCACGAAAACATGGTGGTGACTACATATTAAGAATAGAGGATACAGATCAAACAAGGTATGTTGAGGGCGCTATAGAAAATATGCTTGAGACATTGGAGTGGTCTGGAATTAACCATAATGAAGGTGTAACCCTAGAAGAAGGCAAGCTGGTAACAAAGGGAGACAAAGGACCTTATATCCAATCTCAAAGATTGGATATCTATGAAAAGTATATCCAAGAATTATTGGAAAAAGGTCATGCTTATTATTGCTTCTGTTCAAAAGAAAGACTGGAAGATGTACGAGAAAGACAAATTGAAAAAGGTGAGACGCCAAAATATGATGGGTTTTGCAAGGATATCTCTTTAAAAGAAGCTAGGGAAAGAGCTGCAAAGGGTGAACCTCACGTGATAAGATTGCGATTGCCGGAAAACAGAGATGTAACTTTTCATGATGCAGTAAGGGGCACTATAACAGTGAATACAAAAGATTTGGATGATCAAGTGCTCATGAAATCCGATGGTTTTCCAACCTATCATTTTGCTGTTGTTGTCGATGACCATTTGATGGAAATAACCCACGTTATACGTGGAGAGGAGTGGGTTATTTCCACACCCAAGCATGTCTATTTATACGAAGCTTTTGGTTGGGAAGCACCTGAATTTGTTCACCTTCCGAATATCCTTAATACAGATAGAAAAAAACTGAGCAAAAGACAAGGCGATGTAGCGGCTGCAGATTTTAGAAAAAGAGGATACCTGCCGGAAGGCTTAGTCAATTACCTGGCATTGGTAGGGTGGAGTCCGGAAGACGAAAAAGAAATATTCACCATGGAAGAACTCATTGAGGCATTTTCTATCAATAGAGTTTCTAAAAGCGGTGGTGTTTTTGATACAGATAAACTAAAATGGGTCAACAATCATTTCATTAAAGAATATAATATAGAGGATTTAACAAAACTTGCGATTCCATATCTCGTTGAAGCCGGATATATAACTGCTTCTGAAGGTGAGTCTAAGTTTGAATGGCTTAAGGATATCGTCTTTTTATTAAAGGATAGGCTATCGAATTTAGCGGAAATAAAGGATGAAGCAACTATTTTCTTTAGCGATGAAATAGAAATTAAGGATGAGGCTGCTAAAGATATTTTGAAACTTGAACATATTGAAGATTTGATGCATATATTTGAAACAAAGATTAAAGAAGCAAGCTCAATTGATGAGAATTTTGGGAAAGCAATGTTTAAGCAGATTCAAAAAGAATCCGGATACAAGGGACAAAACCTCTATATGCCTATAAGAGTCATTGTTACAGGAGAGGTTCATGGACCTGATATGGGACTCATACTTAAGGTTTTAGGTAAAGAGAAAGTATTAAATAGAATAAAAAGTATGAAAAAATATGTTTCATTATAAGGGAAAAAGGTATACAATAGTATATACTATAAAATAGAATATAAAAATGTGATGATTAGGAAAGTAGACGAAAAATCCTTACAGAGAGAAACCTGATTGGTGAGATGGTTTTAAGAGTAATTTTAGTTGAGTGCCCCTTTGAACAGTGTTTTGAAAATGCAAAACTTGTATTTGCACGAGTAGAAATTACCGCTGATATAGCGTTAAAATATTGAAGTGGGATTATATTGATTCATTATAAAGGGATTCAAATATAATCTAAAAAGAGTGGAACCGCGATATCTTCGTCTCTAATAGACGAAGATTTTTTTATTTGAGGAGGAATTAAAATGTCGTTTTTAAAAGATGTCATGGAAGATATTCATGCGGCAGTCGAAAGGGATCCAGCGGCTAGGAATGGTTTTGAAATACTATTATGCTATCCTGGAATTCATGCCCTGATAGCCCATAAAGTTGCAAGGAAGTTTCATAATATTGGATTTAAGCTTCTTGCAAGGTTTATTTCTCAGGTAGCAAGATTTTTTACAGGAATAGAAATTCATCCAGGGGCAACTATAGGTAGAAGGTGTTTTATTGACCATGGCATGGCCGTTGTCATAGGTGAGACGGCTGAAATTGGGGATGATGTCACAATTTATCAAGCTGTAACTTTAGGGGGAACAGGTAAGGATAAAGGTAAGAGGCATCCAACCATTGGAAATAATGTAGTAATCAGTAGCGGGGCAAAGGTTTTAGGTCCCCTCAATATTGGGGATAATTCTAAAATAGGAGCAGGAGCAGTTGTATTACAGGATGTACCTCCTGAATGTACAGTGGTTGGGGTACCTGGTAGGATTGTTCGTAATGCCGGCAAGAAGGTTGAGGATAACCTGGATCAAATTAATCTACCGGACCCTATTATGCATGAAATGGAATGTTTGAGAAGGCGAATTAT
>CAYSBC010000120.1:0-3467 GCA_964429195.1 uncultured Eubacteriales bacterium | reverse complement strand
GAAATTCTAGGGGACATTTTCTTAGGGGTGTGACAGGGGGACGGGGTTACTGTCACGCCTTAAAGTGACAAGGGATGATTCTTAATTGTCACCCTTACCCAGTATCATTCTTGGTTAGGTTTATGACACATCGCATAAAAGCGATACACTATTAATTGTGAGGCAAGTTCAAGAAAGTAACATTACATAACAATACGGCAACTGAGACGGGCATGGAATTGATTGAGAGATCGAGGTTGTGCTCGTTTTTCAAAGTGGTGGTAGAGACATTTCTTATTTGTAACATCACTTCGATCTCATTTTTATTTCGGAACATGGTACCAAATGAGACAGAGAATATTCTTATATGGGGAGATTATGATGGAATCACAGAAATCTCTTGATGTGGATGGAGGACAATTAAATTATGAGATACGATAATTACCAAGAACTTAATAGCATCTTTTGGAATAACCTTAACACCGAAAAAATAGAAATGCTAACTAATTTAGTTGATGAAAACAAAGGGGTTTTATATTCTTCTAGACATAGAGAATTGATACAAAAGATTTTAGACAATAGTAGTTTTAATAATGTTTTAGCACCAGCTTTTGGACTTGGTCTTACAATCTCTTCGGTTAAAAATAAAAGAATCGTTGCTTTCGAAGAAAATGATTCATTCTACAAATTGGCTAAATTAATATGGGAGGACAAAGATATCAATCTCATTAATAGTGATTTTTTGAGAGAAGATGTGGTAGATAAATATGAAGCTATTATATTTACAAGCCCATGCGGATGGGTAAAAACAGCTGAGAGAGGTGTCAGGCTAGAGAGAGAATATATTAATAAGGCGCTAAACTGCTTAGATAATAATGGCATAATGGTAGTAACAGTTCCTAGTAATGTTTTAACAGCAACTTTATGGCAAGAGACTAGACAAATTATATGAATAGTGGTGAGCTTGTAGGTAGTGATAATTATTACGCTAGATCTTATATCGACTATCCGCTTAATGAAATTAGGAATGAGAGAATAATAGTAGATTCCTTCAATGTTACTGAACTGGAAAGACAATCTCTCGAGTTTGCAAATCATATTTCAGGGTTACTTATCCATGTAATACCCCAATTGCGGCGGCCTTGGCGATGGGACTTCGAAAGAAACCAAAGCATTAGACAACGTTTAAGAAATAAAGGCGAGCATATAGGTGGCGAATTTGATTGGAATAAATACTGGGAAATGGATTTTTAGTGTTAATTAAAAATAGGATGAAAAGATGTCTTCATAAGCGTTCCTATAGCCTAATTAACATTCTCAAGTAATGAAACCGCTGTATCTACGGAGGGTGTATGGGTCAAATAAAAATCAATTGGGGCGTTTAGTAATTATGGGAAGTTTGTTCTCAGTGGTGCGCAGAACTGAAGAATTGTTGTGGAAGGAGATGTTTGTATGAGCATAACAGCTAATGGATGGAAAAATAAGAAAGGAACCGCGAACCGTTCATGCAATTGTGGGTCTTGGAGACTACATTGGATTAATAACTCGAAAAAACCTTGGCCGTTAGTGTGTTCAATTCTGAGCTGCACTAATACAGCTACGCTGGGAGCACATATAATTAATAGTAATGTATCAGGGGAATACATAGTGCCTACATGCGATTCTTGCAACAAACTAATTAGTGAATTCGATCTCAAAGGCGGAGTTTTGCTTGTTCCAGCAAACAAGCAAAAGACATGTGAGTAGTAGGCACTTAGCAATGTAGAAATTTTCATATGCATACTTCGCATAATGCTTATACTGCGACGCAGGTAACAAACGCAGCACAGGAGACGGAAATCTAGTAGGGAGAACTGCGCTGCGAAAGGTGCCAAGCGACATGGGCAACAGACGCAGTAGAAGGCGATAAACCTACTGGTACTAAGAAAAGGATTTTTCATGAGAGACAAAATCGTACCCGTTTTTTATAGTGCAGGGGGACATTCCTTATTTGTCATATCACTTCGATACCATTCTTATTTCGGTACCAGCTACCAAAACGCATACATATCAACAGAAGCAACCAATTTGGGAGGGCTACATGAAACAATTTATTGCTGCACACATTTCGGAACCATTGACATATTTTCGCAATAACCGCGAATGCTATTATGACTTTGTTTCTAAGCAACTGCGTATTAAAACACCGGAGGAAACAGTTAGGCAAAAACTCCTTCGCTTTCTAGTAGATGAAATGCACGTTCCAATTGGTGCTATCCAAGTTGAGGTTCCCATGGCTCACTTTTTAAAAGGAACTAGAGATCGTGCCGATGTCATTATTTATGGTATAAACGATGATAATATGGCGGAACCTGTGGTAGTTATCGAGTGCAAGGCACCACATGTTGCATTAGTAGACGAGATTTTTCATCAGGTTGATCGATATGCTCAAATGTTAAATGCTCCAATTGCAGGAGTGACAAACGGAGAGTTTTTAGTGCTTGATTATTGGAACGCAGTAGAAAATAGATATGAGAGAATCACTGAGATACCAATATATGAAGAAATGTGTAAACCAGAAAAGCTAAAGACTATTTCGGACGTTATTGAAAGGCATCCGCCGTATACTTTTGAAGAAATAAATTCCGATACTACATATTATGAGGAATTGTCATACGGAAATATTGGAGAAAAAACTCCCACAACGCTTGCGCCGCTTATAATAAACCTTATAAACTGTCTTTTGTATGACAGTACAGAATGTGTAGGTTTAAATGTTTTTGATCATCAGTTTGTAAAAGATATAGGAATAAGATACACCTCTTTCAATAACGCTTCCGGTGGATCAGGATGGACAGGTGAATATCGTGCGTTCATGCTAAAAGACTCAGATGGCAACGCGATCATTGTAAGCCTTTCTGTAATGGGTTCAATTACATATACCGCGTTAATTGTGGCAATAGACGATTATAATAAACATCACAATTCACTCCAGTTAAATATAGACAAGTTTGTGCGGCTTGAGGCTGGAAACGCTGTAGTAACACATAATGGGAAGATCAGTGTAAGCAACCTTGGTACTGCGAAATCATCCGATGTTATCAGTTTTGTTGCACAGCGCAATCCTGCAATTGTTTCAAACAATCAGATAAAATTAGGTGCATTTAATGCCGATAACGTCTTAGATATTAACTCACCGGATTTTAAAGTTTTTCTTTCAAATATTATTTCCTATGCATTGATCAGAGATGAATTTCGCATTAAATATAAAAAAGAAAAGAAAAAAGAAAAGAGATAAAGAAACCAAATAGGTAAACCACAGATCTATAGGCTATGCTTGTAACAGTATTATAGAAGAAGGGTGACAAGGGGACGGGGTCACTGTCACATCTGGAAAGCAACCGAATTCAAAGGAGGATACGATATGTTCTTGATTGATACGGAAAGTAAAAAAGCAATTCAGCTTGATAAGAAATCGTTCTCTGAGCTTAAGTTGTCAGAACGGTATG
>CAYSBC010000119.1:0-3495 GCA_964429195.1 uncultured Eubacteriales bacterium | reverse complement strand
GTAGGATACCAGAAGGATACTTATTTGAATTCAAAGACTTGGCAACCATATAAAGAAAAAATGGGGACTCAAATAAAATCGATCAATGGAAAAACAAAAAGTTTTGGTAGAACAGTAACAGAATTATTATATTTAAATTAGGAGAATGGATAATGTTTTGTAATAATAGATTAATAAATAAGATATTGTTATTGGTTTGTGTAATCACTTTAATTATGTGTTCTGTTTATTGTAGAGAAAATGAAAGCAAAAGAACAACCTTGCCAAAATTTGAGGAATTAAAAGAAATGGGAACCTATGTAGTTAGGTATTCAAATGTGATTTTAACTATTGATGATAAAAAGATAAAAGTTCCAATTTTTGGGGGAATATATGAAGATGTTTTTATAGAAGAATTAAAAAAGATGCAGTCTATAAAACCTGCAAATGAAAATTATCCTCTTGCATATTTAAGTATACCGACAGAAAAAGAAAAGGTTAGAAATACATTTTTGTCATTACTTTCTTTTTATAAAAAAAATTTATTTAAGGATATTGATATAAATAAACCAACTGTTATTGGTAAGGAAGAAACATTATGGATAATATGGTATGATTTTATTTATGAAAATATACCTTCATCTATGATGGTTGCTCTGGATGTTGATGATAAATTAATTAAGAATAATAAAAATAAGTATAGTGAATTAACAATTGAATCAATTGAAATTAATGAAAACTCTTCATCAATTATCTTGCAAATTTTTATAGGAGAATCAAGTCCTTTTAAGGAATGATGATCAGTAAAGGGTAGAATTTATCTGACACCTCAAGTTTCTTGAAAATACCAACATGACCACCTCCCGGTGGTCATGTTACATAAAGCAAGCATAATCTTTAAACCATGATTATGGGGATTGAAGGATTTTCATGATTTAGTAAGAGTTAATGTTTAGTAAATCCTGCTAATCATAGAATCATGAAAATCATGGTTTGGGAATTGAGGGAAGAAATAATATTATGAAGCACCAGGAATTAACGCATAAAATTATTGGTTGTGCAATGGAAGTTCATAAGCAGTTTGGGAGCGGATTTCAGGAGGTTGTGTATCAGCGGGCTTTATCTATAGAAATGAATTTACAGGAACTCCGCCACGAACGGGAAAAGGAAATTGATATTTATTATAAGGGTTTTAAAATAGGAAAACGGCGTGTGGATTTTTTTGTGGATGATAAAATCATGGTAGAGATTAAAGCTACAAAGGTGCTTGAAGATGTTCATCTTGCACAGGCAATGAATTATCTTGAATCATATAATATGGAAGTGGGTTTGCTAATAAATTTTGGCGGAAAAAGCCTTGAATTTAAAAGCAAGCATAATCTTTGAATCATGATTATAGGTATTAAAGGATTATCATGATTTAGTAAGAGTGAATGTATCGTAAATCCTGTTAATTTTAGAATCAAGGAAATCATGGTTCGCGAATTGAGGGAAGAAATAATATTCGTTGGCAATGCAGTAGAAGGAGTAAAGGGAGTAGCAAGCTGGGTAAAGGATGTTGCAGTAAGTGCCTGGGAAGGAGTGGCTGGAGCAGTTGGGACAGCGGTTGGGGTTGTTCAAAAAGGAATTGCTGATTTCTTTGCACCTAAGATGGTAACTGAACCAGAAGTCCAGACAGCAGGTTGGGTACAGGATGTGGCTTATCCTATAGGTAATGTAGATTCTGATAGTCAGGCAAGGGCCGATGAGAAGCTGGAGAGTTATTTGAGTAATAATACAGGAATTCTCACCGGGGCGAATGCAGAGGCTGTGAAAAATATATTTGATAAGCATGCTAACGGTGAACAGATAACAGCTGAAGATTTTAAAGCACTGACAATGACTATGCTCCAGAAGTCTACTTTGCCAAAGGAAATACTTGAAGTAATACAGAATGATGCTGAAGCATTTCAGGAATTAGGAGGAAGAACTTTTAATTTCGGGGCTAAAGGGAACCTGGAACTGGATTTAAACAATCCTGAATCAATAAGAGTCTATGCAGAAAAGGTAAGTGAGTTATATTGTGTTACAGCATCGTTATATGCTAATATGGTTGGAGCCGGCATTAACGGAACACCTGGATCATTTGGAGAATTTACTAAAGAACTGCTTGTCAGAGAATTGATTGATCTTTCAAAGCCAGCCCGACAAATAAATTCGACACAAAGTATAATTGATGCCTTCGGAGGCAAAGGAGCTTATGAAGTTGTGGGTTATGGCATAGACAGGGGAGGTGGATATTTTAATGATGAAAATGGAAACAGCACAAAAGGTTATGGAGGTGCAGAAATATTGAAACAACTGGAGCTTGCAGCAAAACAAAATCATGATGTTAGTTTCTTTAATGTTTATGTTAATAATGATGGAAGACTGCACAATATGAATCTGTTTAATAATGAAGACAGTTTAAGTATTTATGATACATCAAGCAGAGGATTCGGAGTGCCAATGTCACAACGACACATTCATGGTAAGAACATAAAATCATGGTATTATATAAGGCCGGCAAGGGGGAATTAATATGAAAAATGTTATCAAAAGAGCGACATTAATGTCAATAGCAAGTTTTTTTTGTATGTTAATTACTTCTTGTAGTAAATCTGAGAGTGATTTATCAGGCTATACAGAAATTCAGAAAAGGGTTATTCTGGAAGACAGGCTTAATATTAAGGATGCTCAGTTAGCAAAGGATTATCTGGCTGAAAAATGTAATAAGGACTATAATGATCCCTATTATCTTGATACAGAAGGACACCCAAAAGGTTTTGACTGTTCCACAACTCCACTGACAGATGAAGATATAAAGTATATGGCATTTTTCCCGAATGTGGCTGATATGCTTGTGACAGGAAAAGGTATAACAGATAAAAGTCTGGAATATTTTATGCAAAATAAATATTTAGAAGGAATCGCCTTTTATAATACTAGCGTTACTGGCATTGGCTTTAAATATTTAAAGCAGTTGAAAAAATTGGAAGTACTAATATTAAAGGGTTCTCCGATAACTGATGAAGGTTGCAGGTATCTTTCTGGAATTAAACTTGAAAGTCCTATAAATGAAGCAATATTCAGTTATACAAAAATAACTGATAAAGGTTTAGGTTATCTAAGTAAATTACAATTTAACGGCATATTGATGTTAAATGATACAGTGATAACCGATGAGGGATTGAAATATTTAGCAAATCAAAAGGATCTGCAGGAGTTATGGGTTGTAAATACAAAGGTAACAGATGAAGGAGTTCAGTGGCTGCAAAAAGAGTTGCCCAGGCTCAGTATTTGGCTTGAGCGAATGGAATAATTAAGTATGCTATACATTAACGGTATTCATCAGACAAAAAGAGTTTCTTGAAAACACCAACAATGGCCGCCTCCCGGCGGTCATGTTACAAAAAAGTAAGCATAATTTTTAAACCATGATTATGGGGATTGAAGGATTTTCATGATTTGGAAAGAATGAATGTTCAGTAAATCCTG
>CAYSBC010000118.1:0-3511 GCA_964429195.1 uncultured Eubacteriales bacterium | reverse complement strand
CCTTCCCGCTTTTGTCTTTCTCCCTACCCGCCTCCCGGCGGGGGACCGAACTAAATTTTCATACGAGCTCTTGAATCAATTTGAACATAAACAATCAAACAAGGTTTTCTATACTTTCCTAATGATATAACGTCATTTCTTTTTATAGCTACTCTCTTCGGTTGCATCTGTGGGTAATGAGGGAGGGCAAGCCCGCATCTGTTATGCACAGGGTCTAAACTCGCCTTAACCTGCTCACTGACAGCCTTTCCTATCCAATAATAGTAGATTTAATATGTTTGCTTTTCTCATCTAGTAAATTGTTTGGTTCAGAGGCTTTATTAAGTGGAAAAAAAGATACTAATGTGTTATAAAATTAGAAGAGTACGCGACTGTAACTTCATTAAACCAACCCCATCAGCTCTTCGAAGAGCTGGCCGTGGAAGATATAAGTATCTCCGATTAATGATTAAAGAACAAAAATATTCTATAGTGTCAACTGCGAAAGCACTTGTGGTAGGAGGATCTCGATGGCAAATCAAGATTATGTATGTCCAAAACCGAAACGATGGAATGAGATATTTAATGATCTGTGCAAAGGCTATGGAAAAACAGCAGATAAAATCTTTCCAACCGATGTTGTTGGTATTCGAAAAGCAGGGGGGCCTCCGATACCCCATACTTTTAATGGATGGGTATGTACTACCGATGAGGAAAAACATCTGCGATGGATTGAGACTATGGAATGGGCGGTAGAACATGATCTTTCTGGCTTAATAGATGTTGAAGAAAAAGATAAATGCTACTTTGTGGGGCACAACCATCGTGAGGATTCACGATGGGGATATAACGATTACACGGAGAAAATCCTATCAGAATACGAATTAAATGAATTTGTAACACTAAATGAATACCTGGAAAGCCCTTCAGCTGTAAGGAATAAGCTACCTAATAGAAAAGGTATATATTTCGTAATATATCCACATCAATGGCCGGAGTACAGTTTCCTTGAAGAAGGAACGGGGAGCCATTATAGAGGCAAAAACCCAAATATCCCGATTACTAATCATGATGAACTGGATAATTTTGAAGATTCGTCAGCTTTCGCAGCCTGGTTCGCGGTTGAGACCCTATGGAAGAACTGGGTTGATGACGCTGATATTCTATACATTGGGCAAACAGGCGGTACATACAAAAATGGAAGGATATCGAAAGGTACATTAAGAAAGCGAATTGAAACGCTCTTCAAATTTGGAAAGGGACAAAAAGTTGCTCACTGGGGAGGGCGTTATCTATGGCAACATGATGAAAGCCATGATTTCCGTGTTTATTGGTATGAGTGTAAAGATAATGAAAATCCTATTGAACTTGAAAGAAAACTCCTTAATGAATTCAAAGACGAATATGGAAAAAACCCCTTTGCTAATATTGGATAGGGTTTGATTGGTTTTCTTGTAACAATTCGTGAAGCAATGTTCGATTAAGATGGCTGTCTGGATACTCTTCTTGTAATGAACAAGAAAAAGAGACTACTTTCTTCGGAGAAGAACGCAAGGTGAATTTATTATATAAGACTTGAACGGTAAACAATGTGATTACAGTGTACTGTTTTTTAGCATACTGTATTTCAGCATCCTGTTTTTCAGCATACTGTTTTTTAGCACACTGTATTTCAGTGTCCTGTACTTCAGCAACCTATTTCCCCCCGCATATATTAACAAAGATAATAAAAAGCCGCTCTACAAACAGCTACACAAGAAAGGATATCATCTACTCCGATGGGGAAGAGATCAATGCATATTCTCCGGCATCCAGGTTACGATCCATAGTAAATTGTGCATGAGTGTGAACACGGAAAAAGACTATGTTCTTTTGCTGTTAATTTTGGAAGCATGGGAAACAGATGTGTATGCTTGAGGCTATAAAGATAGGGGCACTGGTTAGAGCATAACGCAACTATTCAGTAGCCCCTTACATAGAAATATTTGAAAACCTAAGCCTACCAAACGGAGTAGTGTTAAATTAGCCCCATATTTTATATTTACTTATCAACTCTTCCCTCGTGCCTTCCCAAATATACGCTTTGAGTGTAGGTATATCAAACACTTTAGCGTTAACAAAGGATACAAATCCAACCAAGAGAGCAAATAACCCATCATCTTGCGGCTTTATTGCGACTGGATTTATCAACTTAGCGCTACTAACCCCCTTATGAAAAGGTACTGAGAATTTATGGTCATCGTAGATGAGTTTAATATCTTTTGTCGGAACTTCAACTAAATTATCTATTACATCATCATATCTAAACCATGCCCGAGGGATTTGATTATTTTTTTGGGGCTTTGGAGTTGGCGCTAGAACTGGAGCCGGTGGCTCTATAGTCGGCCTCTCCTTCCCAATTGTAGTTAGATTATCTTCTTTAAGCATAACATTTGTTGCATTTACAATTATGTATGGAGCCTTTTCGGGCGTTATAGATGACTTGGGCTCGCCTCTAATGATGTAAAAACTATCTTTTTTAATATCCGAGCAAACTTTTTCCCAAGTTTTTGGAGCAATAAAAACTTTATAGATTGATTCCCCGAGGGGATTCAAACCCTTAGGAAGTGAATCACTCATTTCAATTTTTAAAAGAAGCTCTACAATTCCGTCTTGTCGAACATATGGTACCTTTAGAGGTATTCCAGTTATCGATAATTCAGCTCTTCCCATCTTTGTATCACCTTTCCTTTCTCTAGATCAGCTTTTGTTGGTAGTTCGTTAGGTTCTCCTTTTGACTCAAAAAAGACAAAAAGAAAGAGGTATTGAAAATCCTCCTTCTTTCTGAAAAGCAAGTTCATTTTATAATAACATCGGTGATATGTCAATATATGTGTTCTTTACCTATCAAGTTCTTATATGTTGCACAACTCTCTACTCGTACAGGAAATTTGATGCTAGGCGCTTCAGCACTACAATATTTTTGTCCTATTATTTTCCCTATCGGCCTTTTATTAGAACCATTGTCAATCTCCATGCAGTAGCACTTTTGAATCGAGTCGCTTATGAACAGTTTATTATATATAGTAAATTTAAGTGACATTCCAGACAGATTAACAGATGCTGGTTTGAAATGCTACAATTTATCAATTGCTTTGTTTAAGCAAAGAGCGGTGCCCAAGATAATCAAGTAGTATTTTATAAGCAGATAGTAGATGCCAATATTTGCGAGATACAAACAAATTAGCATCACAGTGAAAAAAAATATAGAAATGGTTATTGATAACCATTGACAAATCATTTTTCGTGGTTTATTATAACCATACAAGTTAACCATTATTAACCAAAGGAGGTCTTTGAATTGGATATACTAATCCCTAAAGCAATAAAGGGAATGGATACAGAAGCAAAACAATATATTGCAGACTTTATAAAAGATAAATTCAAACCGGAAGATGCCATTCTTTATGAGGTGGCTCTGTCTGCAATAGCGATAGTACTAAAAGAAAAGCAAAATAGTAAGGGTATGGTTGATTACCTAGCAGAACACATT
>CAYSBC010000117.1:0-3532 GCA_964429195.1 uncultured Eubacteriales bacterium | reverse complement strand
CATTATTTTACAAGATTCGCAGCTATTTATTGACATTTGTTAAGTATTAAGTTAAAATATAATGAAGTATAAAGGTCGGGGTGTGATTACAATAAAGGGTTCTGAACTAATAAAAACAATACGCACACAGCTTGGTTTAACACAGGAGGAATTTGCCCACGCTATTTCGTCCACCCTTACTACGGTAAACCGTTGGGAAAATGAGAAGTCCACGCCTAACCGAATGGCGCGGACTTTAATTGCTGATTTTTGTGAAAAACAAGACATTGAAAAGGACTTGATTGATGCTGTAAAAAATATTCGATAGGGGGTGTGATTTCATGCAACAAACCCCATTTCACGCATACTATACCGCACGAATGCTAAGTGGCTTATCAGGGGACCCATCCCTGATTCCGGCGTTTGCATCATCTAATATTGGCGTTTATCCCTATCAAATTGCAGCAGCCGGATTCGCTTTGCGGTCCCCGTATTTGAAGGGCTGTATTTTGGGTGATGAGGGCAGCTTGGGTAAAACCTATGAAACGCTCTTAATTGCATCTCAAATGTGGTACGAGGGGCGAAGCCGGCAGCTTATTGTTCTTCCTGTCAATATGGTAGAACAGTGGGTAAAAAAGATGGAAAGCAGCTTTTCCATTCCCTATACCGTGGTTGATAATGCGGAAACATTTGATAACATCAAAGACGAAAACCCTTTTGAACAGGATGCAATCATTGTCACAACCTATGACTTTGCGGTGGAAAAGGCAGAGCAAATCAAACAGCAGCCATGGGACTTAATTGTGTTTGATGAAGCAGACCGTTTGAATAAAGTATATGATGAGAATGCTAAAAGAGCCAGAATATTAAAAGAACTGTCGGACGGCTCTTTCAAATTGCTGCTTACTCCAACGCCCATTACTAAGGATATAAGGGATATTTACGGCTTAATCTATTTTATTGATGAAACCGTACTCCCATATGATATTGACACATTCTACAATACATATTTCCGGCAACCGGAAAAATACCCGGAGCTTGCCGCATGGGTTTCAAAGTTTTGCTTTAGAACGCTTAAAAGCCAAGTGTCCGGTTATGTTAATTTTACCCGCCGTATTCCCTATACGGTGGCCTGTGACTTTACAAAGGATGAACAACTCTTATATAAAAAAATGAACGCATACATCATGCGTCCTCAAAAAATAGCATACCCAAATATGAGCAGCCGTGATCTGCACAATATGACGATTAAATGGAACCATATACTATCATCCTCCCCCCAGGCGATTACAGAAACAATCGCCGGAGCAGTTGACAGGCTGAAAAAAGCGGAGGTTCCGGAACCAAAAAGGGTCTTGTTTGCAGAAGAAATAAAATATCTTGACGATTTATGGGTTCTTGCAAAATCTATAGATATAAACGGAAAGATGAAGGTACTTTTACCAATTCTGAAAAAGGGGTTTGCAAGACTAAGACAGTTAAAGCATCAGCAAAAAGCGATTATTTTTACTGATAACCATTCCACACTAAAATGTTTAACAGACTTGCTTTCGGGTGCCGGATATAATCTGTTAACATACAGCGGTAATAACAGCCGAGATTATACAATCATGGAGAGGTTTCGAAATGATAACACCATACGAATTTTAATAGCAACCGATGATATGGCAAAGGGCCTTGACATTGAATTTTGTCCGATTGTGATAAATTACGATATGCTATCCAATGCACCGCTTTTAGAACAGCGTATCAATCGTTGCCACAGGCAGGGGCAAAAATCAGATGTTTTGGTTATTAACCTGTTCAATAAAAACAACTATGCCGACACCCGTTATCTGGAGCTAATCAATAAGCGTATATTGCAGTTTGACGGCATTTTCGGCATGTCTGATGCCCTCTTGGGCAACTTTGATGCAGAGATCGAGGAAGTGTTGGGGCATTTGCGGCCGGCAAAGGATATTCAGGATGATTTTGACAGTAATCTGTCCGAACATGAGCCGCAAAATCGACACTTGGTAGCCAATTCGGAGGAAATGCTGTTTACAACATTTACGAAAGAAATTGCTGATAAAGTAACAGTCACACCAAAATACATATCGGAAAAGATTGATAAGATACAGGATGATTTGTGGGAAGTATCAAAATGGTTTTTTAAGCAATACAACGAGTACGCTCCTGATCCCGATGATTTTATAACACAATTTATGAAGGTAACAAAGCATACCTGCCATTATGAGATAGACGAAAAGGAACGAACAATAACCGCACACCCATGTGAAAAAGGATTGCCTACGCTATTTTATTATTGGTCCGGCGGCGGGAATAAACGTTATGTGAGTTTAAAAAGCTACGGTATGAGTAAAGATTTTAAGCCGCATTATGGCAGAATTACATTATCAAGTGTTTTCGGTCGTGAAGTAATCAATGAAATCAAATGCAATGAAAGCGGCACACTTGTTGTAGATGATACTATTGAGCCTTGCACGATAGGTTTTTACTGCGTAGAGATACGCTCCAAGGGGAAAGGCATTTATAAGGGTAAATTGTACCAAGAGTACAATGTGTTTGCAGGTAAAACCACTTCGGGTAAAATATTAAGCGATGAAGAATGCAAACGAATTATGGAGCTACCTGTGATACAATATTCAGAGTCAGCCACCCTGCCCAAGGAAGAAAGAGAGATCAGTGAGCTTGTGCGAGTCGATAAACTTATCGAGCGGTACATCAAGGAACGAAACTCCGTGCAAACAGAAGAAATTGAACGTATGAAGCTCCGTGCATCAAAGGATAAGGCTGCCCTTGAACATGAATTAGAGGACATAAGGGCGCAGATTGCAGCAGCGAAGAAAGAGGCCGACACTATTACACTTCGTATTAAGCGTATGGAGATAGACAGGAAACTGTTAGGGCTGCATAATGAGCTGAAGCAAAAAGAGGAAGATTTATTTATAGGCGGTATGCAGACGGATATTGATTTGGAAAAACAAATCCATGAGTTTTTAGAAAAGGAAAAACCGACTGCCAATATAGAAAGAAAATTTGTTTTAAGTGTAAAGGGGATATAAAAATGGATAACATTTTAGACGGTCTTTCAATGGATATTGAAGCGAATGAGTGCGAAAAACTAAAAGCAGTTTTCCCCGAATGCTTTGTTGAGGGAAAGCTGGATATTGACAAGCTCCTTTCCATGTGCGGCGAATACATCACAAATGATTTTGAAAAATATAAATTTGAGTGGAAAGGTAAATCAGAGAGTTTACAGCTTGCACAGCAACGGTCAAGCGGAACGCTTCGCCCCTGTCCTGACGAAAGTGTAAATTTTGATGAAACGAACAACATCTATATTAAGGGCGATAATTTAGAGGTGTTGAAGCTCTTGCAGACCGCTTATTATCGGCAAGTCAAGATGATATACATAGATCCCCCCTATAACACAGGCAATGATTTTGTGTATGAGGATGATTTTGCCGATCCCTTAGCAAAATACAGGGAAGTAACATCGCAGACCACAAGGAGCAATCCTGAAACCATGGGGCGCTTTCATACAAATTGG
>CAYSBC010000116.1:0-3611 GCA_964429195.1 uncultured Eubacteriales bacterium | reverse complement strand
TCTACTATATCAATGCTTCCGGTGAGCTTGAAGTAGTCAGAAATTGTGTTTATGATCCTGCAACGGGAAGAGCAAGTTTCACAACTAAGCATTTTTCAAGGTATGCTGTGGGCTATAACAAGGTTAGATTCAAAGATGTGGATGATAGCGCATGGTATAGTAAGGCTATATATTTTATTGCCGCAAGAGAAATCACTACGGGTACCGGCGGTGGCAATTTCAGTCCGGAAGCAAAGCTGACCAGAGGACAGTTCATTGTATTGCTGATGAAGGCATACGGCATAAATTCTGATATAGACACAAAAGACAATTTTGCAGATGCCGGAGCCACATATTATACCGAATACTTAGCAGCAGCAAAACGCTTAAAGATATCGAATGGTGTTGGAAACAATATGTTCTTACCGGAAAGTGAGATTACCCGTCAGGAAGCGTTTACACTTCTGTATAATGCATTAAAAACTATTGAAAGACTGCCTCAAGGGACAACAGGCAAGCCATTGTCAACCTTTACCGATGCAGAGAAAATCGCTTCTTGGGCCAAAGAAGCCACGATGCTCCTGGTTGAGACCGGAACCATCAGCGGCAGCGAAAGCAAGCTTTCCCCGATGAGTACAACTACCAGGGCAGAGATGGCCCAGATGCTTTATAACTTACTAAATAAATAAGAGACTGAATGAAACTCCTGTATATACAGGAGTTTCTACATTTCAGAGGTTAGATTATTTTTTCATGAAAGATTTAAAAGCACATTGACAAATACGGCATAATGTATATAATGAATATATACATTATTTGGTGGTGATAAAAATAAACATAATCATAAGTAATTCAAGCGGCCAACCTATTTATGAGCAAATTGCTTCTCAGATAAAGTCGCTTATTATTTCAGGTGAATTAAAGGAAGGTGATGCACTGCCTTCTATGCGGCTTTTAGCAAAGGAGCTAAGAATCAGTGTCATTACAACGAAACGCTCCTATGAAGAACTTGAAAGAGAGGGGTTTATTGTTTCCTTTGTTGGGAAGGGCAGTTTTGTTGCGAGTAAGAATATAGAATTAATTAAGGAACAGCAGCTGAAAGAGATAGAAAGTCATATGCAGGAAATCGTTAAATTATCGGATAATTGTGACATAAAGCTAGATGAATTAATAGAAATGATGACATTGATTTATGAAGGAGAATAACTTATGGAATATGCACTCAAATTAGAGAATGTAACAAAAGAGTACAAAGATTTTAATTTAAACCGTATTAATATTCATCTGCCGAAAGGCTGTATAATGGGTTTTATTGGAGAAAATGGAGCTGGTAAAAGCACAACCATAAAACTCATTCTGGATTTAATCAATCGTGACGAAGGAAGGATTACAGTTTTAGGTAAGGACAATAAAACAGAGCTGAATTCTATCAAAGAGAATATTGGAGTTGTTTTGGATGAATCCAGCTTTCCTGAAAATTTAAGTGCTGTAGAAATAAATAAGATTTTGAAAAAGATATATCAAACCTGGGATGAAAACAAATATTTTGATTTGCTTGATAGATTCTCCATATTAAAGGATAAAAGCATAAAGGATTATTCCAGAGGTATGAAAATGAAACTGTCTATAGCGGTTTCGCTATCCCATGATTCGAAACTATTAATTATGGATGAAGCAACCAGTGGCTTAGACCCTATAGTCCGAGAAGAAATTCTTGATATGCTTTTAGATTTTATCCAAGATGAATCCAATTCTGTGTTTATTTCATCTCATATCATAAGTGATTTGGAAAAGATTTGTGACTATATCACTTTTATACATAAGGGAGAAATTGTATTTTCAGAATCCAAGGACGATTTATTAGATGATTACGGAATTTTAAAATGTTCTGAAGAAGAATTAAAAAGTATAGATAGAAGAATGATTAAAGGAATTAGAAAAAATAAATTTGGCGCGGAAGCTTTGGTTTTAAAGAATAAAATTAAAGGAAATTATGTGATTGATAAGGCTAATATTGAGGATATCATGATATTTAGTATAAAGGAGCGAAAATAATGATAGGACTTCTATTAAAGGATTTTTTTAACTTAAGAAAGCAAATGAAGATATATTTAATTTTAATCATATTTTATTTAGCTATTGGAATGGTAAGTGGAAATCCAGCTATGCTCAGTTCCATGATGGCAATAGTAGCTTTTATGATTCCTATTACAGCTCTGTCTTATGATGAAAGAAGTAAATGGGATCGATATGCACTTACAATGCCTTTATCGAGAAGAAGTATTGTCGTAAGCAAATATATATTGGGGTTGATTTTTTTAATCATGGCCTTTATTGTATCCATATTATCCAATTTATTTTTAAACAATATACTTTTGGAAGAAAGTATGGTGACTAACTTATCGAGCCTATCGATGGGGTTGATATTAATGTCCATTATTTTCCCTATTATTTTTAAAATGGGAGTAGAAAAGGGCCGTGTTTATATGATGTTGGTCCTGTTTATTCCTACTGCATTTATTCTGTTGTTATCCAAAACAGGGATGACAATGCCCAATGAGGAAACTATAAAATCATTCTTTTATGTTTTACCAGTTATTTCTGTTCTGATGTTCACATTATCCATTCTAATTTCGGTATCTATTTATAATAAAAAGGAATTTTAATATAGGAAAGGAAGCATGGGAAGATGATAGATATTGTTTTCAGCGATAGTGCTTGCGGAAGCCTTAAAATGGCACAAAACTATGGTAAGGGTAAATATCCGGCGGGGTCTATAGGCATTATTGGCAATCAAACTGCAAGCCAAGAGGAAGTTGAAAGCGCCCTGAGGAAAGCAGAGGAAGAGTCACGATTGGCATGGGAGCGGGCTACTCCTATGGGTGGAAAAACAGCAGATATCTACGGATTTAATTTGATGTTGAGCATGGGAGATATTTCGGAAAATCAACCGGGCATCAAGCGGAAAATGACATTAGAACACTTGTATAGCGTTTATCCCAATAACGAAGGGCGTCAGGCGGCGGAAGAAATTTTCAACAGGGCAAATGAAAATCTGAAAAAAATTCGTGAACGCACAGTAGCAGGAGAAACCCTTCGTATTTGGTATAGCAATCAGCCCGATGAAATATGTGGACTTTTTTGGTTCATGGGACAGTTGAATCAGTGGAAGGTGCATGAAGAACAGGTCTTGATTGTTAAACTTCCGGAATGGGAGGTTGATGAAAAAGGACATATCGTTCAAAAAAATAGCTGGGCTGGAGTAGCTCCGGGAGAATGGCAGCAGTATATTGCTTTGCAAAAGACGGTGAATCCATTTTTTATACAAAGCTGTGCATCTTATTGGCAGGAGCTGCAAGAAGAGAACGCACCTTTGCGAGCCATGCTCAATGGACAGTTGGTGAGTACGTCAGAAAAACTCTATGATGATTTTATACTTCGCGAAATCGCAGAAGAAGGCGAGGAATTTCACGAAGCGATGATTATTGGACGAGTGCTTGGTAAATACCAACTTGGAATGAGTGATTCGTGGGTTGCATTACGTATAGAGGAAATGATTCGTGCCGGAATATTTGAAGCTGTGAAGGAGTGTGACAAAGATAGCCCTATATATCATCGGATATTGAAAAAGA
>CAYSBC010000115.1:0-3674 GCA_964429195.1 uncultured Eubacteriales bacterium | reverse complement strand
GGGTGACATTTTCGCTCGATACTTTACAAGGTGACATTATCACTTATTAATCACAAGTGATTAATGAAATAGTTTGACAGTTATGATGCTAAGTGTTATACTACTTAAGGTTTTTCGAAATATTTTATAATCTGTGGAGGAAAACCCATGATGATATCAGAATACAAAAAAAAAGGATTATTGGTTGTAGGGGCAAAGCAAACTGCAAAATCTTTAAAAGAAGGCAAAATATCCAAGATATATATAGCTGAAGATGCAGAAAATCACGTTGTAAAGGATATAAAAGCTCTTGCAAGCAGCAATAATGTTGAGATTATAATGATAGAATCGATGAAGGATTTAGGTCAAAAGTGTGGTATAACAGTATCTTGTGCTATTGCAGGAGTATTGTTCAATTAAGAATTAAAAATCTTATTTAATTTTGTTTATAGGAAACTATAATATATAAAGCTGGTTTCTACATAGAAACCAGCAATTTTAAAAGGAGGTGTAAAAAACCGATGCCAACAATTAGTCAACTAGTAAGAAAAGGAAGAGAAAAGGTAGAATACCAATCAGACTCACCAGCGCTTTCGAGAGGGTATAACTCTATTCGAAGAAAGCCTACAGAGATAACGGCTCCGCAAAAAAGAGGTGTTTGTACTGCTGTAAAAACAGTCACTCCTAAAAAGCCAAACTCTGCCTTAAGAAAAGTTGCAAGGGTTCGTCTTACTAATGGTATTGAAGTAACAGCCTATGTGCCTGGAATAGGACACAATCTTCAAGAGCATAGTGTTGTGCTCATCAGAGGGGGAAGAATAAAAGACCTTCCTGGAGTAAGGTACCATATTGTACGTGGTACATTGGATACAGCAGGTGTGGCCAACAGATCACAGGCTCGTTCTAAGTACGGTGCAAAGAGACCAAAAGTAAAGAAATAATAATCGGTAAAACGCTCCTCGAAAGAGGGTTCATATATATCAATATATGCACAGCGGTAGCCTAAGGGCTATTGAGTACCGATGAAGAAATTCATATTTAAGGAGGGAAGCGAAGTGCCAAGAAAAGGTAATATTCCAAAAAGAGAAGTACTTCCGGATCCAATTTACGGAAGTGTTGTTGTTTCAAAGCTAATCAATAATATTATGCTTGATGGTAAAAAGGGTACGGCTCAAAGCATCGTTTTTAATGCATTTGAAGCTATCAATAAAGCTACAGGCGAAGATCCTTTAGAAGTTTTTGATAAGGCAATGAACAATATTATGCCTATACTGGAAGTAAAAGCAAGACGTGTTGGAGGTGCTAACTATCAAGTACCTGTTGAGGTAAGAGCTGAAAGACGCCAAACATTAGGTCTCAGATGGCTTACAAGATACACGCGAGCAAGAAGTGAAAAAACAATGCAAGAAAGACTTGCAAAAGAAATAATGGATGCAGCTAATAATACAGGTGCATCAGTTAAGAAAAAGGAAGACACTCACAAAATGGCTGAAGCTAATAAAGCATTCGCACATTATAGATGGTAATTGACAGTAAATACTGTTTGAGAAAGGAGGATTACTATGTCTAGACAATTTCCCCTTGAGAAGACACGCAATATAGGTATCATGGCCCATATTGATGCAGGGAAAACAACCACTACAGAAAGAATACTCTTCTATACTGGAAAAACCCATAAATTAGGCGAAACTCATGAAGGCGCTGCGACAATGGACTGGATGGAACAAGAGCAAGAAAGAGGCATTACAATAACATCTGCTGCAACAACAGCCCAATGGAAAGACACTAGAATAAATATAATTGATACACCAGGCCACGTTGATTTTACTGTAGAAGTTGAGCGTTCACTTCGCGTATTGGATGGCGCAGTAGCTGTTTTTTGCGCGAAAGGAGGCGTAGAACCTCAATCAGAAACGGTATGGAGACAGGCAGAAAAATATGGTGTGCCTAGAATGGCATTTGTTAACAAAATGGATATATTAGGCGCCGACTTCTTCAATGTAGTTCAAATGATGAAGGATAGATTAAAAGCAAATGCAGTACCCGTACAACTACCAATAGGTAAAGAAGAAAATTTTATAGGAATAATTGATTTAGTTGAAATGAATGCCAGGGTTTATAAAGATGACTTAGGCAAAGAAATCGAAATCACAGATATTCCCGCTGACATGGTGGACTTAGCAGAAGAACATCGGCTTCATCTAATCGAAGCCGTAGCAGAAGCAGATGAAGGAATTTTAGAAAAATATTTAGAAGGCGAAGAAGTTGGCATTGATGAGTTAAAGAAGGCTATCCGCACTATGACTATTACGAATCAAATCATTCCGGTACACTGCGGTTCTTCTTATAGAAACAAAGGTGTACAGCCGTTACTTGATAGTGTAATAGATTATATGCCATCACCGCTTGATATACCTCCTATTAAAGGAGTATTAGAAAATACCGGTGAAGAGGTAGAAAGAAAAGCTGACGATAACGAACCTTTCGCAGCACTGGCTTTTAAGATTATGACAGATCCTTTCGTTGGTAAACTTACATTTTTCCGGGTATATTCGGGGAAATTAAATGCAGGCTCTTATGTTTATAACGCCAGCAAAGGAAAGAAAGAAAGAATCAGCAGAATACTTCAGATGCATGCCAATAGAAGAGAAGAGGTTGACGCTATTTATGCAGGCGATATCGCTGCTGCAGTAGGACTAAGAGATACTACCACAGGTGACACACTATGTATGCAAGATGAACCCATCATACTAGAATCAATGGTATTCCCTGATCCGGTTATTGAAATCGCTATTGAGCCAAAAACGAAAGCCGGTCAAGATAAAATGGGTGTTGCATTAGCTAAACTTGCTGAGGAAGATCCTACATTTAAAACTTATACCAATGAAGAAACCGGTCAAACAATTATAGCCGGCATGGGTGAGCTTCACTTAGAAATTATAGTAGATCGATTATTGAGAGAATTTAAAATTGAAGCCAACATAGGAGAACCTCAAGTATCTTATAAAGAAACCATTACTATTCCTGTTGATGTTGATCACAAATACGCTAAACAAAGCGGTGGTAGAGGCCAATATGGACATGTTAAAATTAGAGTTAGCCCGCTAGAGCCTGGTCAAGGCTATGAATTCGTCAATTCAGTCGTGGGAGGAGTTATTCCTAAAGAATATATTCCTAAGGTTGATGATGGAATAAGAGAATCCATGATGAATGGGTGTATTGGCGGCTATCAAGTGGTTGATTTAAAAGTTGAACTTTATGATGGTTCATTCCATGAAGTGGACTCATCGGAGATGGCATTTAAGATTGCCGGATCCATGGCATTTAGAGAAGCTATGAAAAAGGCTAAACCGGTTCTTTTGGAACCCTATTTTAAAATAGAAGTAACAGTATCTGAAGAATACATGGGAGATGTTATAGGTGATATAAGCTCTAGGAGAGGTAAGATCTTAGGAATGGAAGCACGTTCCGGAGCACAAGTTATAAGAGCTTATGTACCCTTATCTGAAATGTTTGGTTATGCAACTGATCTCCGATCAAAAACTCAAGGTAGAGCAAGCTATTCAATGGAATTTGACCACTTTGAAAAGATGCCCGATAGCTTACTAGAAAAAGTAATGAATAAGTAAAATAATGAAATTTTTTAGGAGGAAATAGAAAAATGGCTAAGCAAAAATTTGAAAGAAAAAAGCCTC
>CAYSBC010000114.1:0-3698 GCA_964429195.1 uncultured Eubacteriales bacterium | reverse complement strand
ATGTTGAGCAGATACTCGGCAGAGTTTTAAGGCAGCCTTATACTGCTTTGCATACCGATAAATCACTGAATTTGTCCTATGTGCTTACCTGCTCCAACGATTTCCATTTAACTGTATCAAAGGTTATAAATGGTTTGCAAAGTGCCGGCTTCAGTGATAAGGATTATCGCCGTGGCAGTTTTGAAGATGATATAAAAGAAAACCAAACAGAGCAATTAACACAGCCAAATAAACAGCTTGATTTGGAAGCCATTTCATATGACAACAAAACAGATGATTTTATTTTTAATCCCGAATTGCTTGGCGAAAGGCTTTCGCATGCTGAAGCATCTTCAACCGAAAATGAAGATGCAGTGGAGGAAATGCTCGCGGCTGCCGTCAAAGAAAGTGATTCCTATATGGAAGGTTTAGAGGATATTAATAATTCCGAAAAAATTGCTGTACCTTTGGAGGTTAGAAACAATATGGCTAATTATGAAATTTGCGAGGAATTCAAGCCAAGTATAGAGGGATTAAGATTGCCACAGTTCTTTCTTATAACTCCTCAGCTTAAAATTTTTGAGAACAGCACAGATTCATCAAAAGTTTTACTCTCCGACAAACATCTTGCAAAGGATTTTTCTTTAAAGGATAAGGATACGCAAATTTCATTCGACAGCAATGACAGCGACATTGCAAAGGTTGATGTTGAAAGCAATAAGAATAATCCTACTTATTCAAAGCTTACAGGCTTTGATAACGAATATTTCAAAGAGCTTTTTAACAGCCAACCGCAGGAGAAAAAAATTAGTATTTGCAAAGGCATAATCCGCAAACAGCTTTCCCGAATGGATGAAATTAGCGACACGGAATTAAAAACATATATAGACCGCATTGTCAGCAACATGACATCAGAACAATTATCCACACTCGAAACTGCTGCCCCTTCCTATGCTCAAAAGATTAAAAACAAAATACAAAGCCTGTTAAATGCACATAATGAACAAGAATTTGTAAAATGGCTTGATACAGGGAAAATTGTTTGTGAAGACTCCTATTTGCTGCCAAAATCAATATCGCCGCTTAGAAGTGTTTCCATGATTGCCAATTCACTTTATACTGCCGAGCCTGATGATGGTATGAACATATTTGAAAAAGATGTTATATTGAAAGTATCTGCACTGCCCAATGTACTTTGGTGGCATCGCAATATTCCAAGGACAGGCTTTGGAATTAACGGTTTTTTAAACCATTATCCTGATTTTATGGTTATGACAAAAAGTGGTAAGATTATTCTAATAGAAACTAAGGGTGATGACAGGGATAATTCGGATTCAATGGCTAAAGTTAAGCTCGGTCGTATTTGGCATAACCGCACTGATAACAATTATCAATATTATATGGTGTTCCAGACAAAAGATTTGAATGTTGACGGTTGTTACAGCGTTAACGGGTTTATGAGTATTATGAAGGAACTATAAATAAGTGATATTAAACAAGTGAAAAGAGGCATCAAAATGAACGAGAATTTCTCTTTTTTGGAATTGGATAGCGAAAACAACAGTCAGACTTTTTTAAATTCCGTGGAGGCGACCAACTCAAAAATAGATGTTGTGAAAATGGAGTTCGAGGAAGCTCAATCGCTTACATGGCAAGAACTTTTTGATGGCTATGATAAGTTATATGCTATAACCTATTCTTCGGGAATAGAATTTATTTGCAAACTTTTAAAGCAATTTTCTTATGCCGAAATTATATTCGGATGTGATGAGGTAATTTCATATAGCCTTCAAGAAATAATGGCATACCAGCTTAAAACCATCGAGAGAATTCGCACAACTTCAAGTAAGAGTAAAATTGATTTGTTATCGCGAATAGATGAAGAAGTCCTTAAATTGTTTGTTGCCAGAACACAGCTTTCTCACGAAAAAATATACCTTTTAGAGGCAAATGACGGAAGAAAAAGAGTGGTTATGGGTTCTGCCAATATGTCTTATGCCGCTTTTTCAGGGAAGCAAAGAGAAAATATTTGTTACATAGATGGTGAAAAAGCGTTTGAATGGTATAGGTCAGCCTTTGAAAATTTAAAAAGCAGTAGCTCGGATAATATTACAACACAAGCCCTATCCTTAGCCGATGATTGTGAAAACCTTGAAGAAGTTCCTGTAATGCAGACTGTAAAAATTCAAAAAGCTTTAGTTGTTGAACCGGTAAAGGAATTACCAAGCGATATTAAGTTTGCTTTAGATGTTAAAAATCTGTCAAGCAAAATTGCACCGTTTATGCCTAAATCAGATAAGCATGGCAAGATACTGCTTTCACCTGAAAAGATAATTGAAACACGCAGAAGAGTTGTGCAAGCAAACATACAAGAGAAAGAGCTTCGTAGCGAATATCCTTTGCTTGTAGTTGATATCCAATCTAAAACCGTATTATTAAACGATAAAACCCTTGAGCTAAATCCTGAAAGGGAAGAAATTAAAAATGATGTAAATCTGTTTTTAGACTATATGGAAGGGTATGAAAAATTCCACGGAGATGTTCAAGGAATGCAGTCAAGATATTTTGAATTTGCAAATTGGTTTTTTACCACCCCTTTCATGGCAATAATGCGTAATATGGCAAAAAAATATAATCATAATCTGCTTCCATATCCTGTTTTCGGTTTAGTTTATGGACAAAGTAAAGCCGGAAAAACAAGCTTTTTAGAAACATTGCTTAAAATGATGATTGGACAAAAAACAAAAATTTCTGCTCCTGATTTTACAAGGTCAAGTATTGAACAGCTTAAAAGAGCAGTTAAAGGGGCTCCGATTATTGTAGATGACCTTACTCAAACTCGTTTCAGCCAACATGCAATTGAAACAATAAAAAACGATGATTTTGGAGTTGTGGATAACCTCTTGAACTATCCGGCAGTTGTAATAAGTGCAAACGAAGATGTTAAGGCTGTTGCACCTGAAGTAATCAGAAGAACAGTTATTTGCAGAGTACAAGCAGGACTTACAAATACGGAGCTTATGAAAAGCAGTGTTGTAAGGCGAGTCCAGAAAAATATTGGCACCGCTTTTTACAGAGAATATTTGCGGCGAATGCTTGAATTAATACCCTCCCTTCTTGAAGAACTTAAAGAAGACGATGATTCAGGAGCACCGGATATCTTAGCTTTATCATCTAAAATAATCTGCGATATTGTTAAAGAAAACGCGGACAGGGATATCCCGTTTTATTTGCGAACAATTACATTAGAGGATTATTTCAGCGAAAAAGTTACAGGAGCTCATGCAATTAAGACAATACAAAATGCTTGGCAGGTTAATAGAAGAGCGTTTGTAATTGATAAAAAATATAGTAGCCTAAGATATAATGCGGGGCAAACTTGGGAAGTAGATCGTATAATCAAAGAATTGCCCGAAGATTTAGAAGCATACAAGTCAAGAGAATGGGTTGTTATGGATCTTAATAAGGCCTGTGAATTTTTCAATATTAATTTTAAAAAATTCAGTATTATAGATAAATTTCGTTCATAAATGGGTGATAGGTATTTTTGACCCCATGACTCAGTGCGAAAAACAGCACATTATCAGCACATTCAGTCAGTTCACCATCAACATCTCGACATAACAAAAAGTCCCTCAAACCGTGTGGTTAAGGGATTTCTTACTGGTGACCCATGCGCGATTCGAACGCGCGACACCTTGATTAAAAGTCAAGTGCTC
>CAYSBC010000113.1:0-3730 GCA_964429195.1 uncultured Eubacteriales bacterium | reverse complement strand
ATGACTGCCCTAAAAGAGAAGCCCGAACAGACGTATCAGGTAAATACGGGAGTATATATCCTGAACCCGGAGTTGATTGATGAAATACCGGAAGGAGAATTCTTCCATATTACTCATTTGATGGAAAAAGTGCAGGCAAGAGGGGGTAGAGTTGGCTGTTTCCCTGTAAGTGAACATTCATGGAAGGATATGGGAGAATGGCCAGAGTATTTGAGAATGATAAAAGTTTTATAATAATGAGCCCCAAGGTAAGTATACTCACAGTTACTCGTAATCGTGCATCACTCTTACATAGATGTATTGAGAGTGTCCAACGTCAGACATTTAAAGATTATGAACATTTAATCGTAGATGGAGCATCTACGGATAATACTGAGGATGTGGTCAAATCATATAATGATCCTCACATACGCTATATTCGACTGGAAACGAACTTAAGTCTCAGAGATACTTGGGGTATTGCACTTGCTGAATATAAAGGGCAGTATCTTACTTTTCTGGATGACGACGATGAATATCTTCCTACGAAGTTGGAAAAACAAGTGAGCCTTATGGATTCTTTACCTGAGGACTATGGAATGGTTTATTGTTGGATGGATTATTATGATTCGGACAGTCTTAAATTGGTTAATACTCATAAGCCGTCATTAAGAGGCTATGTTGTCGCCGACGCTGTTGAAAAAGAACAAGTGTGTGGAACGCCTACATTATTATTACGCAAGGGCGTGTGGGAGGAGTGCGTGAGGGCAGCGAAACCAACCGCGATAGCATCCGATTGGTTATCAGGTGCTAGAATATGTAGAAAGTATAAGGTCGATTTTGTTCCGGAAGTCTTGGTGAAGGTTTATGTTAATCATGGATTTACTCGAATGAGTGATTCTGGGTATTACAATGAGCTTTTAAACAAACAGATACAGTTTCATTTGTTTTTTCTCGAAGAGTTTAAGGATGTATTCAATCAATATCCTAAGAAAACGGCTCTTCACATGCAAATGTTAGCAAAGAATTATTTTTTGTTGGGTAACTGGAAAGTAGGCTTCAAATATTATAAGGACTTAATCAAGGTTCGCCCGGATTTTAAAACATTTGCTTTATTGCCGTTCGTTATAATTAAAAATATTCAGAAATTATGGACTTCAAAATAGTTGACAAAGCGGATAATAAATCAAAAATCGCAATCATTGCTGTCGGATACAACCGTTTGCGGTCAATGAAAAGACTGCTTTCTTCTATAGCATCTGCATCTTATGGCTCCAATGATATACCTTTGATTATCAGTATTGATGCTAGTGGTGATGAACAGCTGTATCAGTTCGTGAAGGATTTTCAGTGGAGCCATGGGGAGAAAATAGTCAATATTGAGACTAAAAGATTGGGATTAGTATCACATATTTTCCAGTGTTGTTCGTTGACTAAGTATTTCGAGGCGGTTATCATATTGGAAGATGATTTGTTTGTCAGCCCATATTTTTATGACTATACCAAGGCAGCAGTCAATACATATGGGCAAGACGATTTGGTTGCGGGTATTTCGTTATACACTCCTCAAGGATATGGTTATGGCCACATGCCATTTATCCCACTGCGAGATGGTTCTGATACGTTCCTATATCAGGATGTCTCTACATGGGGTGAATGCTTTACTGAAAAGATGTGGAATAGGTTTTATGAGTGGTACAAAGAAAACAAAGAAAGGGACTTTATGGAGGCGCCAATGCCATCTTTAATTAAAAAATGGAGCCGGGCTTGGTCAAGGTATTATAATGCTTATGTTGTGGAAAATGGGCTTACCTTTGTTTATCCGTTCAATTCTTACACTACAAACTTCAGTGATGCTGGAGAACATGGGACAACCGGGACTAATGCAGTTCAAGTTCCTATCGTCTGGAATGAATGTCCGTTCAAGATGAAAAAGGTGACGGAAATGGTGAGTTATGATATTTTTGCTAATAACGAAGCCATATACAATGCCCTTAAGTTATCAAAGGACGACTTACGACTTGATTTGTATGGTATGTTAGAGGCTCCGCTAAAAAGATATTTGTTGTCAACTAGAGTCCTCCCATATAAGGTGATTAGTTCCTATGGCTTGGCATTTCGCCCTATTGAGCTTAATGTAATCAAAGATATTAGTGGTGACAACATCTTCCTTTACGATACTTCTGTATTGGAAAAGAAGAAATATGACGAAAAGCAGAAAAAGAATGAATTGTTATGGTATTACCTTCATCCTTACTATTATAAAGAGTTGCTTCCTTATGCTATGTATCGCTACAAGTTATCCATTAAAAGGCATATAAAACAATGGTTAAAAAAATAGCGTATTATTATAATATTCTGAGGACCAAAATCATAGAGCTGAGATGGAGAAAAGCCTCTGAAAATTCTACGATTAATGGTATTTGTCTTGTATTTCATCATGTGTCAGATGATTATATTGATACTCCAGCAAGTTGCCAATGTACAACAGCATCGTTCGTAAGGATCATTGAGAAGATAAAAGAAAAAGGTTATAGCATTGTCGCACTCGAAGAGTATAAATCTATAGTAACACATCATTCAAATAAAAAGTTTGCACTTATCACCTTTGATGATGTGCCAGATGATATGTATATCAATGCATATCCCTACCTAAAAGAAAATAGTATTCCATTCACAGTATTTATTACAACCAGCTTCATTGATAAGAAGGGATATTTGTCATCTCAACAATTGGATATACTTAACAATGATCCCCTTTGTACAATTGGAGCACATACTATTAGTCACCCCATGCTTCGTTTCTTTAAGAACAAGAAAAAGGAGATAATTGATGGAGGGGACATCCTTGAAAGGATTATTGGAAAAACAGTTGCCGTGTTTGCATATCCGTTTGGAAGTCTTTACAGTACCGATAGGAGTAGTATTCGACTCGCAAAGGAGCGCTATGAGTTGGCTTTTAGTACAATAGATTCGGCTCTTAACGATTATACTGTACATAAAACCTGTTTTTTGCCACGTAGAGCGGTTAGTGATAGTAATCAACTAATTTGAGATATTAATAAATAACAATATGAAACACATTCATCCTTCGGTTTTCATTAGTTTTGTTTGTAAGCATTTCGGTAAACCGGGAATTAAACTGTGGTATTATGTCCATTTTTGGATGACTAGAGGTCGTTGGCCTCATTTAAAGCACCCACAAGATCTTTCTGAGAGGATTCTTTCATCCATGCTTTCAAAGGATTTCCTAAAATATGCTGATCTTGCTGACAAGGTTAAAGCTCCAGAATACGTAAAGTCAAAAGGCTTGGAGAGGATACTATTAAAACACTATGGCGCATGGGAGAAAGCCAGTGATATAGATATAAACGCTTTGCCTGACAAGTTTATATTGAAGCCTAATAATGGAAGTGGCGGTCATGTTATTTGTCGAGATAAATCCAAATTTGACTTTGAAGCAGCGAAGAAAAAGCTACAAGACAATCTAGATAGAGGTAGTCACTACGCTTATGAGCCGCATTATAATCTGATTGAGCCTCGTATTTTGTGTGAGGAGTTGTTGGATCTTGGAGAGGGCAAAGTGCTCACCGATTATAAGTTTACTTGCGTTAAGGGTAAGATTGCTGATATCTTCATTGCAGGAGAGGATGCGGATGGTAAGCGCAAATATGCTACAGTGGATTTGAACTGGGAGCCTTTGCCATATACTCTTGATGGCTTTTTGTTGACTACACTTCCGCCTAAGCCG
>CAYSBC010000112.1:0-3732 GCA_964429195.1 uncultured Eubacteriales bacterium | reverse complement strand
TGGTAATCCTATGTATGCTGACTTCACTGGCAGCTGTGACGGGGCCTGTTTTTGCGGCGGAGGAAGAAAGTAGCGTCAAAGTAACCTATGTACCAAGTATCCTCTGGGGAGGATTCGGAAGATATGTAGAATACGAAATGGACGGAGTGAAATACCGTACAGACGAGGCGCCCAGTGCAGTAAACCGAGAGGCCTGGAATCGGATGAGCGATGAAGACAGGAAAACGACCTACAAGACTCTATATACTACCACTGCAAGAAAAGCAGCCTTTGGAGAAAATGGATATGCCTATATAAAGCATTGGAATAATCAGAGCAGTGAGTGGTATGAGGCCAATAGAATTTGGAAAGAAAGAGTGGCAAAACGTACTTTCCCTGAATTACAACCGATCTTCAATGATGAGGTTTCTTTAAGTGATCTGTACTCGGACTATAACAGCTTGAAAAATTATGTAATTCCATCGAATATACCTACAAATAACTCAAACAGAAAGGTTTTTGAAGAGGCCAAGGATGCATTGGAACAACATTTTGCAATCGGTAAAGAGTATTATCAGAAGGCGGTAGATTTGCGTGCTAAAAGTATAGGTACAGCCATATCCTTTACCGCTGTACAGTGCACTCAAATGCTTACGGATATGTTATTTATACCCAGCGTAGTACAAGGAGCAACTATGGCAACTTCAGGCATGATTTCTGATGTGACTAATGTACTGCTTCAGGTTGTCGGAGCCGACGGCGGTTCCCTTGTGGAAAAATTAGGGGTGGTCTTAAATGAGGGTGGAACGGCTCATCTTACCGTAGGAGAACAGGTACATCTCTATGCCAGCTATATGAAAACCTATGCAAGGCTTGCAGAAATTAGTAAGACAGAAATGGATACCAAAATAGGAGAACTTAGGTCTGCATGCGATAACCTGAATAGCCTTTCGGAGACTCTATTAACTGAAGAACAGGCAAAAGCGATCAAAAAGGAGAAGGACCAGGCAAGTTATAAGGATAGTATAGAAGAGACCTTTGTCACACCGGAGGATAAAGAGCCGGGAGATGGCGATGATGTGGATATTACTCTGGCATTTAATTGGAAAGCTGAAGAGGAGCTAAAAAGAGATCTTTTCGATAATAATTTTGATCAATGGCTGAATGATCACATTTTAGAAGACACACCTTACCTTACGGCAGCAGAGATGATTTTTGATGAGGTGATGGCACAGAAAAGTATTCTGGATCATGAAGTTACAGAAAAGGTCGATACAATTTCCGGATTGTTTATGGAAGCATACAACGATGCGAGCGCCAAGATCGCAGCATTTGAATCGGAGCTTAAGAATCTGAAGGATAAACTGGATAATGATTTGCCGGGTTATAAACATAATGAAGCAGTTCTTTACAGGATACCTGTTGGAGAAAGCTTTTTCTATGGAACGGATTCTTTTAAGCCGGAACTTGAAAACTATTATGATGGGCAGCCATATGATAGCTTTTATGGACAGTTAGAGGCATATATTTTAGATTGCCAAACAAAAGTAGAAGCGATATTGGATGATGTTGAATCACTGAAATCTTCTTCGAAGGAATTATATAATAGTATAGAAATTGATGTACAGAATGTGATTTTTTACCTTAATCTGTTGGAAAGCTTGGAAGAAAACTATCTAAGCATGTACAACAGTGTGGTTTGGGAGCTGCATAATGATCCCGATGGTGAAGATAAAAGCGTTAATTACAAGAATAATCCCTATTATATTAATCCCATTAACAGTGAGGCAGGAGAAGCTTATCGTATTAATGGTTTTTCGGAAGCGTTAACCGAAGCAAATCTACCGGAAGAAGTGTATGATCCAAAAATTACAATTGATGAATTCGCAGAAGCATTGACCATTACCAGACCAACAGACATATTTGATGAAGCATATACCATATATTTGGAGCTTTCAGATGTAAGTGAAATTCTTGCTAGGGCATATGATGACTGTGAATACAATGAGAAAGCTTTTCAAGATGGAAGAACAAACTATTATGAAGAAATGGATGCATGGTTATCAGAATACAAGACAGCAGAACAGAATATGGCGAATGACTTAGCAAAGATAAAAAATATTACCGATAGTTATGAGGCATTATGGGAAGGAACTTATTTCCAAGGAGCTTATGATAATAGTGCATATAATCCCTATTTGTATAATACGGGACTGGTTTCTATCTCCGCTTTTGATATAGCAGGTTTGCGTGCTTATATCAACAGCGGGGATAATACTGCTACGCTCTACAATAAGCTCAAGGAAATCGAAAGAAAAGCTGAGATCAGTGAAGTTGAAACAAGAGAACTTATTGGTGAAATTGGTGTCTTAGATATTGAAATGCAACAGCTATGGAATAGAACTTTAGACAATTATGCAAAAAGTAAGGGGACGCCGGTGAAAACCTTTTACTCTTTGAGACAGGAGTACGACTTAGACGATAAATGGGGAAATCTAACAAGAGACGGAGAGGATGTGCTTTACTATTTTAACATCTGCGACATTCCTCAGATTTGCGATATTCTAAAGGGAGAGACTGATGATATTATCTTCCTTGATAAATCTATTAAGGAAATCAGGAGTTATCTCGATTCTGATAGTCTAAATGTTGTTACTGTAAGCAATAGACTTTACGATATTTATAAAAAGGCTACCGGTATAAAGGAAGTATATAAGAGTAGTTCCTACCTTCTCACAGAGGACTTGTGCACAAAGGTGATAAATATGTATGCCAATTCCGAAGATGTAGATGATATCCTAAATACTATCTATTATGTCAAAGATAAACACGACGGAATCGATTTCACCTATCCCCCTTCACAGCATGAAGGATTGGATGAGTATAAACCGGTTGGGGACACAACATACGCCTCATCTGCCCCGGGAAGCATGATAGCGCAAACGCCGATCTATCACCCTCTTGCAGCTAATACCAAAGATCTTTTAGCTGAACTTTATATTTGGGATGACAGTTGGACAAAAGTTAAAACCTTGACTCTAACGGAAGACCAATTGCAAGGAATTATAGATACAGAAAGTGACATGATGATAATTCCATTTGCGGATTTGGAAGATGGAAGGGAATATCTTTTGGAGTGGAAGTTTACCTACGGAACCGGGTTAACAGATTATGAATATGGAAGCTATTATTTCACCTATACAGCTCCTATAGGAGTGTTTACGACAGTTGACCTGAATGAAACCTATGATTCTGCAGAGGTTACAGTTATAAATAACTCTGGCACTGATTTAAGCGGTCAATATATATACGTAAATGGTTACGATTACGAAGAAAACATTCTTGTCTCTCTAATCGAGCCATTAGGGAATTTGGACAGTGGAGAAACAGTTTCTTGTGAATTCACATTTGATGAAGCTGTTTACTCGGCAGATGCTTATGTAGCTGATGAGGGTGGAGAAATGGAGGCTGCTCCGGTACGGTTGGAAATTGGAGGAGGAGACAGCTTTCTTGAAGTTCCGGTAAGTGGAGAACTAAATGCTTCTAAACCCTTTACTGCTAATGTATATGATCAGTATGGAGATGTCTATAAAGGGGGAAGCATCGACTGGAGCATTTCTCCTGAGATCGATGGAATATCTATTGATGAGGGCGTTGTTACTGTAACAAGCGTTGCAAGTGATGAGGTTGTTGAAAGCGGTTTTTTACAGTGTACTGTTACGGCTACATTGAATGGCAAGGGAATTTCCGGCT
>CAYSBC010000111.1:0-3962 GCA_964429195.1 uncultured Eubacteriales bacterium | reverse complement strand
AAAACAAAAAATATACCAAAAACAGAATTAGGAAACATGGATATGAAAAAGTTTTCAAAAACTCCTGCTTACAAGCAAGTTTGCAAAGAACTTACAGAATTAGGAGTAAACACAGAAGAATTTACTCATATAAAATATCCTAAAGAAGAAGATTGTATACGATTTTTATTTATTGGCAGGATTATGGAGGCAAAAGGTATAAATGAACTACTGAAAGCAGTTAAAATAATTAGAAAGATGTACCCAAATGTTGAGTTTCATTTAATAGGGTTTTGTGAGGAAGAGAGATACTGTAAGATACTTAACGAGTTAAATAATTTGGGTATAATTTGTTATCATGGGTGGCAAGATGATGTACATAGGTTTATTAAGAATTCACATGCTACAATCTTGCCTTCATATCACGAAGGCACTTCAAATGTTTTATTAGAATCTGCATCAAGTGGTCGCCCCGTTTTAGCTTCAAGAGTGCCTGGCTGTATTGAAACATTTGATGAGGAGATAAGTGGTTTTGGTTTTATATCAAGGAGTGTGGACAGTTTGGTTGAAACAATAATCAGATTCATAGAATTGCCTCATAAAAAGAAAGAACAAATGGGTATAGCAGGGCGAAGAAAAATGGAAAAAGAGTATAACCGAAAAATTGTAACAGATGCGTACATGGAGCAAATCAGTAACTAAGGAGTAACTTGTATGAATTTGTACGAAAAGATTAAAAACAGAGAAGAAAAAATTTCAATTATTGGTCTTGGTTATGTTGGGCTGCCAGTTGCCGTTGCTTTCGCAAAAAAAACTGATGTGATTGGATTTGACATTAACAAAGAAAAAATTTCCCTTTATAAGAAAGGTATCGATCCAACAAAAGAGGTTGGAGATGATGTAATACAGAAGACAACGGTTGAATTTACTGAATATGAATCAAAACTGAAAGAAGCGAAGTTTCATATTGTTGCAGTTCCTACACCTATAAATTTCGACCATACCCCAAACTTAAAGTCAGTTGAATTAGCCAGCAGAACGATTGGAAAAAATCTTTCTAAAGGCTCCATTGTTGTATTTGAATCCACAGTTTACCCGGGTGTGGTCGAAGATGTATGCATCCCAATTCTTGAAAAAGATTCTAGAATGAAATGTGGGATAGATTTCAAGGTGGGATATTCCCCTGAAAGAATTAACCCTGGCGACAAAGTCCATATATTGGAAACCATTGTAAAGGTTGTATCTGGTATAGACGAGGAATCCCTAGATGTAATAGCTAAAGTTTATGAATTAGTTGTAGATGCTGGTATATATAGAGCTGAATCAATAAAGATAGCCGAAGCAGCCAAGATTATTGAAAATTCACAAAGAGATATTAACATAGCATTTATGAACGAACTGTCTATTATATTTAATAAGATGGGAATTGATACAAAAGCAGTTCTTGAGGCTGCAAGCACCAAATGGAATTTCTTAAATTTCGCTCCTGGGCTAGTCGGAGGGCATTGTATTGGTGTTGACCCATATTACTTGACTTATAAAGCTGAACAGCTGGGATATCACTCACAAATTATACCTTCTGGTAGAAGAATCAATGATTACATGGGAAAATATGTAGCCGAAAACATAGTAAAAAACATGATAAAAGCGGATAAGCAAATCAAAGGAGCAACAGTAGCTATATTTGGAGTCACCTTTAAAGAGAATATCTCTGATGTCAGAAACACAAAGGTAATGGATGTAATTAAAGAATTAAAAGAATATGGGGTAAATGTTGTTATAGTAGATCCTTTAGCAGATAAAGAAGACTTATTAAATATATATGGGATTAGACTGCATGTAATAGAAGATGTAAAAGATGTAGATGCTGTTATCTTTGCAGTACCCCATGATGAGTTCAAAGCTATCAGACTAGAAAATATTAAAGGATTCTATAACCATAGATGGAATACATATTCAGAATTCAATAAAGGAACCGTTGAAACATTTAATGGCAAAACAACAGAACATAAGTATGTATTAGCTGATCTTAAAGGTATATTTGATCGAAAAGAAGCTGAGAACATGGGTTATTTATATTGGAGATTATAATGGGGAAGTATAGTAATTATGGGATATGAAGAGATCATATTTGATAAAGATAGTATATTTCTTGTCACGGGAGGTGCAGGGTTTATTGGCTCTAACCTGTGTGAAGTTATATTAAATTTAGGTTATAAAGCTCGCTGCCTGGATAATCTTTCAACCGGCTTTAAGCATAATATAGAATCTTTCAAAACTAACCCTAGCTTTGAGTTTATAAAAGGGGATATTAGAGATTTTGATACCAGTTTAGCTGCTTGCACTGGTGTCGACTATGTTTTCCATCAAGCAGCATGGGGGAGTGTGCCAAGAAGTATTGAAATGCCTTTACTTTATGAAGAAATCAATATTAAAGGAACTATTAATATGATGGAAGCTGCCAGACAAAACAATGTAAAGAAATTTGTATATGCCTCCTCCTCATCGGTTTACGGAGATAGTACTGTGTTACCCAAAAAAGAAGGGCAAGAAGGCAAACCACTTTCTCCTTATGCACTTACCAAGCAGGTAAATGAAGAGTATGGTAAATTGTATACGAAGCTATACGGCTTGGATACCTATGGATTAAGATATTTTAATATATTTGGTAGAAAACAAGACCCAGAGGGATCATATGCAGCAGTCATACCAAAGTTTATTAAACAGCTTATGAATGATGAGCAACCTACAATATATGGGGATGGAAAACAATCAAGAGACTTTACATTTATCGAGAATGCTATTGAGGCTAATCTAAAAGCATGCAAAGCTTCATCTGAAATTGCAGGCGAAGTTTTTAATGTTGCTTACGGTGGAAGAGAGTATCTGATAGATGTTTATTATGCACTTACTGCTGCACTAGGCAAGAATATTGAGCCCATATTCGAGCCTGAAAGAAAAGGGGATATTAAACATAGCAATGCTGATATTAGTAAAGCTAAGAAGAAGATAGGGTATAACCCTAAATGGGATTTTAAAAAAGGGATTGAAGCAGCTATAGAATGGTATAAGGAGAATTTGTGATGACATTTGCATCAAATAGGCAATTAATTAGAATATTATCAGTGATAATCTTTTTAGTTTTACTGAGACCACATTTTGACTTTGGTTTACCCGTAGTAGGTGTCTATTTTGCAGATGGTATGATACTAGCCCTGATATTTTTAATATTAATTAAGTACAAGATGAAAATGCCTAGAGCCATAGCTCAACCTATGTTAACTGGGCTTATGTATATTTCTTTACTAATTTTTCCATTACTCATACATTCTTTCAAGGGAAGTGCTTCTTTTGATATACTCTTCATATATTTAAAGTTGTTCTATTATTTAGTATTGTTTGGGCTTCTGACAACCATGTCTCTACAGCTAATGAATCCATATGAATTTTATTCAAAGATGCTAAATATTTCGTTTATCATTATTTTTTTTGTTGCATTACTCCAATTTTTGAATCCCCCAATACTAGGAAATCTTATTAAAGTTATATATGGTTCAGCAAAGTTAAGAGATTTGTATTCGAAATACCCAAGGGTATTTTCTACTTTTTATAATGCTAACTGGTTTGGTGTGTACCTTGTATTTTTTTTAGGATGGATCAATAGTAATTTCCTTTTTAAAAAGATTTCTTTAAAAATGTTTTTATTTCATGCATGGCTTGTCTCATTGTTATTTTTTTTGTCAGGCTCAAGAACGGCTTTATTAGGCGGAAGTATTGTTATGTTTATTCAATGGTTTGACCACAGGTATATTCGACGGGCAACAAAATTTTTACCAATAATTGTAGTTGGGATATGCAGCATTTTCTTTGGATTTAAAAATAATCCCTTTTTAGATAAAACTTTAAATAGATTTACTTCAACATGGAACCTATTCCTTCAATGGGGTTTCGATATGTCAGTTTTAGACCCCGGAAGGTGGTAT
>CAYSBC010000110.1:0-4006 GCA_964429195.1 uncultured Eubacteriales bacterium | reverse complement strand
AAAGAACATAATTTGCTTGGAGAAAACATACTTGGCAGTGGTTTTGACTTTGATTTAAAAATTAGACTTGGGGCGGGAGCTTTTGTATGTGGAGAAGGTACGGCCTTAATCCAATCGATAGAAGGAAAACGAGGGATGCCTCAATCAAAAGTATATAGAACCTATGAAAAAGGATTGCTTGAAAGGCCAACTATCATTAATAATGTTGAGACCTTTGCAAACATTGCACAGATAGTGGAGCATGGCGCAGAATGGTTTAAATCCATTGGTACGGAGGACTCTGCCGGCACCAAAGTATTTGCACTAGTAGGTAAAGTTGAGAACGCCGGTCTTGTAGAGGTTCCTATGGGAACTACCATTAACGAAATCGTTTTTGATATAGGCGGTGGTATACCTGATGATAAGAAAGTCAAAGCGATACAAACAGGCGGACCTTCCGGCGGTTGCATACCTCCACATTTGTTTGATACGAAAGTTGACTTTGGATCCTTAATGGAAATTGGTTCCATCATGGGATCCGGCGGTATGGTCGTCATGGATGAAGATGATTGTATGGTTGATATTGCTAAGTTCTTTATGGACTTTACCGTAGATGAATCTTGTGGTAAATGCACTCCTTGCAGAGTCGGCAATAAACGAGTACTCGAAATATTGAAAAAAATCACTTCCGGAAAAGGTGAAGCCAATGACCTCGCATTATTAAGTGACCTTTGTACTGTCATAACGGATGCAAGCTTGTGTGGACTTGGCAAAACTGCTACAACCCCTGTTATCAGTTCCATGCAATATTTTATGGAAGAATATGAAGAACATATAATAGATAAAACATGTAGAGCTTCCGTATGCAAAGATTTATTAAGGTATTATGTCATGTACGATTGTATTGGATGTGGTATCTGTAAAAAGAGATGTCCTGTAAACGCAATTTCAGGTTCAATCAAATCGGCCCATACGATAGACACGGATAAATGTATAAAATGTAACGTTTGCTTGGAAGTATGTCCTGTTAACGCAATTATTAGAAAATAGATAGAGGTGTGTCATGATAAATTTAAAGATTAACGGTATAGATATAACTGTAGAAGAAGATTCTACTATTCTGGAAGCTGCACGAAAGGTAAATGCTCATATTCCAACGCTGTGCCATCTTGACTTACATGAATTTGGGTTGCTCAATCAAGAGGCGAGCTGCAGGGTTTGTATGGTTGAAACAAAATATGGCGATATGGTTCCGGCCTGTAATACCTTGGTAAAAGAAGGTATGGAAATAAGGACAGATACTTTAAAGGTCATTCATACAAGAAAGACGATGATAGAACTTTTATTATCGGATCACCCAAAAGATTGCCTGGTATGCATTAAAAATGGAAATTGCGAGCTTCAAAGCTTAGCGCAAATTGCCAATATCGATAGAATAAGATTTGAGGGAGAAGTCATAAAATTCCCAATAGATGATAGTAGTTTATCCATCGTAAGAGATCCTAATAAATGCATTCTCTGTAAAAGATGCCAAACGGTATGTTCGAACGTTCAAACTGTAGGTACTTTAACAGATATCGGAAGGGGCTTTAGTACCGTTGTAGGAACCGCCTATAATAATCCTATGCACATGACGAACTGTACATTTTGTGGGCAATGTTTAGCCGTATGCCCGACGGGTGCACTTGCTGAAGTCAATAGTGTTGGGAAAGTATATGATGCTTTAAGAAGCAAGAAAATGGTTATCGTACAAACTGCACCTGCGGTTAGGGTAGCTCTTGGAGAAGAATTCGGTATGAAACCGGGTACCGTGGTAACAGGAAAAATGGTTACCGCTTTGAAGAACCTGGGATTTGATTATGTTTTCGATACAGATTTTGCTGCAGACCTTACAACCATTGAAGAGGCCGCAGAATTAGTTCATAGAATAAAAACCGGAGGAAGATTACCTATACTCACCAGTTGTTGTCCGAGTTGGGTCAAGTTTTTCGAGCATAACTTTGGCGATATGTTCGATATACCGTCCACCTGTAAATCGCCACACGAAATGTTCGGTTCCATTGTTAAAACCTATTTTGCAGAAAAGAATAATATCTCACCCAAGGATATCGTCGTGGTATCAGTTATGCCTTGTGTTGCAAAGAAATATGAATCTGCCAGACCTGAGCTGGGCGGAGAAGGCTATAGTGATGTAGACTACGTCATTACAACCAGGGAATTAGCAACGATGATAAAGGATTTCTCTATGTCTTTTGCTGACCTGCCTGATTCGGATTTTGATCATCCATTAGGAGAGTCCTCAGGAGCAGGAGCCATCTTTGGTGCTTCAGGGGGAGTTTTGGAATCAGCTCTGAGAACTGCCTATCACATGATCACCGGAAAAGATTTGGAAAAACTTGAATTTCATAATTTAAGGGGATTAAAAGGCCTTCGAGAAGCAGAGATTGACATGGATGGTAAGATTTTAAAAGTCGCGGTTGCCAGTGGACTTGGTAATGCCAGACGACTCTTAAATAACATCAAACACGGCACGGAACACTATGACGTCATTGAAATAATGGCTTGTCCCGGCGGCTGTATCGATGGCGGCGGACAACCCTTTATCCATGGGGATATTTCCATCATTGAAAAGCGCATGAAAGCTTTGCATAGCGTTGATACAAACAAAGAAATAAGACTATCCTATAAAAATAACTCCATTCAAAAGATATATAAGGATTATTTAGGAGAGCCTTATGGAGAAAAAGCACATGAACTTTTACACACCCAGTTCGTCTATAGAGAAAAATATGGTAATCCTAAATTGAAATAAAGTTTGTTTTGTGTCATAGCGATGAGATAAAATTAAAACTAATTGCCGCTGGGTAATATAATCTGACGTTTCATTATGCATTGTTAGGCCTTAGAAAATGCATAGTGTAAACGTCTTTTTTGGTGAAGGAAAATGAGCAAAATCTTCTCCAGCTCCAGCAGTAGAAAAATGGTTTAAAAAAAGGATATGCAATTATGCATATCCGTAAAGTGCTAAAATCACCGGCTGTTTGAGACCGATCCACTTTCCTTATACCGAGTTAAAAACTGCTTCGTTCTCTCTTCACTAGGGTTGTCAAACACTTCCTGAGGAGAGCCCTGCTCGACAATCACACCACAATCCATAAAAATAATACGGTCTGCCACATCCCGGGCAAAGTCCATCTCATGAGTCACAATGATCATTGTCGTGTTACGATCTGCCAAGTTCCTAATGACCTTGAGCACTTCCCCAGTGAGCTCAGGATCCAAGGCAGAAGTAGGTTCATCAAAACATAAAATGTCCGGTTCTAAGGCTAGGGCACGAGCAATGGCTACGCGCTGCTGTTGTCCACCGGATATCTGATGAGGATAATAGTCAAGCTTATCCGATAGGCCAACCTGAGAAAGAAGCATTTTACCCCGATCCTGAATCTCTTTCAAGATAGCCCTTTTCTCCTGTTTATAGTGTGGGTTTTCCTTAGCCAATAGTTCTGCCGCCAATGTCACATTTTTTAGAACTGTGTATTGTGGAAAAAGGTTGAAGTTTTGAAAAACCAGTCCGAAATGCAGACGCTTTTTCCGTACTTCACTTTCCAGTTGGGTAGCGGGATCCGCTGCATCAAAAATCACCTTGTCATTAACGATGATGCTTCCATTATCAGGCTTCTCTAAGAAGTTAAGGCACCGCAACAATGTGGTCTTTCCGCTTCCGGAAGAACCTATAATTGCAATTGCCTCTCCTTTTTCCAAGGAAAAATCAATCTTTTCCAAAACCTGGAGGGTTCCAAAACTTTTCTCAATATTTTTGACTTCTAAAATTGCCATTTAAATCTACTCCTTTATCAGCTTACCCAATTTGTGAGGCAAATTGATTGCGAACTGAAAAATTCAACCCAGGTAAACCTGGTGAATTTCTGTATAGCACCTACCAACATTTGTCCACAAATGTGGTTAGAGATACGTAACTTATGCGTGGAAATAACTCAGCTTCTTTTCTAACCAACTAAGCAGTAAG
>CAYSBC010000109.1:0-4020 GCA_964429195.1 uncultured Eubacteriales bacterium | reverse complement strand
ATATATGGATACATCATTTGGGAAACTTCCTAACCTAATTTATTTTTCTCTTTAGTAGGCAAGGATGCTTACGCATCCAAGCCCCTATACAAAACCGTACATGCGCAATTAACGCATACGGCTTTTCACTCTATATTTGTCTACCTATCTGTAAAACAAACTTACTTTGATGGTTGGCTCTATCAACGGGAATGTTCTTAGAAGACCGTTATAGAAAGTATTCAGTGTGTAGCTTCTTCTTTGGCTCCGTCTATTCAGCCATTTGAATAACAACCACTTTGTCTGTGCAAGAAAGTTCTTCACTTCTCGCATATTATCTGTTACCCCGTAGTACTGATAGTGTCCGCGTAGTTTTGCATTTATCGTCTTGAAAACCAGTTCTAACGGTATGTTACGGTGGTTCTTAATCCATTCTTTCATAGCTTTTAGCTTGCTAATGAATTTCTTCTTGCTGGTCTTAACCTTACACCTGAAAAATTCTTTCTTCCCATTCAGTCCACAGTAAAACGTAAAGCCCAAGAAGTCAAACGTCTTTGGCTTACCTTCCCCTCTTTTCCTTCGGTTCTCCCTAGCAAATCTTCCAAACTCCAGTACTTTTGTTTTGTCCATTGCCAATTCTAGTCCAAATTTTTCGAATCTCTCCTGCAACTTATGATACAAGCCCTCTGCCTCCCATTTATTCTGGAAACAGCATACGAAGTCATCGCAGTATCGAATCATATAGCATTGTCCTTGATTATGCCTCTTTACTTTTATGTTAAACCATAGATCTAGCACATAGTGCAGGTATATGTTAGCCAGTACCGGACTTGCTCCATTTCCTTGCGGTGTACCTCTCTCGCTACCTAAATATTTCCCGTTCTCCATAATGCCGGCTTTCAGAAATTTTTCAATGATTCCGATAAATCTCTTGTCCGCTATATCATGTTTGAGAAATTTTACTAGCCAATCATGGTTAACATTGTCAAAGAATCCCTTGATGTCTGCTTCAACTATATAGTTCGTCTTTCGATACTGAACATTCTCAACAACCTCCCTTACCGCCTGGTGACAGCTTCTGTTTGGTCTGAAGCCATAGCTCTCATTGCAGAACTTTGGCTCATATATCTGTGTCAGTATCTGTGCAATCGCATTTTCTACCAGCTTATCCTCATAGCAGGATATTCCTAGGGGTCTTTTCTTGTTGCTTCCATCCTTTGGGATATATACACGCCTCGTTGGATTCGGCTTGTAGCTCCCAGTCCTCAGCCTTCCTACAAGTTCTTTCAGGTTAGCCTCTAGATTTTCTTCATAGTCTTCCTTTGTCACTCCATCTATGCCATACGCCTTATGTTTGTTCATTCGCTTATGAATTGCCTTTAGCGTATCTTCATTGATGTATGCCGCCAGATTTTGAACTTTCCCATCTGTTCTTTCTGCTTTTGCAATATTAAACTGTATTCCAAGCAATTCATTCACCATGTTGTTCAGCTCTCCTATGTCTGCATGTCTGTTAATTACTTGAAGCTATAAAGTGTCCGCCCCTTCCCTCCACCTACTTTCATAGACTTCTACGGTACTATGAGCGAATCAGACTTCCTGCCACACATTTGGTTCCCTATCGCATTTCTTTGGTTTGGGTTCCATACCTTCCTCAAGGATATGACAGGATCTCAGCTGTTCCGATGAACTACCTATCATCAACCTCGCCGAGCCCTCAGACCGGGGGTAGCCTTTTAATGCTCACCATTACGCCTTAAAAGGTGTTGTCTGCTACGATGAACAGCGTATCGACCTAATCCCACTAGATAATAATTTCCCGGCTCAATTACTTCACTTTCGTTTCGGCTCTGTTGCTCCCTGTCCTACGCTTAAACCTAATGTTACCATTTCGGCTCCAAGGACTCGATACGGGCGGTTGGTTAATCCTTACCCGATAGGGTTTCCCTACTGTATATTCATCAGCTTACCAAGGCCTGCAGATTTCTTCCGCTCACCAGGGGAAATCAATTTCATTGATTTCGCAGCTCGCACATACATACTTATTATACCACAATTATTTATTATTCTAATTTAAGTTTATTAAAATCTACTTTTTATGGATATGCTTCGTATTTATTTTTTATGAAAATTTATATTGTTTAAATAGGATAATTACTGAGAATAGGTAACAGTTTCATCCTTATCTCATTTTTAGTATAAACCTTTCCCATGTGCTTCTTTTTTGATAGGTAGACAATATTTTGCTTGCTATTTGCCTATATTAACTTATTCAACTAATACTGAATTGCGCATCATCCAAAAGACCTTTAGCCCGTGGAGTATCATCATCTAAAGGCATATCTATAATTCGCCATGTCTTACCTTTTTCTTTAGGATCAAAGTCAGGGTGGTAGTATAAAAGCTTTATGTTGTCTAAGGTAAAATGCTCCTCCACTTGAAGTATACAGTCAAGAATAATAGGGGTAAGGATTTCCTTTATTTGTTCATCATTGGGGAGATTCGCACTTTCATAGTCAGCATAATCGAACCGTAGATTTATTATGGGAATCATAGGCTCATCATAATTCCAATAAACATTGCAAGCAAGAAATCTATAATGCCTATTACCCGATACATAAGTGCTATGTAACCTGGATAGTGTATCTGTCACACCAGTTTCTTGCAAAAACACCCCACTACGATAATTGTCACCTACGCTATCTCGGTTGGGCATAGTAGAGATATAGATTTTATCTTCTTTCAAATAAACCTCTGTTTCAAATACACTGTTTACTGGATTAAAAACTGTTTTTTCGATAATTGCCTCTGGGTATATTACATTACAATAATCCTTTACTATATCTTGTGCCATTATCCTTCCAAAGCCTAAGGGAAAGCCAACTATGATGGACATGCCCAGATAAAGTATCAGGCAAATTGCTATAGTGATAAACAGGGCTTTTAGTCTCTTCGCCTTATGTGTTTGCATAGTGCTTCCTAATCTCTGATAAATTGAATATAAATAGTCTTTATGGGACACTTTTAAGTAGCGCAATTATATATTATATCTTCTCTAACTCATTGACATTCTCAATTAGTTCCGGTAAAAAATCTACCAGCACATCCCAGACTATGTTTAGCTTAATTCCTTCATAATCATGGACAATCCTATTTCTCATGCCTCTCATTTTATACCATGGAATCTGGCAGTTTGCTTCTATAAAACCTGAATCTAGTCGAGTTGTTAATTCCCCGATTTGGCTGAGATTAAAAACACAAGCAGATATAGTTTTAGGATCAACTGAAAACTCTTCAAATGTCATACCTTCTTTAAATTGCATGGCTTGTTCTGCATATATTTTTATTTTGCTAAGAATAATTTTTTCATGCTTTTTCATAAATCATTATCCCCGTTTCATTAATTTCACGTTGTACAGGACTACCTTCGATTATCTGTGAGGCCTCTATTAAATCCACAGGAACATCAAAGCTTTCGACAATCTCATCTAGTATGCCAAAAAAGTCGAGCCCACGAATTTTCCCTTTGCTATCAATGACTATATCGATATCGCTTAAACTTGTTGGATTACCTGTTGCGTAGGAACCGAAAAGGATAGCTTCTTCAATAGGATAATTACTAAGAATTGGTAACAGTTTCATCCTTATCTCATTTTTAGTATAAATTTTTCCCATGATGCTTCTCCCTTCAAACTTAATCAATCTAATCAAAACGATTCTTGCTACTATAAATATTATACAATGAATTTGATTGGCGGGCAATCTAGCCGTCCTGCCCATCATTGTTTCTCCCAACCAAAAGACGTATTCTATAAAGAATGTGATGTAATATTAATCCCTAATTGCTTCTTTTATTTGCTTACCAAATAAGGAGAATTTAGCATGTGTTACACCAGGATATTCATCTTCTGGCATAAAGTTCCCCTTTATATAAATAGAATATCCTAACCCTTTATATATTCCCGAACCACCATCGTCTTGTGTTGTTTTAGGTATCGCAAAGACAGGTTTTTCAAAATTATGACATACCCGTCTATAATC
>CAYSBC010000108.1:0-4044 GCA_964429195.1 uncultured Eubacteriales bacterium | reverse complement strand
CCTCCTCTTTCTAAGTTTTACTTAATATCTCCACCATTCTTCTGTTTTCTTAGAATTACTCATTAATTTGTTTTTGTATTAATGCTTAAGATTTAATTTATGGACAAATATCTTTCATTTTATGAAAAGTTTTACAAAATATTGAATTAGCATTATGCAATTAATTGAAATAAGCAATATATTACTTATTTTACCAATGCATGTGAAAGGTTTAGATGGGTTGCTCACCTTTTTTAATCCCCTGATTTACCCTCTTATGTCTCTCTGGATCACATAGTTTAGCAATGTGTCCTAACATTCCTTCGTTCTATCTTTTGAGGATTGGTGAGGCACTATTACTCGTATTCTGGGTCTAAGCCCTTATGGAGGAGTTATGCCTTCCTCACCTAAAACTTTATTTTTAACTGCAAAAATGTATGATTAATCAATATTTTTATAAATATTTATCGTTTGCTAGAAGCAACTGATGATGCAGGCTGTCAAGGGCGAGCGTTCTTTGCTCGCGAAGTTTACCCTTGACTGCTACTTGTGATTTTCATCCTATTTTTGGAGCCTGTAACAACAGGCTCCTGCCCTCAGGCGAGGACTGGGGTTTGGGGACAGCGTCCCCAAGGTTTTAACTAACTCTATTTCTGAAAGCCGTGTAGATCTTACGCTGCTGATAACTCTTGAATTTGTTTTATACGAGCTTCCCCCAATGCTTTATTAGCATCATATTTTTCTTTGTTTTTGGCCATATAAAACATTATTCTCATCACCTTTAATCCTACTGCAATTAATGCCTGATTCTTCTTTAATTGGTTTGAAGGCCTCTTTAGTAAGTAAGAATATAGTTGGCGCATTTCTGAGTTATGATTGACAGTTGTTACTCCTGCTAAATACAATATATTTCGTAGCATTGGACGACCTCTTTTAGTAATCTTTGTCTTCCCCTTATGCTTTCCTGAGCTTTGTTCTGCGAGATTAAGACCTGCTAATCTTCTAACCTGCTTCCAATTATCAAAACGTGATACATCTCCAATTTCACCTAGAAATACAGCAGATATGACTGCTCCAATACCTTTCATGCTTTCAAAGTACTCATTTAACTCTGTATCAGCCATTTTGGCTTCCATCATTTTTTCTATTTTTTCAAGTTTTTTGTCCATAAATTCTATTTCATCTAACAAGCAATCTATTTTTATTTTTATACTTTCGGTTCCTTCACGAACTCCTACCGATTGCTCTGCAGCTTCATGTAGTGTTTTAGCTCTTTTAATACCCTCTTTTCCATTAGATGCATTGTATAGTTTATTTGCAAGCTGCTCTAACTTTAAATTAACAATGTCACCTGGGAGTGGGTAGTGTCTTAGTATATAAGTGGATGTCTTTCCTAGCAGGTTTTTAAATGTTTTCTCATATTCTGGAAAGTATTCATCCAGTACTGCTATTAAGGCACATTTAGCACTTTTTTTCTTTTTTAGATATTGGCTACGTGTATTAGTAAGAACTCTTAGCTCTGCATAAACATCTTCTGGTAAATATACGTCAAAATATCTACCATCTCTTATTAACCTTGCAATAGTCTGTGCATCTTTTTTATCACTTTTTGTAGGTGAATTATCATCAAGTTCTTTGCTTTTTTTAACGTGATATGGGTTTACTCCTACTAACTCATCAATGTTTTCATTTAGTTTTAAATGCCACCCTAAGGCTTTCCAGTAGTGCCCCGATGGTTCCATACCAACAATTACTTTGCTTAGCTTATTTTTGTCTCTACATTTAATAATATTGCGTGTTAGAATCTCAAATCCATTTATGTTATTATAGATTCTAAAGGGTTTTATTAAGTCAACACCTCTACAATCAGTAATTCTGCACCAATGATCTTCTTTTGCAACATCAACTCCTACTATTAATGTTGTTGTTGTGATTCTTAAAATCTTATCTTGCATAGTATCGCCTCCTAGGTTTTTTATGGTTTTTGCTTGACACTTAAATCATACTAGGTGGCGATATTTTTTTCAAAGTCGATTTAAGACCTTACAGGAATGCTCGTATAATATGTTTAGGCTTCCTTTTCAGCCCACATTTCTTAAAAAATGACCTGCATTCATGTCAAATCCCTTGGATGTTCCGTGATGTTCCTAGATAATGGTCTTAAGGATCATTTGGGACAATTCTTTTCCTCCTTGCGGATTTAACCGCATAAGATAGACTGTTTCCCAGTGTGCGTTTTGACCTTCAAACACGCAGGCTGTACACCTTGACTTTTGAACCTAGATGTTAGTAGCTCTAGGGCGGCTTTCAATGCAAGGATAGTACTCATACACGAGGCTGCTGATCAGCGTTCACACTAGGGATATCCCGGAGCGTCCAAAATTCGGTTCCAATGATTCTAAATCGAAAGGAGTGTTAACCCCATGAAATTATTTGTTGGTTTAGATGTTAGTTCTTTTGATATCAAGGTTTGTTTTTTAAATGGCGAAGGAGATGAGATGAATTCCTTCACCGTTGAAAATGACTTGCCTGGTGCGACATCGTTAAGAGATGAAATTCTTCAGACTGTTCAAGGGAAGTCCGTAACTGAACTACGGATTGGCCTTGAGTCGACGAGTGTGTATAGTTTTCATCCATCCATGTTTTTACACAATGATAAATTCATTCAAGCGCTTGGTGGCCAAGTGTTTGTCATGAATCCAAAACAAATAGCGAATTTCAAAAAAAGCTATAGTGACATGGATAAAACAGATGAAATCGATGCCTTCGTCATCGCTGATTACATGCGATTTGGACGTCTACCTATGTCTATTGTAAAGGAAGAACAATATGTCGCTCTACAACAGTTAACACGAGCACGTTATCAAATCGTTCAACAGATTACCCGGGAAAAGCAACGGTTTCTTCAATATTTAAGCTATAAGTGCAATACCTTTATAGAAGATGTAGAATCATCTGTGTTTGGTAAGGCAATGATGGATCTCTTCTTAGAAAGTTATAGCCTAGAAGAACTGTCACAAATGCCTTTAGAAGATTTAGCTGATTACCTACGAGTCAAAGGAAGAAATCGATTCCCAGACGTCAACCAAGTAGCTAAATCCATTCAAAAGGCAGCACGTTCTTCTTATCGTTTGGATCAGGTTGTTGAAGATTCCATCGATGCGATACTAGGCACTTCTATTACACTCATTCGCACGTTTGAAAAGCAAATTAAGGAACTTGATAAAACAATTGAAAGAATCATGAAAGGCATCCCACAAACTCTGCAGAGCATACCGGGTGTTGGTCCTGTATTTACTGCTGGAATTATCGCTGAAATCGGCCAAATTGAACGTTTTGACAGCGAAGCGAAAATTGCTAAATATGCTGGTCTTTATTGGCGAAAACACCAATCTGGTCGCTTTACAGCAGATGTGACATCTTTATCGCGCAATGGTAATCAGTATCTCCGGTACTACCTTGTTGAAGCCGCCAACTCGGTAAGAAGGCAGATTCCTGAATACAGCGATTATTACGCAAAAAAGTATCAAGAAGTACCAAAGCATCAACATAAAAGAGCCCTCGTCTTAACAGCAAGAAAATTTGTTCGTTTGGTGGATGCGCTACTACGCAAAAACCAAATTTACACGCCCAAAAGGAGCGTCATATATGAAGCATAAATAGCTTCAAAATCCTTTTAACTACTTACCAGTAATTGTCATTTGTTTACTGGTTCAGCTTAGAGTTGCATTTTTTAAGTGAAATGTACCTTAATAATCAAATAATCATTAATTATTCTCTTGACATATTACCGCAGGTCTATTATAACATTACGTCGAAAAATAGGGGATTTTAGTGGTACAAATAAAAAAAGCCGGCTAATGCCGGTGGTAGTTTTTGGTCTTAAGCTTATAGTTTTATCCCCAGTTCCTTAGTAACATTGGTAATTCTATCATTTATCAATCTGGATCTGATATCGGGATTGGGACGACGAATCCAACTCAAAAATTGGATATAAACTTGGGGACGGGGTCACTTTCTAATGGAGTTTCAATAAGGCAATCTTCGGCTACTGGATACACCTCT
>CAYSBC010000107.1:0-4250 GCA_964429195.1 uncultured Eubacteriales bacterium | reverse complement strand
GAACTGGTTAGAGAAATCAATACCCATGCTGATGAGCATTCATCTAAGGAATTTTTAGAGGAAACCTACCAACTCTTCATGGAATTGACAGGAGTATTAGGTTTGTTGCAAAGAGAGAAAGATAATGCAATAGATGATGAAATAGAATCCTTAGTAAAGGAAAGAGAAAAAGCTAGAAAAGATAAAAATTTTAAGCGGGCAGATGAAATAAGAGATATACTAAGAGAAAAAGGAATAACGCTAGAAGATACACCTCAGGGTATACGGATAGTAAAGAATAATTAAAGGAGCTATAGTTTGGAAAAAAGAGTGATGAGCGTATTAGAAGATGAAAAGAAAAGAGATGTAAAACAACTCAATCCGATTGTACTTGCCTATATAGGGGATAGTGTTTATGAACTTTTTGTTCGAACAGCTGTACTCAAAAAAGAAGCTAAGGTGAATAACCTGCATAAAGAATCTGTAAAATACGTAAAGGCCGAAGCCCAGGCTGAAGCATTGAAGGCTCTTGCAGAGGAATTAACGGAAGAGGAAACAAGCATCATTAAAAGAGCGAGGAATAATAAAAGTATTCATATTCCTAAAAATTGCAGTCCTATGGACTACAGGAATGCAACAGGCTTTGAAGCCCTCATTGGATATCTGTATTTAACGAATCAAAATGAAAGGCTTAAAGAAGTGATTGGTAAATCCCTTAAAGAATCTTCATAAAATTGGGATAACAAATTAAGAAAAGAGGCGATAAAATGGGTAATAAAAAACCAAAATCCAAAAAAATAGAGAAAAAAGAACAAGAAAAAATGAACTCCATAGAAAAAAGTATGCTCATTGTTGTTATATTATTAGTTATAGCTCTTATCATAAAATCTACATTTTTTGATGAAGTGAAGGGTTTAACCGGACAAGCGGGGCAGTTTAAAGATTTTGTAGATTATTCTGTAGAAGAAGAATATGATGGATTTTTATATGAGAACAATATACTCATTAATCGGGTATATAAAGTATTTATTGCAGATGATACCCTTAAAACTCAGATTGATTATATAGATCCCCATACAGGTGAAAGAATAGAAACAATATTAGATGTTCGTTATACAGGGCAGGTCCGCACGTATTTGTTTGGGATTTTACCTATAAAACAATTTGCTGTCACAGCTAGGGCTGCAAATGCCAATGAAGGAGAGTAAGGTTATGAAGGTAATACTTTTGGCTTATTCGGAAAATGCTGAAAAGATTATTGCATCGGCAGCAAAGCTTTGTTACTCAAAATCAGGTGCAGAAGATATTATAGAGGGATTGTCCGAGGATAAGACGAAAGACTTTCTCGAAATGCTTATGGGTTTAGGTCATGAATCTCCTGTTGAGCACACAAGCTTTACATTTGCTATTGAGGGTATCAGCAGAGTTTTAACCCATCAATTGGTTCGGCATAGAATTGCATCTTATTCTCAGCAGTCACAAAGATATGTTAAATTGGATCAATTTGAATACATCATTCCCCCAAGCATAGAGAATAATGGTGAAGCCAAAGAGCTGTTTATAAAAGCTATGGAAGCGGATCAAAAGGCCTATGATAAAATAGTAAGTATTTTATCGGAGACCCATTATCAAGATCTACTTCAGGAAGGAAAAAGTGAAAAACAGGCAAGAAGCACCAGTGAAAAAATGGCTATAGAAGATGCAAGGTATGTTTTTCCCAATGCTTGCGAAACAAAAATTATAGTTACTATGAATGCAAGAAGTTTACTTCATTTTTTTCAACAGCGCTGTTGCAATAGAGCTCAATGGGAAATAAGAGAATTGGCAGAAAAGATGGTTACTCTTGTTAAGGAGGTAGCACCTATATTATTCAGATTTGCAGGCCCGGCTTGTATTAAAGGACCATGCCCTGAGGGCAGCATGTCCTGTGGGAAAATGAAGGAAATGAGAAGCAAGTATTTGGAAGGATAAAAAGGAGGTTGTTTTATGGAAGAGTCTATTATAGAGGGACGGAATCCGATTATTGAAGCACTTAAGGCTGATAGGGAAATCGAGAGACTATGGATAGCAAAAGGCTCCGATACAGGGTCTGTAAAAAAGATTATTGGGATGGCCAAGGAAAAGAGAATCCCCATAGAATATGTTGATAGAAAGATATTGGATAATAAATCTGTAACCGGAGCCAGTCAAGGCATTATAGCAACCGTTGCAGCCTATAAATACAGTGAGTTAGAGGACATCCTATCCCGTGCTAGGGAGAAACAGGAAGACTTATTTGTTTTGATACTGGATGGAATTGAAGACCCCCATAATCTGGGTGCTATTATTCGAACAGCTGAAGCCACGGGTGTCCATGGTATTATTATTCCCAAAAGACGTGCGGTAGGTCTTACACAAACAGTTGTCAAAGCATCAGCCGGAGCCATAGAATATGTACCCATTGTTAAGGTACCTAATCTTGTTCAGGCCATAAAGACATTAAAGGACAATGGCGCTTGGATAGCAGCTGCTGACATATCCGGTAAAGACTATTTTGAATCGAATCTAAAAGGCAGTATCGGTGTCGTTATCGGCAGTGAAGGTAAGGGGATAAGCAAACTTGTTCTTGAAAACTGCGATTTTAGTATAAAGATACCGATGAAAGGTGAGATATCATCTTTGAATGCCTCCGTAGCTGCGGGAGTGATCATGTATGAGGTTGTTAGACAAAGAACGGGGATATAGAGATGAAGCGATATTTATTTGTAGATGGTTACAACATTATCAATGGGTGGGATGAATTGAAAAGTATAGCGGATGGGATATCTCTTGAAGAAGCCCGAAACAGATTGATTGATATCCTTTCCGATTACAAGTCCTATACGGATCAAAATATATATCTCGTATTTGATGCTCATCAGGTCAAAAGTCTTAGTGATAGAGAAGATTTTAGGGTGGGTATTCATATTATCTATACTAAAGAGAATCAAACAGCAGACTCTTATATAGAGGTTAGAGTGAGCCAACTTGCAAAAAATAGACAAAATATCGTTCGTGTAGCCACGTCAGATAAGGCAGAACAACAAATGATATTGGGGAGCGGTGGTAGTCGAATATCCGGAAGAGAATTTTACATGGAAATAAAAGAAAGCAACCAAAAAATTAATAAGAAAACGAATGTTATTAACAACAAAAAATACAGATTATGGGAAACATTGGAAGAAGATATTGCCCAAAAACTGGAGGAACTCAGGAAGAAACAGGAATAAATATTGACGTTTTTAATAGCATAATGTATAATAAAATATACTGATTGCAACGCTTTGCAGGAATTTCGACATATTAAGGCAAGATGTGCAAAACTAGACCGGATGATGAAATACAAATGGGGAAATGGAAACGCTAACCAAGATGGATCGGCAAGGGGGTAAACATGAATAAGGTGACAGATAGTAATGCTTTACATGCACAAGAGATTCAATGTTTTTATGAAGATATTAGTGATGAAACTATGGTAGAACTATCAAGAGAAGGTAATCAGGAAGCGGAGGAGGCCTTGATAGAAAGATATAGGCGCTTTGTCAAGGGAAAAGCCAGATCTTATTTTTTAATTGGAGCAGATAGAGAAGATATTATTCAAGAGGGAATGATAGGCTTATATAAAGCCATAAGGGATTATAATATAGATAAGCAAGCAAGCTTTAAGGCCTTTGCAGATATGTGTATAAAAAGGCAAATCATAACAGCTATTAAAAGTGCTACTCGGCAAAAACATATACCACTAAATTCCTACATATCCTTAGATAAACCTGTGTTTGAAGAGAATTCAGAAAGGACTTTGATGGATATTCTTACATCGGACAAGGTTACAGATCCTGAAACGATTACTGTTTTTAAAGAAGAATTGGACTATATAGAGGCCAAATTGGCTGATTCCTTGAGCAAGCTAGAGTGGAAGGTATTGCGAAAATATGTTTTCGGGAAATCCTATCTGGAAATATCTGAGGAATTAGGAAGACCCATGAAGTCTGTTGACAATGCATTACAAAGGGTAAAGCGCAAATTAGAATCCTATATGCTATCACTTAGGGTATAATAAAAAAATAGAGCATTGACAGGGCAATCTTATAATAGTAGAATTATTATCGATAAGTGCCCATGTGGCTCAGGAGGTAGAGCGTCGCCTTGGTAAGGCGGAGGTCGGCGGTTCAAGTCCGCTCGTGGGCTCCACAAAAGATTTTTAGGAGGAAATAGAAAAATGGCTAAGCAAAAATTTGAAAGAAAAAAGCCTC
>CAYSBC010000106.1:0-4273 GCA_964429195.1 uncultured Eubacteriales bacterium | reverse complement strand
TTATATGGATCATATGCTAAAGGTAATTTCTCTAAAGACAGCGATATAGATATAGCGGTAGTCGGGGATGATTTTGTTGGCGATCCGGTAGAAGATACCATGTTGCTAATGAGAATAAGAAGAAAAGTTGACAATAGAATTGAACCTAGACCATTTCGGACAGCAGATTTTAACAAAACCAATCCAATTTCAAAAGAAATTTTGGAGACTGGGGTATTAATAATGTAATGGGGACGTTCCTTTTTTAAAGCTTGTCAAACTGGCGGTTTGGCAGGATGTAATAAGTAATAAGGGGTCTTTTTAGCGGCTGTTACAACAGATAAAATTAAAAGGGTGTTGCACTTGAATTTATGGTGTCGCACTTTTTTATTGCTTATAATCATGGCAATGGGATGTTATAATGAACATCAGTATTGTTATATGCAGTAAAATTCGAATTAATGGGAATTAATGGGGATGAGAAAAATGATAATTCTAGCAATTTTGGCAACTATCATTATTGGTTGGGCTGGAGCAGCTTTTGGTCTTGATTTTGTGAATGGTTTTTCAGAATTAGGTATTATCTTAGCAATTGTAACAATGGGAACGTTTATTATGATTGAGATTAGAAGAACTAATAAGAAATAAATTCAATTATCCAATAGTTGATTATCATGATGTATCATTTATAGAATATGTCTTAAGGTTATGGGAGAAACAATGATGGGAATGTTGCCAGCTAATTAAATCAATTGTATAATTAGTAATATAACATATGAAGAATGTTGAGGATGATTGAATATGAAGAGAAAATTAAAATATATTGTTGTTGCTGCGGCTTTCTTAACTATATTGATTACGAGCTGCGGAAGCAAGCAATTAATGATTAAAGAAGCTGATTCTATTGTTTTAAAAGTCGAGGCGGATAATAACTACATAGAAATAACAGACACCGATACAATAAGTGTAATTACCGGCAATATAAATTCTCTTACTTTAAAAAAAGGTAAATCAATTCAACTTCCGCCTGGATGGATATATCAATTGATTTGGAAAGATATAAATGGTAAAACAATACAGGTTTTAGGAATTGTGGATAAGGATACTATCGGTTACAATGACCACTACTACTCAATTTCTGATGGGGAAATGGATGTGGATTTTATTTCTACCCTAATTGTGGAATAACATTAATTAGGTTGTTCGTTTTACAAGGTTGGCATTTGTGTTTAAAGAACAATCGTTCATTTTGTAAGTACATATGCCCAATTACAATATTTATAAAGCCTGCAAGCTGCTAATTAAAGAATTGATGGGTAAGATACCGAAGATCCTGGGATTATTTTTATTTGGCGTGAAAAAGGTAAGGCAGATCAGCAGGAGGATATGGCTATTAAAAAGAAAGCAAAATTTATATGGATTCCAATTGTCTCGTTGCTTTTAATAGTAGTGGGGTATATGCGTTATTACCCTATAAAGTATGATACGATTGAATTGCGACATATCATTGAGGATAGGTTTGGTGTAAAAACAGAAAGATTTATAGGCATTGGATTAAACAACAAGGATTTCTTTTATTTTGTAGTGGCAGAGGATAATATAGGCGTCGCAAGAATGAAAAAGGGTGTGTTTAATCGATTTAGATATCGTGGCATGTCTTACACTAATGCCAATTTTGTAAACGGGGTTGTAGAAAGTAAGGGAAGTAAGTATCTTCTGGTAGGGGGGAAAAATCCAAATCATGAAATTGAAAAAATATCTTTTATCTTGGATAACATTTCATACGAAATAGACCTTGTAAATCCTGACGACACATTTTTTGAATATATTCAAATTGATAATAAAACAATCAACGACCATATTTTTTTAGGCAATACAACCTTATATGACGGTAATGGGAAAGATATTACCGATACCATTGATACAAACAGCGGTGGGGTATGAACAACTGCATATCAAATTAAATGTACAAAATTTACATCGGGTGGAATTCTTTCAACTAACTAAGTTGAAAGAAGAAGCATCGTGGCACTATATTCGTGCTTGACGAAAAGGTAATAAATCAAAATAATTTTAAATTCTAATTTGCCACGGAGGGTCACTACATATTATCGCAAAGATTACTATAGATCCAGATTGTGAACTTCCCGTAAGCTTTCCGACTAAACAAAAGAAACCTTTAAAAAAAGCTTAAATAGCCAGTATTTCTGCGAATTATCTTGCAAAAGTACTGGCTTTATGTTAATCTGGGTTTAGTCGTAAATACAACTAAACAGGGAGGCTGAAATGTACTTAGATTTTCTTGTAAAAACGCCGGAGGTTCCAGGGAAAATTACCTTCAGAGAAAAGGGTAGTGCTACATATGTAGAGTTTGAGTATGACAGGACATATGATCCACAAAAGCAGTACACTACTGTAAAAAGATCAACTATTGGTAAGCTGTCCAAGTTGGATCCAGAGATGATGCAGCCTAACCAGAACTTCCTTAAATATTTTCCCGATGTTGAATTCCCCGAAGGAAAGGACAGAACCTATCGAAGCAGTTGCCTCAAAGTAGGTCCATACATAGTAATCCGTAAGATAATGGACAATTATGGTATCCCTGAGATGCTGGCTCAATACTTCGAGGAAAAGGATCTAGGGCTGTTTCTAGATCTAGCGACATACTCTATCATCTCGGAAAACAATGCAACCCAGTATTATCCGGATTATGCATACAACCACCCGTTGTTTACGGAAGAAATGCGGATATATAGTGATTCGAAAGTATCAAAATTCCTGCACTCCATCACAAGAGAACAGAGCATAGGCTTTTTAAACTCATGGAATGAAGAAAGGGATCATAGGGAAAAGATATACTTTTCCTATGATTCCACGAATAAGAATTGTCAAGCCGGAGACATAGAAATGGTTGAATACGGCAATGCAAAGATGGATCAGGGGGCACCGATATTTAACTATTCGATAGCCTATGATACGCATAATAAAAAGCCCCTCTTTTATGAAGCATATCCGGGGAGTATAAATGATGTGTCACAGTTGCAGTTTATGCTCGACAAGGCCGTGGGCTATGGCTATAAGAAAATTGGATTCATTCTTGATCGGGGATATTTCAGCAAGGGAAACATCGAATACATGGACATGTGTGGTTACAGCTTTGTTATCATGGTGAAGGGGATGTCTTCCTTAGTAAATCAGCTGGTTCTAAATAACAAAGGAAAGTTCGAAAACAAACGCATTTATAACATCAGTGACTACCGCGTCTCCGGCATAACAGTGAAGAGAAAACTATACGTAACAGATGAAAAGGATCGGTATTTTCACATATATCACAGCCCGTCCAAAGAGAACGCAGAACGTGAATATATAGAGGGCAAGATTGAGCAGATGAGGAGGTTTATGGAGAATCATTCCAACAAAACAAAGGAATTCGGTCCAGGATTTGAGAGGTATTTCGAACTTTACTATGACGAAGAGAAAAAAACATTTCTATTCCCGCTGGAAAAAGCAAGTATCATAGAAAACGAAATAGACTTATGTGGGTATTTCTGCATCATAACTTCTGAGAAGATGACCGCTAAGGAGGCACTTAATCTGTATAAGAGCCGCGATGCTTCTGAGAAACTGTTCCGTGGAGATAAGTCTTATTTGGGGAACAGGAGTCTCAGGGTATACTCGGACGAGTCTGCGTCAGCAAAGATCTTTATCGAATTTATTGCTTTGATTGTCAGATGTAAGATCTATACATGTCTGAAAGACGAAATGAAAAACCTTAATAAGAGACCGAATTATATGACTGTACCGGCAGCATTAAAGGAACTGGAAAAGATTGAGATGGTACGCCAGTTGGATAATGTATATCGGCTTGATCATGCTGTAACAGCCATACAAAAAAACATACTGAGGGCATTTGGCATAGACGTTGCCTATATAAAATACAGGGCATCTGAAATCAGTGAAAAACTAAAATAATAGCACGTAAGGAGAAAAAGAAATGTCAAGAACGACTGGGCTTGCGTCCCTTGAGCACAAGATTGAAAAAGCACAGATGGATGTGGTAAAAACGAAACAAAAGTATGATGGAGCGGTAACGGTATTGAAAGATCTGATGAACAAACGTGATGCACTGAGGCGGGATGAGCTAATCACTGCCATCATGAAGAGTAGCAAGCCCTATGATGAAATAGTTCAGTTTATAAAAGGTGAAGACCAGAGTAATTAAAACGGAAAAAATTATACCTGCATGTTTCTATGCATACAGGTCATTTAGTCGGAAAATCTTGGGAAGTTAACA
>CAYSBC010000105.1:0-4377 GCA_964429195.1 uncultured Eubacteriales bacterium | reverse complement strand
TCATAAAGACTTTTCTAAGTTTCAATTTCATTAATTACCTCCGTAAAATATATATTTTTCCGTTAACCGGATGACTATCTAACTGTAAGATGAATCGCATATCCAGCCTTACTAAGAAACTCTTTTGTCTCGGTGTCGTAGTAATTTAGATATGCTGTTGCTTCGTATTCACCTGTATCGATGCTTTCAAGAAGCGATACTCCCGTAATATGTTGATTTGGATATATCGGGGTTGTCTTGGCAATAAGGACTTCGTTCCAATACACCTCTGCCTGTTGTATAACATCGTTTTCTTTTAAGTTCTCAACAACCCATTCGCCAATCGAACCAACTTCACCAGAATTAAAAATGATATTAGAGCTAAGCTTGTCCGTTACAATTAGTTGCTGTTTTTTTAGCTCATCAAGGATTTCTTCTTGCGTTTTTATTTGTGCTTCTCCGTCAATAGAACGGCTTTCGTCTTCAAGAATAATTGGAGTTGTATCCAGTTCAGCAGTATTCTGATCTTCATAACAACTCTTTAACAGAAATAGAGCTGTCGCTGCAATGGCGAATACAATTATTAAAACAATAATCACTTTCTTTTTCTTACTTTCTTTGTTTTCTAGTCCATTACGTTTGTTCATATCAATCCTCCACAATATTTTTTGATATAAAAACAACCGACATTTCTGCCGGCCGCTTCATACTTTACTGTCCTTTTCTCTATTAATTGAGATATCGTTTCAATTCATCCTGAAACTTAAAGATAATTGTTATATTCTTATCAGCATCAATAACAATCTTTTCTACCAAGTCCCCAAGCAGCTCTCTGGTTATCTCTGAAATGCCTGAATACTTTGTAAAAGCATTTGCAGCTTCAGTTGAATAGGATTTCCCGTTATCAAGCTGATACAACTCTTTATTTAACTTATCAATTTTCTTATCAAGAGCAATCTGCTTGACTTCGAATTGCTGTCTCATATCTTTGTAATCATCCAGTGAAATTACATCCTGCTTATAATCGCTATACAACCCTGCTTTGATTGATGCAATTCGTTCTCTTTCAATCATTGAAAATTTTAATTCCTGTTTAAGCTTTGCTCTTAGCTTGGAAATCTCGTTACGCTTATTTTCTTTTATCGCTTTTTCCACATCAACGATAACGGCGATAAGTTTATTTATTGTTGTAAGCAAAACTTCCTTGATATTGCTTTCTGAGACCAGATGATTTGTACAGGCCGTTTTGCCCAGCTTCTTATATGTACTGCAAATCATATGGTAATACTTCTTACCATTATGCGTAGAGACCGTCCGTTGCATAACAGCATGACAATCACCGCACACCATGAATCCCGCCAATATGGATGGCTGTGTTTTTTGTTTTCGTACTGTCGGTCTTGATTTCTTTTTAACAATTGCCTGTGCTGTATTAAAAGTATCTCTTTCAACAATAGCCTCATGTGTATCCTCTACAACCGTCCATTTACCTTTAGGCAGCGGTACACGCTTTTTCACCTTATGACTGTACGAAACCGTTCGCCCTTGTACCATATCGCCGGTAAGAATCGGTTGTGTAATGATATTGCGCACCGCATTGGCATTCCATACTGAATCCGGATTGATTGCTTGTCCATGTATCTTCTTATAGTGCTGTGAAGGCGCTAGTATATTATCTATATTGAGTTTCTGAGCGATCGCATCAAAGCTCATGTAGTTCAGATACATTTCAAAGATGCTCACAATAATATCTCGCACAGATTCATCTACTATTAGCTGATGCTTGTCTTCAGAAGAACGCAGATACCCGTATGGTACTCTTGAGCCAACAAACTTGCCTTCCTTGCGTTTCATCTTAAGACTAGCCTTGGTTGAATTAGATACCTGCCTGAGATACTGTTCGTTGAAAAGATTAATCAGAGGGATCTCTATGCTGTTCATTCTTTTTGGATCTGTATAGCTGTCGATGCTTTCCAGTTTAGATATCAAGCGCACATCATTCTCCGGGAAGAACACTTCAAGTAAATAATCACCTTCGATATGCTCTCTGCCAAAGCGAGAAAGGTCTTTGACCATTACACAGTTAATATTGCCCTGCTTTATTTGATCCATCATCTGCTTAAACGCAGGACGGTCAAAGTTACCGCCTTTCTTATGCTCATCTGCAAACACACGAACGTTGCTAAGTTCTTTTTTCAGTGCGTACTGTTTCAGTATTTTTATCTGATTATCAATGCTGTCATATAACCCTTTTTTCTTCTCGTTATCTGTAATCCTTACGTATATGGCGGTATGCCACCTAAAGTTATCTTGCAGAGCCATCTGATACATACTGCACACCCCCTTGCTCGTCATAACATGATCCAACATGCTTTTCAATATAACCGGTCAACCGCTGAAATTCATTCTTATGCTTGAATACGATTTGAATCTTTTTGTCTTTCCCAACGTAGATACAGTCGATAAATTCGGTTGTAATCTCTCTGGATAAAGTGCTCAAATATCCGTTGCTTATCATGCCATTAAGCCAGCCAAATTGATTGCTGCGTATATCTTCCTCGGCTTGCTTTTCGTTTTCAAGAGCGGATACTTCTTTGTTCAACTGCTCAATCTTGCCGTCAAACTTATCTCTCATGAATTTATACTCGTCTTTAGAAATAGTACCGCTTTTCCAGTCCATGTAGCTGCTAAGCTTCATATTTTTTAGCCTATCCTTTTTAACTGATTTCTCATCAATTAACTTGTTATAATCAATGGACATTCGTTGCAGCTTTTTATTCTTATTGATTGCTTCTATGACTCGTTTCATATCTACAAGCGTTTGAATCTGTATGTTCAATGCATACCTTACTGCTGCAACAAGCTTTTCTTCGCTTATGCTGTGTGAATGATTGCATACCTTCGTACCACGCTGATTGTATCCTCGACATTTGTAATATACATACCATTTATTCTTATGGAATTTTGGATTTCGTATCATTGAAGATTTACATCCGGCACAGCGCAGCATACCGGAGAAAAGATATAGTTCTCTACTATGTTGAGATGTTTTCGTACATCTGCTTTTTAGAATCTCCTGTACTTTATCAAACTGCTCTCTGCTTATAATCGGGTCGTGCATGTCGTAAACAACGATATGGTCTTTTTCATCCAAATAGATTGGCTTTCTGTCCTTATAGTTTCTTGTTGTTCTACGGCGCTGGCACACCGCTCCCATATATGCTTTATTACTCAGCATACTGCGTATACCATTTGGCCTCCAGCCTTTCGTACTCGAAACAATATTATCTTCCCTGTATATCGAACCTGTCTTGATATAGTCTCCCCGTGTCATTATTCCAAGCTCGTTAAGCCTTTGTGAAATACGTATAGTTCCCATACCTTCCAAGTACATATTAAATATCTTTCGCACAACAGTTGCGGCTTCTTCATCAATAATCAGCTTATATCGGTCACTCGGGTCTTTCTTGTATCCGAAAGGCGGTTGAGAAATGAACTTACCTTCTTTTCGAAGCATGTCCTTCGTTTCTCTGACTTTCTTGGATATATCCTGGCTGTTATGGTCATGGATAAGGTTTTTTATACGAACCATAAGCCCAAGCGCAGCATCCGTATCTTTAAAACTGTCCAGTTCATCGATTACGGATATTATTCTGCAATTGTAGGACGGGAGAGTATGCTCCAGATACTTACCCGCTTCGATGTAGTTTCTGCCGAAACGTGATAAGTCTTTTACAATAACACAGTTGATGTTCCCGTTTTCAATCTCCTGCATCATTCTTTGGAATCCGGGACGATCAAAGTTCGTTCCGGTCCAGTCATCATCAATGAATTCTTCTATGCCGATAAAATCATCATGCTCATCAATGTAATCATTGAGCAGTTTTCTTTGATTAACAACGCTATCGCTCTCTAAGTTATCACCATCCATTCTTGAAAGGCGGATATACTTTGCGATGTTCCATACATTCTTTTTTTCAGTTTGTTCTCCCGTTTCTTCATTTACATAAAACTTTTTTCTTGCCATTACAAATTACCTCCTGTTTATCATCAAACAGCAGGGTTTTTTAAGTGCCAATCAAAGCTTAGCACATTAATTTCAAATCAAGAAATTTGAGAACGTTTTATTTGCTGCTTAGATGTTTTATGATTTTACTTTCGAGTGAGTCGTGCCCGTCAAAGACTAAAGTGACCTCTACTTCGCCGCATTTGAAGTGATATGGGTCTATAATTTGTTCTATAAAGCTCTTAACCTTATCCGATATAGGAAGGTCAGTATTTATTTTTACATTCTGAATATCAATCAAATTACTATTCATAATTTACCTCCTTTAATATTTCCACGTTTTGTAAAGTTAAATGAAAATTGAGACCCTGTAAGCCTTTCTGATACAATGT
>CAYSBC010000104.1:0-4381 GCA_964429195.1 uncultured Eubacteriales bacterium | reverse complement strand
CCAACAACTACCCTAAACCAACTTCCTATACTGCTATCTTCTGCTTTTTCTACTGCACATCCTAACCCTGTAGCTTTGGCTAATTTATCAGCTGCTTGTTCTAAGAGTTCACTTCGGTGAGCAAGTATTAAAACACGCTCACCTTCTCGAACACAATCCTCAATTAATTTACTAAAGACAATCGTCTTTCCAGTGCCTGTTGGAAGGACTAATAATGTACGTTTAATGTTTTTAAGCCACTCTGCTTGTATCGCTTTTTTTGCATCTTGCTGATACGGCCTTAACTTCATCTAAAATCTCCCTGCTTGAAATGAAGGTGCTTTTCCCTCTTCTTCCGGCTCATAAAACTTTTTAATTTCATTAAACGTTAATTCTTTCCCATCATCGTTAGTCCATTTTCTAATATCTATCTTTGCACGACCTTTAGCACCTACGATAGTATTCCAATTCATAGATACTTTTTCTCCTTTTTTACGTTGACCTATCCCGGTAAAAAAAGCACACAACATACCTTCTGTTATACTGTGCAAAAATAAATTATGTTTTATAATAGTGATTCCTTCTTTTCCCTCTATTTTTATATGAACCACCGCCTTGTTACACGGAGGAAGCTTTTCACTTCCTGCATGCCTAGCCCTTTCAAAGTCAATTACTTCAAAGTCATAATCTCCTTCCGGTAATACTACAAAATCCGGGCTATCATGTTCTATCTCATCATTCCAATCAAATTCACGATCTATATTATTACTCATTATTTATACTTCCTTTCATTTCTTTAATTATATTAAGCACTTGGTCCCAAGCTGCAATTAAAACACCTTTGATAAAATTAGGATCATAGTTTTTAAATGGAGTACCAACAGGATAATACCCCCGAGATTCAACTGCTTTTTGTAATTCCTCTAATGTCACATTATTGAATTTCATTAAATCTGATAAAGCAATAGGAACACTTTCTATTGGTATATCTAAATTGGTTGTTTTTGGTTCAAGTTTTTCTATTGGCTCTTTTGTGATTTGTATTTCATTTATATTTGTATTAATATGATTTTCGATTTCTTTATAATCAAAAGGCAGCTCATCATTTAACCCATGCCTATTTTTTGCATCCCAACAAGGATGATGAGTGGTATACATTACCCTTTTACCGCCTTGTACTTTATTTCTGCCTTTTTGGACACCTTGTCCATCTACATTGACTACATGTGTTTTATAATTAGCAAAGAGTACCATGTCCGCCCATTCTTTTATCATAGGTGCGGTTTTCCTTTGTAATTTCAATTCCCAACGATCATATGCTCCTAATTCATCAGGTTGCTCAAATTTTCGCATAAATGCATGGGCAGTAATTACAACATTTATTCCTAAGTCAATCAATTCAGTAAGTAAATCTAATAATCGTCCAAATTCTTCGGTTAAATATGTGTAGCCTCTGCCATAACCCCATCCTTCAAGTCCGTCCTTTTTATCTCTAGCACAAAGATATTCAATACACATTCTTTCAGCCCAATCTGCTGTATCAATTATTATTGTATTAAATTGATTAGGATTATTTTTAAAATACTTGATTTGTTCTAACAACATTGTCCAACTAGATGGATTTGGTGTTCGAGCTACATCCATATGCTTAGTACTTCCTTCTGTATCAATAAATATAGGATTTGGGAAACTGGAAGCAAAAGTTGATTTCCCTATACCTTCCGGACCATAAATAATAATTTTTTGAGCAGATTCAATTTTGCCTGTAATTATCTCCACTAAAATTCACCTGCTTTCCATGCTGAATTAGGAGTGACAGATACAGCTCCATCACTGTATATTTTTGCTGTATAATCAGGACCACTAGCTAAATCAACACCGACTATATAACCATCTTGTATAATGATGCTGCACTCATCTCCGGTGCTTACTCTTGTTGCGATAGCCTGTAATCCTTCTTTTTCTAACCATTCACCAAACTCTTTTAAAGTGTCCAGATCCATTTGTTCAAGTTTATCCATTAATACAAAACCACATTTGGGATTAAGTTTTCTTACTATAGCGGTTGATACTTTCAATTGGTCACTTCCTGCCAAGTTGTCCCACTTAAAACCGTTGTAAGTTAATTCCCCGTCTTCTACTGACAGCCCCGGCAATGGAAGATTAGCACCTTTTAATAAGTCTATTTTGGATTGCCTTATGTCAGTTAAGTCTGAAGTTAATGTATTATATTGGTTTTCGTAGTCCAGAGCATCGGTTTCAGCTTTATCTTTATCTAAGTTAGCTCGGACTTTAATATTTATTTCTTCAATATTGGATATGTTTTTTTCTAATTCTTCTGTGGATTCATCACGGAGATCCTTAGCTAATTTACGGGCTATTTCAAGATCTTTAAAACTTGCTTTGATTAAGTCATCCTGTTCTTTTAACTTAAGTTTTAAAATTTCTATTTCTTTAATTGTTTGTTCAAAATTTCTAATAAGCTGATCATGCTTCGTTGATAGACTTAAGAGATTTTCCCGTTTTCTTTGATTTTCCCCGTTCCGGGCAAGGATTTCTTGTTGTTGTTTAATCAATTCTGATGCCGATATAGGTTCCTTAGGTGCATCAGGATAATAAGGCTGCTCTTTTGCAAACTTCTCTTTTTGGTCAGCAATTTGACCTATAGCTCTACGTTGGTTATAAATTTCTTGTTCCTTCTTTTCTAGTTCGTACAGTCTGTCCCCAACCCCAATGATTTGCAGCAATGTATTTGCCTTTTCCTTTGGTGTGGATTGCATAAACTTAGGCAGGTCTAATGCCAATTGTTCAACAAATTCATTTAAAAGTGTTTGCCCACCTTTTTCACCATTAGGGTCTATTACTTTTAAATCGCTATTTTTCCCTTTTCGTTCGACAACCAAACCATTTGACATGACTATATGAAGATTGGGCGGAATAACTGACCCTTCTCTTTGTGCCTCGGAAGGACGATATTTGTCCCCTCCAAGAGCCCAAGCTATAGCATCAAGAACAGATGTTTTACCTTGTTTATTTTTGCCACCTATAACAGTTAATCCGTTAGCAGTAGGTTCTATTTTTACTGCTTTTACACGTTTTACATTTTCTATTTCAAGTTTGTTAATTTTTATCATTTATTTGACCTCCTCACTTTTTTCCGCTATACTTAATCTAGGTTTGTTTTTAGTCGCTTTTAAAGCGGCTCTTTTTATTTCTCCTCTAGGATTTTAAAATACAATTCACTTGTTTTTTTATCGAAATAAATTTCCGTGATATAAAACTCCTCTGCTATTGGATTCCTAATTTGATAACCATTCATATTAAGTATTTTTATAGTTTTATTTAGGATTTCCATTAGGATTTTAAAAGTTCTTTCCATTCTTATCCTCCTTCGCGATAGATTTCAAAATCACCTATAAATGCTTCAGACACATTTCCTCTAGCTTGTTGGTCTATTGTTTGCCAGTCTATAAAATCAATTTTCAATGGACTCTCGGGAGATACGTCTATTGACATTGAACCTATATCATTAAATATAATATCTTTCGCTTGTTCTTCGTTTTCTGCCTCTATATTAAATGCAATTCTCCCTGAAAAACTTACAAATCCATAATATTCTTTCATACCTTCTTCTATAGCCATATAATCACCCCCACTAATATCTAATCACTTTCGGTTTAAGGGAATGCTTATGCAAAATTGTAAGTTTCCCCGGTTCATTTTTTATGTAGTACCAGTTCTTTATGTTAAGATTTTTACTTTTTAACAATTCCTTCATCCAACGCTGTAACCTTCGGGCTTGTTTCATTCTTACTCCTCCCAAAAATCTTCGTTTTTCCAGTCAAGTGAATTATCCAACCACATTGCTGTAAGAATAATTCCGCTAAAGATTCCTACAATCCAACCGATTATAAATAGCTTCATTCCAATAACCCCATTTCGGCATCCTCAAACAAGTCAAAGTGCAATCTTTCACGAATATCTTTAATCCATATGCCCTGTGCGATATACATGTCCTCTATCCGGTCATATTTTTGCTGTAGCCTTATAATGTCTTCTTGTACCTTTTCCTGTTCTAGCTGGGCAGCTTGTACACTATTTTCCCAAGCTTGTTCCTGCTCCATGAGCTTATAATCCATTCTACCTACTATTCCAACGGTGGTGATAAGGGCAATTATAGCTACAACTGCAATAATTTTATCTTTCACACTTATTCACCTCCCAGCATACAAAGATCGGCTTGCAGATCCTTTAACCACGCTTGATCTTTCGCTAGTTGACATCTTTGACCACGATTGAGTTTGCCCTTTTCCTTTTTGATCTTTTGCATGTGCTCGATCCCTATTTCAGCCATACGTATGTTACGCCTTATCAAATCAGCTTCGTCTTTTCTTCCCTTCTC
>CAYSBC010000103.1:0-4474 GCA_964429195.1 uncultured Eubacteriales bacterium | reverse complement strand
GGTGTAGCTCAAAGAGATAAAGATGGTGATGACACTGCTACTGCTGCTCTCATGAAAAGATTAGGTGAGCTTGGATTCTGGGGACTACCTTATCCAAAAGAATACGGCGGATCTGGTGCGGATACACTATCTTATGCTTTAGCAAGTATAGAGCTTAATAAGGTAGATGCTTCCTTGGGATGTTCCTACTCTATTCACACTTCTGTATCAGCATGGATACCTTTTGTATATGGTACTGAAGAACAAAAACGTAGATTTGCTACACCAATGTTCAATGGTGAAAAAATTGGAGCATTCGGTTTAACTGAGCCAAATGCGGGTAGTGATGCTGCAATGCAAATTACTATAGCAGAAAAAGATGGCGAAAACTATATTATTAACGGTACAAAATGCTTTATAACGAACTCTGGTCATGCGGATACAACACTATTATTTACCATGACAGACAGATCAAAAGGCGTAAAAGGTATTACTTGCTTTGCTATAGACAAAGACACTCCTGGTTTTAACTTTACTAAAAAAGAAGATAAAATGGGGATAAGAGGAACTGTTCAAAGGGTTATCGAAATAGAGAACATGAAAGTAAATGCTGACAGAAGAATAGGTCAAGAAGGCGAAGGATTCAAGATCGCAATGCAAGCTCTTGACGGAGGAAGAATAGGAATAGGTGCACAAGGTGTTGGTATAGCTGAAGGTGCTTATGAATATGCTCTAGCTTATGCTAAGGAACGTGTTCAATTCGGAAAACCAATCTTCGCTCAACAAGCAGTAGCATTTAAATTTGCAGAAATGGCAACTAAAATTGAATATGCTAAATTACTTTGCTTAAAAGCAGCATGGTTAAAAGATACTCATCAACCTTATGGCATGGCAGCAGCTATGGCAAAAATGGTAGGAACAGATGTAGCTATGGAAGTCACTACAGATGCAGTTCAAATGATGGGTGGAGCTGGATTCTTAAAAGATCATCCAGTTGAAAGAATGATGAGAGATGCTAAGATAACTCAAATCTATGAAGGAACTAACGAAATTCAAAAAGTAGTTATTTCTGGATATATCGGAAGATAATAAAGGTTTGCGAAATCACAGTATTTGTTATTACAAACAGATTAACTCCTATGTTGAGTTAATCTGTTTGTTTTAATAGGGAAGAAATAAAAGAGGTTATTTGGGAATAATGAAATTAAACGTTGAAAAAAATATAGATAATAGTATAATATCACTGTATTGAATTATTATTAAATTGAGAGGCTAGGCATATGAAAATTCTAGTATTAGTAAAAGAAACAGTTGATTCAAATATAAATATGGGATTAGATAATGAGAAGAAACCTATACCCAACAAAGAGGTCTATGTGATTAATAGACTAGATGAATTTGCAATCGAGGAAGCGGTACGTATTAAGGAAAGATTTGGTGGAGAAGTGGTTATCCTTACTGTTGGTCCGGAAAGCGCTATGGTGACTATACGAACTGCCTTATCCAAAGGTGGAGACAGGGCTATCTTGATAAAATCAGAAGTAGATAATCCAATGGGAATATGTGAGGCCCTCAAGATTGCAGTAGAGATGGAAAAGGATTATGATCTTATCTTGGGAGGCTGGGTTTCTTATGATCTGAATAATGCTCAGGTTCCAACAAGATTAGGGACAGAGCTGGGGATTCCTATAATAAATAATGTTACTAAAATTACAATCAATGAAAAGGATAGACTTATTGAAGCAGAAAGGGATAATGAAGAATATGCAGAAATCATTGAAACAAAACTACCTGCTGTATGCACTGTTCAAAGAATAATAAATGAACCCAGATTACCGGCTATTTCAGAAATTATGGACGTTAAATATAAAGAGATAAAAATAATAGATTTTAAGAAGACCACAAAAGATAGTAAAAACATAGTCCAATATTCTCGTCCTCCTAAAAGACGAGATAATATAAAACTGATTAATGTTGAAGCGGAAGAAGCTGTTGATCAACTCATGGCTGCATTGAAAAAAGCGAAATTGTTATAGGAGAATAGGATATGATAAGGAATGCACTGTTATTAGTCGAAGTCAGAGATGGTAAATTAAAAAGAATAAGCAGACAGATATTGAACTATTTTAGCCAATTGGAAAAATTAAAAGTGAATGTTTTAATATATAGAGATCATATTGATCAAGAAATGGTTGATGAGATATCAGGATATAATGTTGATAGAATATATGCAGCCGAGCACGAATATTTGAAAGAATATAACCCTGAGATATTAACAGATTGTTTTAAAAAAATAATTGATGAAATAAAACCAGATTGTATATTTGCGTGTAATACCGCACTTACACGAGATTTATTCCCGAGATTAGCGCAAATCTACAAAAAAGAGATGATAAGCGATGTGACTGATGTCGAACATAAAAGGTATGGATTTAGGATTAGCCGTCCTATTTATGGAGGGAAAATATTTGAGACGATTCAGGTTAAAGATTACCCGATGTTTATTACAACCAGAGCTAATACTTTTGAAGAAGGATTGCCAAGAGAGAAAAAGGATGTCGAGATTATACATTTGGACATGACAGAGTATAATAACAAGAACTTAACCTATATCGTAAAGGATGTTGTCGAAAGGACAGAAACAAAGGTTCCTATAACAGAAGCTGAGGTTGTCATCATCGGTGGTGGCGGGCTTAAAAAGAAAGAAAATTTCCAAAGGCTTTTTGAACTGGCAGATCTTTTAGATGCCCAAGTAGGTGGAACAAGGCAAGTTACCAATGCGAAATGGTTGCCTTGGCCTAAAATGGTAGGACAATCAGGTAAAAGAATAAGACCAAAATTATATTTGTCTTTTGGTGTATCAGGAGCAATGCAACATACGGCAGGCATGCTGGTATCGGGATATGTTGTAGCAGTTGATAAATATAAGGATGCGCGAATATTTGATTATGCTGATTTTGCGATTGTTGCCCAAGCTATGGAAATCTTGGAGCCTTTAATCAAAAGATTGAAGGAATATAAAAAGGCAGAATAACAGGGATATATTTTTAAGGAGGTTAATAAACCTCCTTTTTAGTAGAAAGTAAAAAAAGTAAAATTGATAAAAATACTACAATCCCCTCTAAAATAGTATGGGAAGTTCTACATTCATGAGAATAACAATTGACAGCTGGTAAGAAATAATATAAATTGTTATTAGCTGACAAAATTAAAAGAATCAATTTAAAGTTTTTCAAAAAGAAAACATGACAACAATTTAACATAGATGTACACTTGCATCTGAGATGCATTGTTACATCTATCCCCTCGGTTCCTAGAAATACAATAGCAGGGAAGATATTGATGAAAATTGATGTGAATTTTCATCAATTGATTGGAGTTGATGTTGAATATTACAATAAAAAAATTTTAATTTTACGAAGAACCTTTGTCGAATGAACTTGAAAATTCAAGCTCATTTTAGATATTTGTTTTAAAATTGAATTCTTTTAAGGAATTGGCACAGATATTGCAACTTTAATTTATCAAACAAAGCCCTAACGCAATAAATATTGTGTAAAACAGATAAGGGATAATTTGACAATCTTAAGGAGGTTAGTTGTATTTTGAATAAATGGCAAGAAATGTATAAGGAGAAGCTAACAACAGCAGAAGAGGCGGCTAAATATGTGCAAAGTGGAGATGTTTGTGCTTCCACTTGTGGAGTCGGAGAGCCACCAGCGTTAGCAGATGCAATCGCAGAAAGAGCAAAACAAGAAGGTTTACATGGAATAACACATGAACTTATGTTAACATTACATCCTTTAAAATGTTACTTACCAGAATACCAAGACCACATGAGCAGTGTGCATTGGTTTATAGGCGGACCGGGCAGAAAAGCTGCTCAAAGTGCAAAGGGCGATTATATGCCTGCTTATTATAAGGATGTTCCACCACTATGGAGAACTTATGCAAAGGCAGATATAGCTTACGCTACAGTTTCACCCATGGATAAGCACGGTTGGTTTAGCTATGGACCAGCAGCAGGAGAAGGTAGAGCTCAAATGGAAAGAGCTAGAGTTGTTCTTTTAGAAGTGAATGAGAATATGCCAAGAGTGCATGGTTCTCAATTTATTCACATTTCCGAGGTAACAGCCTTAATTGAAAACAATGTACCATTACCTGCAACCCCTGAGGCACCATTATTAGAGGAAGAACTAGCAATAGGTAAACATATCTCTCATATGATACCCAATGAAGCTACTATCCAGTTAGGAATAGGCGGAATGCCTAATGCTGTTGCAGCATCCATTATGGACAAAAGAGGATTAGGATTCCATAGTGAAATGTTCCCGGCAAGAGCCATGGACCTAATGGAAGCAGGGGTCATTGACAACTGGAATAAACCTGTTCATAAGCATAAGTCCATCGCATCTTTCTCAGTAGGACCTAAGAAACTATATGATTATTTAGATGATAATCCAGCTGTTGAATTTCACAGCATTGATTATACAAA
>CAYSBC010000102.1:0-4479 GCA_964429195.1 uncultured Eubacteriales bacterium | reverse complement strand
GTAACTACTTGGGGATATGGCGAAGTTGGGATCGCGCCTGAATGGCATTCAGGAGACCAGGGGTTCGAATCCCCTTATCTCCACCAAAAACAAAAGGTAATATAGATTTATCGGTCTCAAGGCCAGTAAATCCGCGCCTTTCGAGGGCTTTCACTGTGAAAAGTGGAAGCCTTTTTTTAATCATATCGGGGGCTTTATTTTTACATGTATATTGACATATCAATATGGGTAAGATAGAATATAGTATAATTTAAATTATCATAAATTTAATTATGATAAGGAGGGAACACAATGAAGTTTATAGGAAGACAGACCGAGTTATCTTCGCTTGAGACGGAATACGCACGGGACAGCGGTTTCGTCGTTATCTATGGGCGTCGTCGTGTTGGAAAGACCACGCTGATCAAGGAGTTCATCAAGAAGAAGACTGCTTTTTACTTTTTGGCGACCGAGGAAATCGAGTCGCTGGCGATGAAGCGGTTTTCCGGTGTCCTTGCCCGGGGGATGGGCAACACCATCCTCAAAAATGCCGCCTTCTCCGATTGGATGGATTTGTTCCGTGTGGTCACCGACTATAAGCCATTGGAAAAGAAGGTTGTTGTCATTGATGAGTTTCCATATCTCGTAAAAACAAATCCTGCATTCCCATCTATTCTGCAAAACGCATGGGATGAAATCATGAAAGACAACAATGTGATGCTGATTCTCTGCGGCTCGCTAATCGGGATGATGCAAAAGCACGCCCTATCCTACGAAAGTCCCTTGTATGGCCGTCGGACGGCACAAATTCGGCTGTTGCCTCTGACTTTTCCTAATGTCTATTCTGCGCAACGGGCATCCTTTGAAAAAGCGGTAGAACAATATGCTGTGACCGGCGGTGTGCCGAAGTATCTGGAGTTTTTCCAAAGCGATGAAGACCTGCTGAAGCAGATCAAGGCCGTTGTGCTGTCGAAGAATGGATTTTTGTATGAAGAGCCGAACTTCTTGCTGAAAGATGAGGTGCAGGCGGCAACCAATTATTTTTCCATCATCAAGACAATTGCGGACGGGAACCATAAACTAGGGAAGATTGCCGGCGTTTTAGGGCTTGAGAGTTCTGCGCTGACACCGTATCTTTCCACCCTGGGCGACCTTGGTTTCATCACGAAGGACACACCAATCACAGAGAAGAACCCAGAAAAGTCACGCAAAGGGCTCTATTTCATATCCGACAATTTTGTTCGTTTTTGGTTCCGCTACGTCTACCCCTACAAAGGCGAGCTGGAACTCGACAACACGCAAATCGTCATCAATGAGATAGGCAAGGATTTCGTCCAAAAGTTTGTTGCCTTCTCTTATGAGGATATCTGCAAATCCATTTTTGCTGAGCTTTGCAGAAAACAAGCGATTGCATTCACTCCATCACGTATTGGCTCTTATTGGCTAAATGATTCTGATAACGATACACAGATTGACGTGGCAGCGGCAGATTATCAGCACAAGCTGCTGTTTGTCGGCGAGTGCAAATATCACACAAAGCCGGTGGATGCACCGGTATATTTTGCTTTGGAGGAAAAAGTTCGCAGCTCGGCCGATATTCACACAGTATTCAAGGACTATCGGATTCTCTATGGCGTATTCTCTAAAAGTGGCTTTACACAGAGGATGATGGATCAGAGCCGGGATAATCAGAATCTTCTTTTGATTAACGAAGATTTTCTTGTGTGAATTTGCACCATATAAAGTAATTGATCCCCTCTCAAAATAGGATGATATTCATAATTGACATTTAGACAGAGAATAGCTAAATAAATCATTGTATTCAAGGTAAAATGATGATAAAATAATGATAAATAAATGCAAGGGAGTGGAAATAATGATTCAAATTAGACCTGTTTCCGATTTAAGAAATAAGTTTCCGGAAATTGAAGACCTTGTTGTCAGGGAACAGCAGCCGGTATATTTGACTAAAAATGGCTATGGAACAATGGTAGTATTAAGTTTGCAGCAATATGCAGAATTAACAGATCATATAGAGCTTAAATTAGATGAAGCAGATAAAGAGGCAAATCTTAATGACCAAAGATATACAAATGAAGAGGTTTTTACCAGAGTAAAGGCAAGGTATAATGGGGAAAGATAAATACATTTTAAGATATCTACCATTGTTCAAAATTAATCTTAATAGCATTCTAGATTACATCGCATTTAACTTATGTAAACCTGAAAGTGCGAATAGACTTGCGAATAAAATTGATAATGTAGCGTGGGCATTAGTATGACTAAATCCAATAAAAGATGAGGAGCAAAGCCCAGAAAGCGAGGATTTAAAATGAAGAGTCTATTTGGAAAATTATTTGATTTAAATAGTGATGGAGAGCTTGACAACTTCGAGCAGACAATGGAGTGCGTAATCCTTGATGAACTGTTTTCTGATGAAGACGGGGATGAAGACGAAGATGAGGGGTATTAAAATGAACACTTTTCTATTATCAGTTAAAAAGATTTTAGCCGGATCCATTAAGGCATTTAAGAGTTTCCCTGTTACCATTGGTTGTGCGGTGGGATTCGCATTAGTCACCATGGTTCGTATACAACTGGACTGGCCGGCGCAGGAGCCCTACAATTTTCTATTTAATTGCTTCCACTGGTCTTTTGCCTTAGGATCCATTTTTAGTATGATGCTAATTGCAGGGGCCCAGAGCAGGTTCAACACAAAAAAAGCGTTTTTTCTTGCTAACATTGTTGGTGTCGTGGCCACAGCTTTTACCTTTGTAATCCTTTATTACTTTGCGGGAACAGACCCTGGCTATGTCGGAGCTAGGTACCAAATAGTTTCATCCCTTGCTGTTGCCAGAGTCAGCATGGCAATGCTGGTCTCTTATCTTGTTTTTATCCTTCTTTCAGGCTTACCCTTTCAAGGAACAATGGTAGGTGAAGATGAAAACAAGGAAACAAAGAAAGGTAATTCCTCTATACTTCAAATTGATTTTGCAAAAGCATTTTTCATGAGTCACAAAGCATTCTTCATCGCCCTAATTTACGGAGTTATCATTTTGGGCGGTTCAATGGGTGTAGCACGAGCCGTACAAGCTTTGCTATACCAAAATATGAGTAGTAAGGTTTACATGTACATTAGTACCATAACCGGATTAATGGCATTCACTTTATATGTCGGCTATTTTCCTGACTTTAGAAAGGGACAGAAAGATGAGCACAGAGAGATTGCCGAGAAACAGCCGCGTTTTATTGAAATACTGTTTGGATATATCATGGTTCCTTTGATGATTGCACTTTCTATAGTACTTCTGTTATGGGCAGGAAGAACTGTTTTTTCCGGCATGAACGCTCCCATTGTGAGGCTTGCAGGTATAGCCGCTTCCTATACCATCCTTGGTATATGGCTTCACATGATGGTATCCGGACATCATACCGGATTAGCAAAATTTTATCGCCGATTTTATCCCCTTGCTGCTCTTGTCATCCTTATCTTTGAGATTTGGGCACTGGTAAACCAGTTAAACAGAACAGGGCTTAAATTAACTGAATACTGGTTTATACTGGTGTGGATTATTGCTGCGGTTGGGGCTGTTTTATTGATCCTCTTAAAATCCAAATCTTATATTTTCATTGTAGCGATCACCTGCATCTTGGCTGTTATTTCAGTATCACCCTTTGTAGGCTATAATGTTTTGCCTGTCAATGCCCAAGTGAATAGGCTTGAGACCTTGCTTGTCAGTGAAAACATGCTGGAAAATGATATGATTGTTGCCGCTGAGATGGAACCAGCCCTTAGCGTGAGGGAGTCTATAACAGATTCGGTTACTTATTTAGTCAGTGCCAATGATGCGAAACTGCCTTCTTGGTTTGATAAAAATCTGATTAATAATAATACATTCAGAAAAACCTTTGGTTTTGATAAAGTATGGCCTAAAGATGACTTTGCTGGACCCTATCCATCAGACTTTATGGGTATCAACCTATACTTACCTGCTGTTCCAGTTGATATTAGTGGGTATACCTGGGCAATCAATGTGGAGCTTCCCTTTGAAAAGGATCAGGGCTTTATCCCCGTTGACGGAGTACGGGGCACTTATAAAATTTATTGGGAATATGAAACCAGAAGTAATCTACCATCCCTTGAAATCCAGCTGAATAATGATACTATCCTTGAAAAGGATATGAACGAATTTATGGATCAGATTTTAGACAAGTATCCTCCGGGAAACATGCAATCCGAAGAGGCAACCCTCGAAGATATGACCATGGTGTTGGAATCTGAAGAAATAAAAGTCCTATTGGTGTTCAGAAGTCTCTATGTGAGCATCGATCCGCAAAATGACCATATTTATTACGGAATTGAATTGGAAACGCTTTACATGCTGGAAAAAAAGCAGTAAACTTTAATAGGCTAAGCATATGTTGCTGGTGTGGCTCAATGGTAGAGCAGCGGTATCGTAAACCGCAGGTTGGGGGTTCGATTCCCTTCACCAGCTCCAA
>CAYSBC010000101.1:0-4623 GCA_964429195.1 uncultured Eubacteriales bacterium | reverse complement strand
GGACTGAGAAATTGCTTGGGGCTGATTAGCGGCATCGGATGTGACAATTAAGAAACGACCCTTTGACTCGATAAGGATGAAATGGAGTCGTATACGCTCTCGCATGGTTAAATTCTTCCTGGACCCTTCTGAAGGGGATTTCAATTTTGATATGTTAAGATGATTATTATCGGTTATTTGGTTACCTGAAAGCTCGTGCATAAACAGGAATTGATCCAATATCATAACGGTAAGATATTTCTCAAATAAAGGCCTCTTAACACTCGTTCCAACGCTCCAAATATAAATAAACAAATCAGGAAGTAAAATTCTAACCATCTCACGCTGACAAGAACAAATGTTCTAAATCTCTTGTCAATCTTATTATATTATGATAAACTGTAAAAAAATGCGGCGTGCCGCAATTTAAAATTTAGGAGGAAAATATTGATGAAGACTGCGAGTTTTTTTGCCGGGGTTGGTGGTATTGATTTAGCATTTGACAAGGCCGGATTCACAACAGTTTGGGCGAATGAAATCGATTCTAATGCCGCCCAGACATATAAGTTAAACTTTGAGTCGGAACTGATAATTAAGGACATAAAGAACGTCGATGCTTATGACATTCCGGATTTTGATATTATGCTAGCAGGCTTTCCTTGCCAGGCATTCAGTGTTGCCGGACATAGAAAAGGGTTTGAAGATGAGCGAGGTAATTTATTTTTCGAATTAGTTCGTATTATCAAAATTAAAAAGCCAAGTGTAGTATTTTTAGAAAATGTCAAAAATTTAGTAGGGCATGACCAAGGCAACACCTTTCGAACAATTCTTCGACAATTGAAAAACGAAGGGTACCATGTTAAAAAGGAAGTGCTTAATGCTTCTGAGTATGGTAATCTACCCCAAAACAGAGAAAGAATATACATAGTAGCCTTCTCCAGTGAGAAAGCCTGCAAGGAGTTTAATTTCCCTGAACCAATTGAATTAAAACATACTTTGGCAGATTATATTGATTATGAAAACCTCCAGGAGGATAAATATTATTATACGCCAGAAAGCTGTGACTTTTATCTACAGCTTAAAGAAAGCATGAATAATCCACAATCCATATACCAATGGAGGAGGATATATGTTCGAGAGAATAAGAGCAACGTATGCCCGACACTGACAGCGAATATGGGCACGGGCGGCCACAATGTTCCATTGATTAGTACGAAACATGGGATTAGGAAACTAACACCGAGGGAGTGCTTTAATATTATGGGGTACGGCAAAGATTTTTTGTTACCTCAGAATCTAGCCAATACACATCTTTATAAGCAAGCAGGGAATTCTGTCGTCATTCCGGTAGTAGAAAGAATTGCGAGTAATATTATGACAGCATTGGAGGCCACGTCTATTGAAAAGAAACAACTGTTAACAGCATAGCATAATGTCAAATATAACATTATGGAAAATTAAATGAAGTAGTCTTGCCATGCTTAGGATGACGATCCATCTATAAAAGCTAAGCAGGGTAATGGAATTAAACTAGAGAAGACGTCATAACTTCTCATTGTGACATATCACACAATGAGAAGTTATGACGTCTTTTGCTATTTTAGTGATAAACTGAGATCGAAAGGAGATGGAAACCATGGAATTCCTAGGAGATAAAATAAGAATTTTACGACAAAGTAAAGACTTAACGCAAAGACAAATATCAGAAGAGTTTTCGCTAAGAGAGAACTCATGGAGCCAATACGAAAACAACAAAAGAACCCCAGATGTAGAGACGATAAAAAAGATAGCGCAGTTCTTCGGTGTTTCAACCGATTATTTGATGGGATTAACTGATATCAAATACGATCCCTCGGAGAAAGAATTTAAGGATCTGATTGGGATTTACAATTCGCTAACTCAGGAAACAAGAATAGAGCTAGTCAGGATAAGCAAGGCCATATTAAATAGGGGGTAATGTTAGTGTTTCTTACTTTTCAAAAGGATAAAGATATCGCATCATATGCGGTAGTACTTACATCATTAGGAAGAATTACAAGACTGTTCAGCGATAGTGCAATTCCTTACTTAGAATATCGAGCAGTAGAGAATATTTTTTGCAAAGAATTTAATGCAAAAAACTTATCTCGCTCTGACTGTTCTGCAGACGCGGCAAAAGGTAATGTAGGTGTAGGTATAAAAACGTTTCTTAATGGGAATGGAAAGTCTCTCCAAAAAATTGCCGAATTTAACAGCGATACAAACCTATATAGGGGCAAAACCCCTAGAGAAATAGTTAGGATAATTTCTGATCTAAGAAATGAAAGAATTCGAGCTACTAAAAGAATCCACGCGTTGAACACTATAATATATCATTGTGTTGTGAGGGATGCGGGTAGAATAATGGTTTTTGAATGCCCAATGGATGAAATCGATATTAGTAATATTAAGAATGTTAATGCTTCTACTAAAAATATAATTACTTTTGAGGATGGAGAGAACGAATACAGTTTCAATTTATCAAAGAGCACGCTTTACAAGCGTTTTATTACTGAAAATGTCCTACTGGATATGGAAGTCGCAATAATAAAAGATCCTTATAATCTTTTAGAGCAATTTGTGCGAACGGCAGAAGACTCACAACCACTGCTCAATTTACAAGAGATGGAGCATGTCTATTTGCCTCTGTTTTCGGATAGAGGAGGAAGGCATGTACCACAACGTAGCGGGCTTAATCAATGGAATGCAGATGGCAGACCAAGAGATCCAAGCGAAATATATATTCCGATACCAGCATGGATACACCAGAGGTTTCCGGGTTTCTTTCCGCGTAGAGATCAGTCATTTCAGCTGATCCTTCCTAACAATGAAATCCTAAGCGCAAAAGTATGTCAGGATGGGAGCAAAGCTCTCATGTCAAATCCAAATTTAGCATTAGGAAATTGGCTACTACGCACAGTAATGGATCTAGCAGAAGGAGAACTACTCACATATGACAGGTTGGAAGAGTTAGGATTAGATTCTGTAGTCCTATATAAGCAGTCGCAAGGTACGTACACTATAGATTTTACAGGCATAGGATCATATGATAATTTTTATCAGGCAAATAAACAATGATAAATTATCATAAAAATAGCCTGTTAAAGGCCTATTATTACGCTTCCTAATTCTGTATTAGAGTTATTCGATACACCTGGCTACATTGTACGATAGATTTACCGGAACCGCGTTTCCTACCATGCTGTATCCATCCATTAAGTTTTGGTAATGAAAAACGAATTGATCGGGAAAAGTCTGGATCCTTGCGCATTCACGAACGGTCAGTCTTCTGCATTTTTCTTGTATATCTTTGGGGAATGAATACTTTTTGTATTGATTCAACTGCATTTTTGGACAGAGCGGGTGTGGTAACGCATACTTTCCCGTAGCTCTGATAGTGTACGACTGATCTTCCCACGGTTTCACTCGATTGTAATTGCCATAATCAAAAGGAAAAGGTATGTCAAGGTATTCATGATTGGGAACAACACATTTGTCTCCATTAGTAAAATATTTTCTCACTGCAGGAATTGCTGAATCCTCCAAATCTCCGATCGCTTGCCTAAGGTTTTTGGGTGGCAAATGTTTTGGGGGGATTTGAAAGCTAAGAAATGTATCTTTTTTAAAACCGATAAAAAAAACCCTCTCTCGATTTTGTGGCACATTGTAGTCTCGCGCATTTAGCAAGTACGTGGAAGTATTATAACCAGAATCTGCAAACTTGTTCATGATATAATCGTAAGCAGTTTGGTGTTTCGGTAACAATATTCCTTTTACATTTTCTGCAACAAAGAAAAGTGGTTGCTTTTCATTTATAAGCCTAATGAATTCTAAAAACATTTTACCTCGATCATCTTCAAGGCCCTTTTGGTTGCCGGCCACACTCCAGCTTTGACAGGGTGGGCCTCCGATGATACCATCACAATCAGGAACATCAGTATAGCTTAATCGGCGAATATCGCGTGAGCAATAGATAGTTTCAGGATGGTTGCTTGTGTAAGTGGTATTTAAGCTTGGATTATTGTCATTAGCCCAAATGATATTATAACCGGCTTTCTTAAAGCCCAAATCTAAGCCACCAGCACCGGAAAAAAGACTGACTATTTTCATTTGACTCAACTCCTTTCTATGTAGCAACATTATATAATATAATGTAATAATATGTCAATACATACATTTATTTTTTATAAATGCTAAGGAACTTAAAAACTTAGGGAAACCTATCTCGGTCTGAGTGAGGCTGATATAGACGACCTTGCTTTCTATGTTATAATTAACCCAATAACAAGAAGCCGAGGTGATAAAGGCGCCACACTTCCTATTGTAAATATTTTCTTCCAGATGAACGATAGCGTTGATGAGGCCTTGTATTCGTATTTGACTGCTGTTGGAAAGGAAGTGTGAGTATGGCAGACGACGACTATGGACATTTCGGCAGCGGAGCAGAAGGATATGCTCATTATGTGGCGGCCAGTGGCGAAGATGGAAGTGGGGACGGTAAGAATGGTGGCGGTGGCGGGCGACCTCCCGGGAATAGAGGTTCCGGCAAGATCGGTTGGTTAATCGCCTTGGTTATCTTAGTAATATATACCTTGATGACGCGTTAAGGATCCAGTGCTAGCGACG
>CAYSBC010000100.1:0-4707 GCA_964429195.1 uncultured Eubacteriales bacterium | reverse complement strand
CTCCTGAATGCCATTCAGGCGCGATCCCAACTTCGCCATATCCCCAAGTAGTTACAGTGTGTTATTTATCTTATTTATCCTTAAATTGAGGTATTCTTTTTTCTTTAAAGGAGGATATTCCCTCTTTTATATCCTCTGTTCCACAGCAATAAACCGATTGGGCCTGTTCAAATAAGAGCCCCGCTTCAATACTGCTTTCTGATGCTAGATTGATGCCTTTTTTTGCGAACCTTAAAGAGGAGGGCGGAAAGTTTGCAAGCTTATTGGCTAAATTCATAACAAAATCATTTAAAGCATTGTCCTCTACCAGATACTCCACAAGCCCAATTCGATGGGCCTCGTTACCATCAATTTTATCACAAGCCATGATGAGGCGTTTTGCCTGGCCTATACCAACTAACTTTGTAATGCGTGTAGTTCCTCCCATATCAGGAGATAATCCTAATTGAACTTCAGGTAAAGAAAACACAGAGCTAACAGCGGCAATTCTTAAGTCAACGCCGGCGATGAATTCAACACCTGAACCAATGCAATAACCGTGAATACCTGCAATGACAGGTATAGGCAGCTTTTGCCAAAAGCTATATAAATCCTGTAGCCATCCTAAATTGTCCTTTATAAATTGACTGCTGGCAACATGATTTTCAAGATATTCGAGGTCAATTCCTCCTGAAAAAGCCTTGCCTTGAGAAAGAATAACGATAACTCTTAAGGATTTATCTGAAAAAATCTCCTTTTGAACTTCTTCCAGTTCAAGAAAGAAGAGTTCATCAACTATGTTTAATGGAGGGTTATCTAAAGTCAAGATACCTATAGTATTAACACGTTTGTAATGTATTCTTTTCCCATAAGACATGTTAAAATCTCCTTAATTATTTACCATTAAAGATGGCTTCTCTTTTTTCTAAGAAAGCTCTTGCACCTTCTGCAAAATCCCCTGTTTCAACAATAGAAAGTTCATGTTCGTATTCATCTTTTAAAAAGGATTCTAAATCTGAAAAGAAATGCTTATTAGCGAGTTCCTTAAGAGATTTATAAACATGCTTTGGACCTTTAACAAATTTATTTGCGAAATTAATTGTTTCTTCCTCAAGCTTATCGTTAGGAACACGTTTAGAAAGAAGTCCTAATTCATAGGCTTCTTGAGATCGAAGGACAGATCCAAGCATGACTAATTCCATGGCCTTAGTCGCACCTAAATAGTGGTTTAAAAAATACATTCCTCCCATATAGGGAATCATTCCGAGATTAACAAAGGATTGAACAAAGACTGCATTTTCAGTGGCAATACGGAAGTCACAGGCTAACGCAAAATTAAAGCCAGCTCCAGTAGCAGCTTTCTGTACGGAAGCGATAACTGGTTTGTCCATTCTTCGAATCGTTAAAACTATATCTACTAACATATTTAAAACAGGCTTAAAATAGTCAGCCACTATATCACCATTATTAAGTGAATAAATCATGGATTTTAAGTCTCCACCGGCACAAAATCCAGAATCATTACCTGAAATAACAACAACCCTAATTGTGTTATCTTCACTGAAAGCCTTTAATGCATGCAATATTTCTTCTGTCATTTCAACACTAAAGCTATTGAATGTTTCGGGTGAATTCAAGGTTAAGAAACCGATACCATTTTCTTGTTTTTTAATAATAAGACTGTAATCCATTTTTTCCTCCTAATATCTATCTATATGTCTGGAGTAATTAAAATCGTAAGTATTTAGAATATTTTGACAAAGAATACCTAATACTAATCATTATATTAGCAGATTCATCTTCATTGGTCAATCGAATTCGGATTAGCGGGTGGCCTCCTAAGGTCTAGAAGATAATGAATTAATCTTGTAAATAGACCTATAAAGATTGCTGCGGCGGCGGTACCTTCTCGGATACCGTATAAGCCATCCATGAAATGCAGAGATAAGATAGTTGCGATGACAACAAAGGATACATCCAGGATAATCTTTGCATTACCAAATTTAAGTGGTAAGACCCTACATACGGACACAACTAATCCTATTTGGGCTAGTGTTACAAGCTTGGAATTTACTTGTAAGTAGATTCCAGTACTAACCATTAAAATACCAATGATACATAGAATCCATTGCATCAAATAGTTTAAAGGGGAAATTCCCTCCATTAGCCATAAGCACAAGTCTATCAAGTATCCAAATGCTATGGTCACAGGAAGTTGAAGGAGCTGTACTTTTTCAAATTTCTTTCGCAATAGGAGCATCTGTATTACAATGAAAAAGCTGTGCATGATGATTGTAAGGTTTCCAATACTAAAATCCGTGAATAAGCTTATTACATATGGAACACTAGAAATAGGTGATGTACCCAAGTCTGATTTGATTGAGAAAGCAATACCAAAGGATAATGTGACTAATCCAACTATTAATAATAACCATCTTTTTAGAAGACCATATTTTTCCTCTGTTTGCATAACTGTATATTCCTCTTTTCTAAATTGTCATGATTATTATTATACACTATTAATTATTTTTTGCGTGCAAGAATTAACATTGCTTTCTTGAGTGGTCAAAAGTTGACGTGGAAGACCACAGATGATAACATATAGAAAAATTAAATTTCATACAATTTTGTGGGGGGACTCTTAGGAGTTGAGAAGGTAAAACCTGACCCTTTGAACCTGTCAGTTAACACTGTCGTAGGAAAGCAATCTATTATTAATCAGGCATAAGTGCTCTCCTTAACAATGAGGGGGCATTTTTTTATTAAGAAGATATGTCCCTCTCACTTAGCATCAGAAAATAATTTGCAATCATAACGAAAGGAAGAAAATGATCAATAAAGAGGATATTCAAAGGCAAATAATTCAGGCGGTTGAAACTGTGAAACGAACAAACCCAATGGCAGGATCGATTACCAATTCTGTAACGATTAATTTTGTAGCCAATGCACAGCTTGCCGTAGGAGGTGCAGCTGCTATGGTATACATGCCTGATGAGGGTGAATTTTTGGCAAAGGCTGGAGGGGCTACATTTATCAATGTCGGTACACTTCTACCGGTTTATGAGCAGACGCTACCATGCACAGCAAAAGTATTACATGAAGCAGGAAAACCATGGGTTCTAGATCCGGTGGCAATTGGTATTGGTTCCCTTAGAACCCAGCTGCTACAGCAGTTTAAAGAGTATAAGCCTAGCGTGATTAGAGGGAATGCTTCCGAAATAATCGCCTTAGCTGGTTTGTGGGGGTTAGATGGCGGAACCGAAGTATCCAATGTTCGTGGTGTTGATTCTACAGATTCTGTAACTGCCTCAAAAGCTGCGGCTGTCGCCCTAGCTAGATGTACCGGTGGGGCTGTTGCTGTTTCAGGCAAGACAGATTTAATAACGGAGGGTTCAACGATTGCTTTCTCAGAAGGAGGGTCGCATTTTATGGAGATAATTACAGGAGCCGGTTGTGCTTTAGGAGGAGTCATTGCAGTTTATGCAACAACTGGCTCGCCTTTTATTGCAGCCCTAACCGGTACATCAATTTTTAATTTAGCGGGAGCCCGTGCTGAAAACAAGGCAGACGGCCCTGGAAGTTTTCAGGTGCATTTTCTTGATGAACTTTATAAAGCGACTTCGGCGGATATTGCTGGCAATCCATTTATTATTGAAGAAGTATAGTGATAGTCTTAAAATAGATGATTTTAGAGAGGTGAAAGGATGAGTATGAGAGATAAACTGGATATTTCAGCCTATTTAGTCGTGGGCCCAGAGAATACAAAAGGTCGGCCTGTTGTAGCAATCATTAAGGATGGGATTGAGGCTGGATTTAAATGTGTACAAATACGTTCAAAGGTTGCCTCTGCCCGAGAATTGATTGAGTTAACCAGGCAGGCATCTGAGGTAATTGCAGAAGCCGGCTTGTCAAATGAAGTTGCTCTCTTAGTGAATGATCGCCTTGATGTTATCTTAGCTGCGAGAAAACAAGGGATAAAGGTTGATGGAATTCACGTAGGACAAGCAGATATCCCCGTAGAAATCTGTCGCGAATATTTAGGCGAAGATGCAATCGTTGGATTATCGGCAAGGCCCCATGAATTATTTGAATATATCCAAACAGTGGATATTCGTCAGATTGATTATTTTGGTGCTGGACCACTGCATGAAACGATGACAAAGCCGGATTGTGGACTTGATTGGGATGGAAAAATAAAGACAAGAAGTTTTGACGAAATTGCTAAACTTGCGGAGCTGAGCCCGATTCCTGTAGTCGTCGGTGGCGGTGTTAAGCTTGCCGATATTCCTCCCCTTGCTCAAACGGGAATCCATGGTTTTTTTGTTGTATCAGCAGTTTCAGAGGCGGATAATCCAAAGCAGGCAGCAGCAGATCTAGTTGAGGCATGGCGGAATGGGGAAAAATCATGGAAACAGCATTAACAATTGCAGGAAGTGATTCCAGTGGAGGCGCCGGTATCCAGGCAGACATGAAGACAATGACCGCTCATGGCGTATATGCCATGAGTGCAGTTACTGCACTTACTGCACAGAATACGACCGGCGTTACAGGAATAATAGAGGTTACTTCCGAATTTTTAGGTCAACAATTAGACAGTATTTTTACGGATATTTATCCGGATGCAGTTAAGATTGGTATGGTTTCATCAGCTTTTATAATCAAAACTATATCTGAAAAACTGAAATATTATAATGCCCAAAACATTGTTGTGGATCCGGTAATGATTTC
>CAYSBC010000099.1:0-4754 GCA_964429195.1 uncultured Eubacteriales bacterium | reverse complement strand
ATACGTGGAAGTAGTATATCATAAAATTTATTTATCATCAACCTATAGCAAAATATACGTTGTTTTTCCATAGGCCTATATTAAAACCATTTCAAAATAGGTTGATAAATCAATATAAAATATGTAGTGCTAAAAAATGTGGATAACTATGTGAATTAAAATTCCCTATTGACAGCTTTACAATGAGGTTAAATACAGTTACCTAGTCTTACGATTCCATAATAAGGATGCTATTATTCCTGAGACGGAACCTATGGAGATAATAAGACCAATATATTCAAAATATTGTGGCAAGAATATTACAGTAAAATGTGTGGTGGTTGGGGCATTTATTTCCCATCCGTTTGCCCAACTATTTACAGGGACATGTGTCTTTACTTCTGTAGCGAAAATGAAAGGAAAGAGATTAGAGAGTATAGTATGTTCTGAGGAATAAAGATGCCAACCTGAATTATAAGCTTTAGTGAACATAACAAGCCCATTTCCTTGTGCAGCAAATTGAATCGTGACAGGATTTTTAGTTTTAATGTTTGAAATAGATAAATCATTTTGTATGGAAGAAGAGCTTTGCAATATATCAAGTTTTACATTTTGAATTCTATAATAAGGAATAGTAATTGCTTGTATAGATTCGATTGTATTAACTGAAGGGGTATTTCCTATTGAAACATTATTGAAATGTACTACATACCCATTTAAACCAGAAGGAAAGGGTGGTACTACATAATAATATGTGTCAGAAGGCTCGTCTTTTTCAAGTGCAGTATAAATATCACATTTTCTTGATATATTCTCCGTGATACACATACGTAGCGGAATACCGGTTATATTCTTTGCCTTAATAATAATTAACTGACCAAGATCTAAGTTCTGATGAGGGAATACCATATATGCACAAGTTTCTCCTCCTAAAGAAGAAAGCTCAACAAAATTATTATTTCTTTTTAGTCTTGGAGTGTTTGTAAAAGGATGGACACAATCAAAGTTCTGTTGTATTTCATTTACAACAGAATGCTTCTCGGATGAAATAGGCATAGACATAAATAGTGTAGATCCAATCTTATACAATGTGCTTTGGAATTCTTGTTCCAATTTATCTTCTTGCTCTTTTAAGGAGTCTGGAAAGATAGAGTCACGTAACCAGTCAGCATTGATTGTATATGAATTAGGTATAGAATCTTTAAAAGTTAAAATAAGCTTATCATCAGAGAGAAGAAAGATGTTCTTATAACTTATTCTTCCATATCTATCAATGAGGTTACGTGCAGGATAGAGAAATGAAGGTTGTGGAGTAGATAGGTAAGTAGAGAAGTCTTGGGAAGCTTGATCTCTAAATCCTCCAGTAAGTTCTGGCCCTACAGTGGTAAATTCCTTTGGTGTTAACAAAAATGTATTTGTTTTTTCAGGAAGATTAACCGAATATAATGAAAGATCCCCAAATTGTTTTTCAAGTGTTATAGAGTTTGATTGATTGAATGTATTCTTTGTCTCTCTTATCCATAATAGATTAGGATGATCACCTGGAGAAATGACACTTTCATCCAAAAGAAAATAGTGAATTTGATATTTCCTCGCTATGTTTTCAACCGCTTTGATATCACGAGCATATAAAGCAGTCGACATTTCTCGATAATATTGTTCATTTGATATATTCCATCTATCGAAATCTCTGGCAAGGTATGGCTGAGAAAGCCCAAACCAAGTAAAACCTGCCCCTTGGAACCCCCAATTATAATATTCCCATCCCCAGAGTGAATGAATTGGTAAAGGTGCGATACGTGCATCGTTGGGCTTGTCTTTCATCCAGGTGTAAAGTTCAAAATAGGAAGAAGGTATTTCTACTCGGAGATTTTTATAAATTAATTCTCCTTTAAACATAGGAAATCCATAGATTATAAAGATTATAGAAAAAATAAGAGTTGTAGCTACAGAAATATATATACTTAGTACCTTAGTTAAGCTTCTTGTCATTGAAGTTAAGATAGTATTCCAAAAAAATGCAAAGAAAGTACTAAAGCTAAACATAAGTAGAATTGAAAATTTGGTAAAAGGAAACCTTAGTCCCTCTTTGAATAAAGAAATGTTGTCTCTAAGGTATGAGAAAAAGAATTCAAAGGGTGGGTTCATATTAATAATCATGATGAATGCCATAAAGGCAACGGGGACTAAGCTAATAGTATATTTATTTCTTTTTATAATTGAAAAAAAGATTCCTAGAAGAACACATATGAAGAGAAAGTATCCAATTACTGTAATAAAGGGATTGGCAAGGTGCTGTTGCCAAGCGTGTAATAATAGTCCTGGATTTGTTTCAAATTGAGAAGTTTCAACAGTTTTCCAATTAAAAAGATAATTACGGTAGAGAGCTGTATCAAGGAGAGTCCCATATTGTTTATTATGTAAAAAGGCCTCTTCTGAGAATAATTTGTTACTTTGTGCATTGGGGACATCGCTTGCAGCACTTTGTAGAAAATAAAAATTTGGAAGTATCCAAAATGCGTTGGTCATGAGCACAAATAAAATAAGGATAATAGATTTTTTTAAGAGCTTTTTACTTTTATTGAGAAGGAAATAAGTACTAACGAAAAGAAGCATACCAGCAAAGTATGCATACCAAAGGAGTGATGCATATGCCATAGGAGCAGCTAAGAATGAAAGGACTGCAAGTATTGGCAAGGAATTTTTTGATGGATTTGTAAGATGTCTCTTTGCAAATAGAAATAGAAAGCCAATCAAGGCATATTGAGTTGCAAACATTTCAAATGGTACGTAAAAATGCTGTACTGTTCCTAAATTGAATAAGTAGTAAAGAGCAGCCAAAAATGCGGAGCAAGAAGATATTATTTGATGTCTTGTAGGCTTTAGTATGCTTTTTGTGAAAAAATATATACCAAGAGGTCCCAGTATAAGACATAGGTAAAAATATGTATATCTGAGAAATGAAAGATCTAATACCCATGAAAAAATCCATAAAAGTAGTATTCTTGGTAACTCAGCCATATGGGAATGTGCAGCAACTGCACCTAATCCTTGATCACTACGAAATACACCAAAAATTACATTGGAAAGATTTTGTGAAAAGTTAAATTCAGGATGAAGAGTGTCCCATCCTGTTAAAAAGGTCCCAGGTGTATAGTTAAAAATGCAGATAAGAATAGTAATTAATACAAGCACAAACGGAAACAATAAATAATAAAATCGTGATAAGAAGAGTTTCATCTATATAAATTATAGTTCTTTTTGAGTGTTTCTTGCATGCATATATTGTCCGGTACGGATTAAGATGCATGTGCACCTAAAATCCGTACCGGTGGACGAGAAGCAAACGCTACTAACGGATGACGATGGTTACCTCCATACAGCCTGTAGGTAGACCACACCCGCCGGGAGACTTCATGGAAGCAACATAGTCATCCACGTTTCCGCTAACGACTGTTGCATTCCAAGGAGCCTTTACCCAGAGCGCGTTCTGCACGATTACGAGCAGTCCAACTTCCTGCTTATCGTCATACAGAACCTCGAATGGCCCTGCTTGATTACCTGAGATTTCAACATCTCCGATAATCAGACATCCTGCAGGAACCTGTACAACATCTCCTGAAAGGATGGTGCTATCGCAGGATGGATTGGCTGGAGTTGGAGCTATTTGCCTAGCAACGGCGTCTGCACCTACGCGTCGTAGGAGTACTTGCCACTCAGGCGAGTTGCCTGGATGATATTCAAATACAGCTCGCTGGAAGTACTGGGTTATCAGACCTGTTTCCGGATCAGTGAATTCCTCACTGATAGGGTAGCCAAAAAGAGCCAGGCTCTCTTCGAAAACCACACCGTCGACATAGTCGAAAGAAAGACCGTGGTTCTCCCAGTACTCTGCAAAAAGCTCTCGTGTGATGTTGTGTCCCGTTTCCGGAAACCACATCAATGCATCGTTCCGTTGAGTACTCTTCTGGAATTCTGCACGTGACATGTAGCCACGTGCTTTGGCGTCTTCAACGCCTAGAAGTCCCAGAAGGACGTGATAGGGAGGTTGGTTTTCAGGCCATGCCTCGAATCGTTGTCGTTCAGTCCACTGGAATGAACGACCAGCTGACTCATCCCACGTCAGGTCTGACATGGGATATCCGAAGACGGACAGACCACCGTGTGCTTCCCAGTATCCGAGAAAACCGTCGGTGCACATCTTATACTCCAATCCTGGAGTTTCAATGCACCGTGGCTCTTCAGCTGATACTGGTAGGGCTGCCAATGCTGTTGTTGCAAGTATAGCCATGATGGTCAATACTCGCGAGATTACCGTACGCATACTTTTCCTCTCTATGCGTGTACTATTTGGACCCAAATGTCCAAAAGAAAGACAACTATGATTATCTTCCTATTGGACTTTGAGTCCTTTTATGTGTAGCTTCTCGTTTTTAAGGTTCTATACTCCTATATCTCTGAATATGAAAATGAAAGTTAATATAGGAGTTTGTCTAACTAAGTGTAGACATAATTATTTTTAAATGCCTTTTTGTCGAAGGCATGCATTATATAATTCAGTTGCAGGATACCATGTAGTTACGCCATTTGTTTGTGTAATTTGGTATCGTGAACTTTGTGCACATTGAAAACGAGCTTCATTTTCAACTTCCCATCTTTTTAAATCTAAAAAAGTAAGTGCAGAATAAGCAGCTATAGCTACTCCTACAACAATAGTTACGATATATAATATTGGTACAAATTTATTCATATCTATCACCTCAATTCTTTTTTAT
>CAYSBC010000098.1:0-4972 GCA_964429195.1 uncultured Eubacteriales bacterium | reverse complement strand
GCAAGAATACTGACTATAAATATGAGGATATCTATCACAAACACGCTTCTTCGGAAAATGGCTGTATAGGTATAGAATAACGAAAATATTAAGACTAGTCCTGTATAAAAAGATACCGCTTTAGCCGTATAATATTTTCTAATGTTCATATCAGGAGAAGAAATAGCTTTTATATTTTTTCTTATATTAGGTCCCTCTAGAAAGAGAAAAAAGAGTTGTGGCCAAAATAAGAGTTTGAAATGTTCCCAAGTACTATCGTTAACTGTTCCAAATATACCCACAAAAAATTATTTTCTGACCATCGATAAACAAAATGAAGCAAGGTGCCCATTATGATTGTAAAAAAAGCCCCTAATATATACCAGGTCTCAATATCATTTTTTCTCATATTCCATGCATTAGAAAATCTCTTAACAATGTTTGATAACATGTTTTTTCACCATTCCTGTCCGGTTTTTGATCTCATGATGGCAAACAAGTCGTCCCCTTGCCACCCTTTCTAAGGTGAAGCAGAGGGACGCTTCTTGTGCTTTATGATGGCAAACAAGGCGTCCCTGTACTTCATATTAAGTTAGTTTTAATTAGTTTCAAATTCTATAGGGATTCTAACCATCTTTGGAGGATGGTGGCTATCTCAGCACGGCTTGCATTGCCGGCAGGATCCAACATGTTACCTAGCTTCCCTTTGAGTATTTCATTGGAAACCATCCACCTCAAAGATTCCTCTGCCCAGGAGGATATTTCTCCCTTATCTGCGAAGGCTGTTATTTCAGCTCCTCCATCAGAAGAGTCTACATCTTGCCCATAGTGTAATGCAAAGCGATAGAGTATGGCTGCCATCTGTTCTCGTGTAATATCATCGTTTGGTCCAAATAGTCCATCGCCATAGCCACTGACAATGCCATTTTGTGCTGCCCAGATGACTGCATTTTCATACCAGCTATTTGCCTCAATATCTCCGAAAGATTCTCCATCTACCTCCGGAGTCCCTGCCAAACGATAAAGAACGGTAACTATCATGGAACGTGTCATCTTTTGTTCTGGTGCAAATTCATTATCAGAAACACCTTTGAACAATCCTCTATCCAATACATATTTAACGCTGTCATAGAACCAGTTTGTAGCAGATATGTCTTTAAATCCAACGATATCCGGTCTTTCTCCTTCCGGCAAAACAGGTGGTATTTCTAATTTTAATTCTTCAGGTTTCGGTTCTTCAGGTTTCGGTGTTGCTCCGCCACCGCCTCCACCCCCGCCACCGCCGCTGCTAATGGTATAAACTGCAGTCAATATACCGCTATTAGCGTTACCGGCCTTGATGGCTATAGCTTTTAAGGTGATTGCCAATCCTGACGGTGCTAGGGCTATTGGACCCCTATACTCAGTTCCATTGGTAGCACTAGGTATGCTGCCATCCAATGTATAGTAAATTTTCGCTCCCGCCGTACCTGTTATTAATTGTACATTTTGTGTTCCTGCATATGTTCCTCCTGAAGGTGACGCCACCGGTGTTGAAGCTACAGATGGTGCCGAATCACCTATTGTATATTGCGCCGAAAATACCGTACTGTCATCCATTCCCGCTTTTGAAGCAATAGCTTTTAACACACATGATTCTGTTATTGTAATACTACCTGTGTACTTCATGGAATTTGTTGTTGGCATGGTGTCATCCGTTGTGTAATAAATATCTGCACCTGCAGTTAAGGTAGCCAGTGTCACTGTTTGCCTATCTGGATAGACTCCGGCGGCTTTATCAGCTGTTGGCTCGGCTGCCTGTTGTCTTGTCACCGCATCAAGGCTTGGATTTTCATAGTTCGCTCCCATAGCAACTCCTGAATAGCTCAATACATTGCCAGAAACCACAACTCTATAAGCCTTTGGTGTCACTCCATCATCTTCGTAGAGCTTAAATCCACCCGGATACAGAATTGAATCCGGATTAAAGCGTAACCGTTTCACAAAGGTGTCCGAAGAAATCACATTACTTTGATAAGTCATATCTGCTTTATACCCTGTGTTTTCCTCAGCTATCAAGAAGTCCATACTTCCGCAAGGTACTTCAGCACCGCTGACCTTTTCATAAACATGAACATTATTTAAGTTGATGGATTTATCGACTATGGACTCTGCCTGCATATACTTTGAAAATTCAATCTCTAAGCCAGAAGGATCAACACTTGCCCCTAAAACTGTCGGAGCTTCCTTGGATAACAAACCGATATTGACTTCGGTATGGACAGGTGGTACGGTCATGGACTTTGTGATAGTAGATTGATATTGATCTGCATCATCTTCAAATAAGACTCTCCAGCTACCCATTGGCACATCCCATCCATATTTGCCGAGACTGTCAGTTGTTTGCGGATTTTCCTGTTCGGATTCTGTTAAGAGCTCATCATTCCAGGCTGTCCATCCACTAACAGGATCTGCCAGTGTTTGTGCAATTGCCTTTATGCCTTCAACCCTTTGGCCATCTACAGCCTCAAAGACATAGCCGGATGGGTCTATCAGCCATTTTGGATCCGGAATATCATCTTCCTTACCCTCTTCGATTTCCTTGTCTTCTCTTGCAAGCTGTAAGAGTATCTCCGTCTTAATCGCATTTCCCCACAAGTTGTAAGACTCATCAATTCCACCATTATAATAGTTGGCACCGGTGGATATAACAAAACTCAAGCATTTCCCCGGTAAGGAGAAAAAGCTGGAACCATAGCTGACTGTACCCATGAGACTGCTGACCAGATGGCTGTTGCCCCTTGCTTTTGTATATTCTGTGATTTCTCTGTAAAGCCTATTGCGCTCTGCCGTGTCATCAATGTTGCTGGTCAATTTTTTTAATTCATTTGGATCAAGGCTGGCCGGTCCAGAAAAGACCTGTATGGCTAAGGTAGCTCCGCCAACAATTTGTAAACCTGTTCCGTATTTACCTAAATCAGCTGCCTTTTTCTTATAAATTTCATAGCCAATTTCGCCGGCTCCTTCTAAATAGCCTACCGTGTCCACCTTCCCGGTTATATTTCTAACCATACTTTCATCGCCTGCAGCAATTAAAGGAGATTTGCCGGAAAGGACGACATCATGGATGCTGGCCATCAGTGGACTGCTTTCCCCTGAAAGAACAGAGCTATCAAGGCCAAGTTGAACCTGAGACTTCAATTCACCCTTAGCATCCGTTTTTAGCTTTTCGGTCAAGCCCTGACTAAAGTATAGGGTTCTGCCAGCCCTTATATCATTACTGCCATAAAAAGACGTGCTGTCTTTAAACATATAAAACTCGCCGTTACTCCCTACAGGAACCTTCTTATAGCCTTGGGAAAGAAGACCTGCCTCCGTTACGTCGTTTACATCAGAATAACTGACTTCTAGTTTTACCTTACCGTTAGCAAACTGTTTTTCTGCTTTTGCGGAAGTTGCAGTCTGCTCTGTAATAGTTGCCTGAGTGGAATCTCTATAATTTTTATCGATTCCTGCCGGATCGATGTTATTATTCTGGATTACTCCAAGAGATCTTTCAAAATCGGACTCGGATTGAGGTGTATAGCCCGTTAGCAAGGTCTTATCGCTTTCATCTTTTACAGAATAGAAAACGGATAGGTCATTGATGTTATAGCCTAATACTTCTTCCATTCTCCATACAGAATAGACATTATTGGCATCTTCAGGATCAGGACTTACGTCTTCTCTCCACTCAGCAGGGTATTTTGTCTTCTGTCCGTTACTGGCTGTGTTGATAACATATACATTGTTGATTTGATCCTTGAGGAGCTTATTAATCCTAAATTCTACTCTGCTCTTCCCATGAGGCGCATAGCTATAGCTCCCTGTTCTATTACCCATCATTGGAATCATTTGTACTTTAACCGATGCATGATCCAAAGGATAATAGGATGAATTTATGAATTTTATATGGCTTATGGTCGCTTTTTTTGCTGGGTCAATGATTTCACATGTAATCGCATCGGAAATATAAGTTTTATTATCAGGAGTTGTCATGATAGCCCTGAGTACATGGGTGCCCTCCTCATCAGGTAAACTTAGAGGTGCAGTCAAACTATAAGTATGATAGTAACCAGCAATTGCGGAGCCTATCTTGATATCGCTATCATAAATATCTACTGTACTTCCTTTTATAGCTGTTCCTGTGATAATGATATCGGGTGCAGGTTTGATCACCTGTTTCGTCGCAACTATAGTCACATGTGGCGTTTCTACTTTTTCGGTAAAATAAGCTGTTTTCAGAATATTATTTTGCTTAAATGCGAGCCTTAAATCCATCAAATTTTCTACACTGCCGACAGCTGTATCGACTGTATAGGTTATGGTATAATGACCTTCCGCATTCGGTGTGTAGGTTTGTGCTCCAAAATCGGATGCAACGCCGTTGATGCTCTTTTGAGAAATATTAAGTTGAATGTAACGACCATCGGCATAGCCGGAGGCATAAGCTGATATGCCTTCTAATGTCATCTTATTTTTCAGCAGTTCACTGACGATTACCTTAGCCTTCACATAGATTTTGCCATTGCTGTTTGCATCATTTGCCGGTACATGTTTTGTTTCTATATTCACTTTGTAAGGTGTCAGCATATCCTGTGTTATAAGGGATGGCAATGTTATTTCACCCAAGCCCTTGATGACACCCTTCTCAACATTAACAATATGCTTTGAGTAATATTCATTTTCCACTAAATTCAAATCTCCATAGGCTTTTATATCTGAAAGACCTTTAAAATCCGTCAAATTATAACCTGAGAAAATTACTGCTGTATAGGTTCCTTCATCAAGGTTATAAGTTTGGGAAGAAAGCTTTGCGCCGGAATCAACTAAATGGGTTAACATCCTCCCATTATTATCATAAATAAGCATATAAGAAGGTGGCGGATTGTCTCCACCCTTCGCAACCTCTGCGGTTATGACACCCTTTGGAATAGCAATGATCTCTACTGATCCCCGTCCGTACTCATCAAGT
>CAYSBC010000097.1:0-4981 GCA_964429195.1 uncultured Eubacteriales bacterium | reverse complement strand
AAAGGCCCCTTATAGGGGCATAAACAAACTACCGGCTGAGCCGGTAGTTATGATTATTTTATTACTTCTTTTCCGAAATACAAGGTATCAATCCCCGCTCCCCTGTCGTTAACAAGGGTTTGTAAAAGCTCATAGCCTCTTTCCATGAGGGTGTGAATCTGTGCATCATTCCCTGACCAGGTCCTTGTGGCGATTCGCCTGCATTTAACCGAAGCAGGAAGTCCATTTTCCATATAATCATAAAGATGCTTCAAAATACCCCGACCCCTGTGCTCTGGCTTGACACATACAGTTGTTATATAGTTTGAATGCCCGAAGTCCGCAAGTGCGTCGCAGATATATTCCGTCTTGAAAGATAAAAAGCCTACCAGTCTATCCTCAACTTCAGCAAGAATAAATTGCTGATTGCGAAGCTCCCTGAAATAAGCATGGGGCTTTTTATCCATATCTTCAGTTGTAAGATGATTACAGGGTATTGCTGTAGAGTCCGCCCTATCTCGTAAATTAATCTGAGAAGTACTGTTTCTGCTGGAGAGGGATGGCACATATTCATGGTCGCACAGACAAAGTATTTCCCATATCTCCTCCCACTCTTTTTCCGATGCATTCATCCCTGTATATTTTATTTTTGCTGCTGCACTCATTTATCCCTGTCCTTCCTTTCCCTTGTACTTATTCGCTTTTTAAATTTATCCTCCAAGCCATCCTATTTCAAAGCATGGATATAAAGCCTGTGAGTCGATGTGTCCACAGTTTTTAAGGAACACAGCTTGTAATATTCCTCCACAAGTGCCTGGTAGTCCTCATCGCTTTTAAGCATGGGTTTGTAAAAGATGAGGCTGGCCTTTTCAAAATTCTCAATCAAGTGATCGTACTCCCGGCCATCACTGTGAACGCTTTCTACAGATATTTGCCTAAAACCAATGTCCTGTAATAATTTCTCCATCTCTTCTTTTGTAGGATAAAATACCGGAAATGTCCAACCCTTTAACTCCTTATCCAAGCCCAGATTCTTTGCCGCCTCCATGACAATAGCATGCAGTCCCTTATAAGAACCATCTCCTCCTTGATGAACAGCCAGTTTTCCGCCTATTTTTAAAGCATTATGCAGTAGTGTATACATCTTTTTACTGCTAGTAATCCAATGAAGGGTCGCATTGCTGAAAACCAGATCGTACATCTCACAATCAGCAAGCTTCAGCGCATCCATCACATAAAAGTCAATGCTATCTGTATAACCTCTCTCCCGGCAGCTCTGTTTAGCCACCTCAATCTGTGTTTCAGAAATATCAAAGGCACTAATCTTCAATTTCGGATTGCTTTTAATCAATTCAAAGGTTGTCTTTCCATTGCCACAACCAACGTCAAGCACATATTCAAATGCCTTTAAATCGAGGCTGCCAATAAGCTTGTCTCCCTGCTTATATTGTGTTTGCGATGACTTGTCATAATCTTGTCCATTATAGAGGTTGTGCAGCATGGAATTTGAATTCACATCCGTCATGCTGAGTACACCAAATATTTCATCGATATGCTCATCTGCTTCCTCGCATTTAGAAGCAAGTTTTCTAAAAAGCTCCAAGAGACTGGAAATCTTAGTATAGTTCATCCTTAACATGGGATCATTAACTGTCAGCAGGTAAACAACTTCTTTCCACTCGCAATCAATATCGAACCCTTCTTTTATACTTTCATCTATCGCTTTTTCCCCAATGTTTATCAGTATATTCTTTTTCCATGAAGTAAAATTTTCATTACTCTGTAACATCTGATAAATGGTCGGATAAGCTAGCTGCATAGCAACCAAAAGCAATTCCACCATTTGATAGTAGGCTGAGCTATTATCGAGACGCTCCCTATCCATGATGATTGTCAGTTGAAGCATGCTTAACAAACGTTTGATAATCCTTGGATTGTTGTTTGTCGTCAGCTTGATAATCTCTATTATGTCATCTTTATGTACACGGTAATCATGGTCTGTATTCATGAATTTCATTTCACGCAAACGGTTCATAACCATATCAGTAATATCATATTTTGCCGTTGGCATAACGAAAGGCAACTGGATTAACTTATCAAAATAGGACCTTCCGATATCTCTTCCATTGCCATCTATTTTTCCGTACTTTTCTTCTACCCCTTTGGCAACAACATCATAGTCAATAGCTATGATAAAAACACAATGTTTGATATCAAACAGAATCTTGAGAGCTTCGAGAATGGTCACAGCCAACTTTGGACGTATCCTGTCAAGATCATCCACAAAGATGATAAATGTTTTGCAATCTACCCCTTTTGATCCCTCAATTATCTCAGTGATAAATCCTTCGAATTTTCGCCTTATATCCCAGATATTTGCGGATGAATTGATTCCAAAATATTCATCCAGAAACGCATTGCCTGAATCTGAATCTCTGCCGGTAAATCCGAGAACCGCCTTAGAAAAATTCAAAGTGAATCTCTTAAAGTCTTTTATAATCTCCTCTTTGCTTTTTCCGCACTTGACATTTTCATATTTCTTTTCTATTTCACTAATAAAGGTCATGACTAGCTTGTTTACCGCAACATCATAATCATTTTCCAAAAAATAATCCCATGTGTTAATCCAAATACCACTGTATCCTTCTTCTTCATCCCTGCATAATTCCTCTTCAATCATGTTCATCAAAGATGTTTTTCCGCTACCCCATTCCCCTTGGATAGAAATAGTGATGGGCTTTTCGCTGTTCCTGATGAATTCGCTCAGACCCTTAACATAAGGCAGCATATCAAACTGATCTTTTTTTTGCGTGTTGATTGGTATATCGCGCTTTTCCATAGTTTTTCCCTTCCTACTACCCTTTCTTGTATTTTCCTTGTTCTATTATATATCGAGAAGACCCGAAGGACAATCATGAAAGGGCATCTATTGACATACCATCTCTAAGTCTTACTGTCAACAATCCCATTGACATTTTTTTAAATCAACATGGGTTTCGTTTTTCAGAGGAATACCCTCATTGCGAAGCAATGTACTTTGTTCAATCCATCCTGGCACCAATCTACCAGCATGATTAACTACTCTATGACAAGGGTATTCTCCATAATATTCCGCCCTGCTGAGTACTTTACCAACAAGTCTTGCATTTTTTTCTCTTCCAATTAGCTTTGCAATTTGTCCATATGTGGCAACGCTACCCTTTGGAATTTCCTCCACAACAGAGAGGATTTCATAAATCAACTCTTCTTCTAACACTCGCTTCATAGTACCTCTCTCTTTACAGCATACTGCTTAAATCCGCTTAAATCGCTATTATTTAGAAACCTGCCAAACAAACCATGTAATAGATGCACTTAATATGACCAATGATATCAAAGCTGTGATAAGACTATATGGCTGCCAAACAAGTAATGTTGACCAATCATATCCTATAAATTTTGGGAAAATCCAACTAATTATTAATATAGTGATAGTGGCTGTCAGCCAAGCACTAATATGCATTCTCTTTTTTATTACTGATTTTTGCTTATTCCTTTTCTTTCTGACTAATCCTAAAATAAAGAACGTAATAGCTAATATGGTAAAAATAATAGTAACAGAGGAAAGAACAATTTCCCAAAGCTGTGTAGTACTTCTCCGATATGACTGTGTAAGATCTCCCTCTAATATTTTTTTAATACCTTTCACTAGATTGATATTGTTGGTGTGAGCGTTATTGGTTAGGAGGGAGAAAGCTAGTTTTTCATTTGGGAATATAGTCACCTGTGTTGAGAAATTAGGGTTGACTCCTCCATGCTCAATAATTGTTATATCTGCATCTACTGACCATCCCGCCCCATAGTACATCCCATTATCATCAGGAACAAATTGATTACCTTGATGTGATTTCTCGATGACCCCTTTAAATAGATCGGGTACATCCTCTGCAATGCCCATTTGTATCTTCATCCAGCGAGCCATATCCTCTGAGCTGGAAATAATATACCCTGCTGGTTTATTGCCGGCATAAACTGGTGCATCATATGGACTTGCTATAAAAAAAGAAGATCGGTAACCCTGTGCCAGTTGTCCGCTTGATTGAGCATCTTCCTCATAAAGGTATGTATGATATAGCCCCAAGGGTTTAAGTACTTCCTCATCCATGAATCTTTCATAGCTTTTGCCTGAAACGACCTCAATAACCAAACCCAATACATCATAATTAATAGTTCCATACTTATATCTCTCACCAGGGGAAAATTCCAATTCAGCCCTCCTTAATGTCTCCACGGTTTTTTGTAACATGTCCTCTGAACTGCCTTGAGGGATGTCTTGAATATGCTTCCTATTTGTTATTCCGCTGGTGTGGTGTAGGAAGTGATTTAGGGTAAGGCTCTGCATATCAAAAGGTTCCCCTTTATACTCAAAGTTAAGCCAAGGCAAATACTTCTGAATAGGGTCGGTCATGGATAGTAGCCCCTGCTCCTCTAACAATAATATGCCTGTACCAGTAAAAGCCTTACTGACCGAAGCCAGCTCATATAGAGTGTTTTTAGTGGCTGGCAACCTTCTTTCACAATCTGCGTATCCAGAAGAAAAGTATAAGGTTTCATCTCCACTGATTATAGAAATTGACATACCTGGCGCACCCGATATGCGACAGGCGTCATCCAACAATTTTTGTATGGCCTCAGACTGCTCTTCCCGTATGGCATACGTCGGTCTTGTAAATACTATGAATAGTATAAGTATTTCTATCAGAGTAATGAAGGTTTTTTTCATTGAAGTCTCCTTTATAGCATCTCTTTCAGCAACATTCGGAATCCATCACCTCTATAAATTCGTTAGCTTTGATTATTCAGTTTCTCAATCTCAGGGTATTGTGCTAACAGTTTTTCATTTGCTATTTACCCCCTAGTGTATATCAGGTAAGAACTTACAACTTTTAAGCAAGGTATGCGAAATGTTCAGAATGTTGAGAAGGAATTTGTTATTGCATAACATAGTCTTTTAACGTATAAT
>CAYSBC010000096.1:1458-4993 GCA_964429195.1 uncultured Eubacteriales bacterium | reverse complement strand
TTATCATTTTAGCTTGTTCAACTTTTCGTGTCCACACTTATATACTAGCACCACCTCTTATTATTTCAATAAATCCAATTATCAAATTAGCCGAATGTCTGTTTTTAAACATATAAACTTTAACCAAAAAAACAGCCAATACCAAGGCTAAACAAGTTGCTAGTAATCCAAATAAAATCATATTGCTTATTTCTGTTAAAATCATGTCCCCATAATTCATATCAATCTCCTTACAACCAAATCGGTTGGCAATATTAAATAATATTGCTATAATGAACGACATACCAAAAAGACTTATAATATATTATCCTTTTCTTTTCTGTTAGCCCTTTCGAGCTCAGCTTTTTCATTATAATAATCCAAAGCTTTAATTCCCCTATGTGCTAATTTTATAAACATGACTAGCGCATAAATTGCAACAACAAACATTACGATTGCAATTAATGAATTTAAAATAAAAAATGTTGGTAATCCACCAGTAAACCCTGAGTTTACAGTCATCTTAATCCCTCCTATATATCAATGAAAAATCGCTCTTAATTATACGTTTTTTTATAACGTTCCCGCAGTTAATGACGTGCCCAAACACTCGGAAACATGTTCAACCTTTTCTAATCTATTTTCTATATCCCCAAACACTTCGGTATGTCGTTAACTGCCGTGTTAGACGAGGGTTGCTTCAACACTTCAATTTAATAATAGCCGAATTAACTTGCCTATGTATGAAATAGCTGACCATACAATCCCTGAGATAATGAATAATAAAATAGTCCATGATATAACACGTCGTTTCTTTATGTATTTATCTTCGCACTTCTTATGTTTAGGTTCAACTGTTACATCACCTTGTATTTCTTCGTCAGCTTCTTGCTGTTCACCGTTTACTATGTTTCTTGCTTGTTTCAATAATTTTGAAGGAACATATAAATCAATACCTGCTGCAGACATTCCCATATAGAATTCCATATATGCCCCTCCTGCAGATTTATACTTTTTTAATACTGGAATACCATATGATTCTAATAATGATTGAATCATGCCTGCCTCAACATTTCCTAAAACTGACATTAAAAAAACTTCTTGATCATAATCAGGCATCAATATACTCCCTTCATATATAATTAAATAATCACTTTTATACAATTTTCAAGCAATCTTGTCTAACGTTCCCGCAGTAGCAGATCACCCTAATACGTCAATCATAAAACTTTTGGGATAACTTTTCAATGGATAGACTCATAAAAATGCTATCTATGCAAAAAGGATTAAAAACCTATTACAGTTTTTAATCCTCCCCTTTTGAACTTAACCAGGTAGTCAATATATGTCAGATTATATATATGAGGGTCTTGATATAAATGAACATTTTATCTATAAGCATTTAATGTGATGACTTCATTGCTGCTATCAAGATCTATTACAAGCATGTCGTCTTTCTTAAGATCTTCAAGACTTACAGCTTTTACATTTAAAAATATTTCAACATCTTTATCTAATGAGTATGTTTTATAGCTTGAATTTATATAGACTAATATTTGTTTTTCTTCTTTGTATATATTATCCAATCTTCCGTATAAAACACTAGTATCTCGATCATTATCTGCTATAACTTGTTTAACCTTACTATTTTCAATTATGACCTTGATACTATGGCCTTCTCGCAAATCATCTATTTTGCCTTTTCCATCTTTAAAGTCTATTTCGAAATCTTTCTCAAGGTTAAATTCAACAATTTTATCTGCATAATCTAAAGCAAACATGACGAATTTATTGATACCAAGAGATGTTACTATTCCATTGTATCTTGTATTTTCCAGTTTTCTTTCGATGACTATTTCGACTGCCCGATTATCTTTATTGACTGTTATTTTTACAGTATCACCAATTTTGATATCTTTTATAGTACCCTTTACATCATTGTCAAATACTACTTTTGTATCATCAGTCAATATATAAACTTTCTTATCGTCTAATTCTATTGATCTGTTGGTACCCACTGTATCGATGTCTGTTACTTTTCCTCTATAAATACTAATCTCATCTTCATCATCTTTGTCGCCTTCAACTTTTCCTTCAAGACGTGCTACCATAACAGCCATTTCCGCTCTAGTTACCTCATTAAATGGTCTGAATGTCCCATCGGGATAACCCGTAATCAACTTCCCTTCATTAGCAACATGAATATATCCTACGGATCCTTGAGGTATGAACGCTGCATCTTTGTAATCAAGTTTCGCATCCATGTATCTTTCAGCCTTTTCCTCGCTACCCATTGCTCTGACAATATATTTTGCTACTTCATGTCTTGAAGCCGGGTCATTGAGTTTGAAATAGATCATATCCGCTTCATCTAAGATTCCTTTTTCTTCAGCAAGCTTGACATAACCATAAGCCCACTCTTGTAAGTAGTCTTTTAGCTTGAACTTTACTTTCCCGTTCTTTATTTGACCCTGATAATCGATTGCTGCCTCTTCTTCTCCCATTACTCTTAAAGCCATGACTATGGCTTCTAGTTTCGTCACAGATCTTTGTGGAGCAAATTTCCCTTCTCCGATTCCTTTTATGACCCCTTTTTCTGCCATTCTTTCAATAGCCTCTTGCGCCCAGCTATACCCATCAATGTCTATAAATTTTTTAGCAATACTCAGTGGCAAACCTCCCTTTTTTGCTAGTCCTGGTGGTCTGAACTTACCATTATTACATGAATCTGCAAATATAGCGGTGGTACTTGAAAGAATCATAACTAAAACTAAAATTATTAAAGCTGCTTTTTTCATTTTGTCTCTCCTCCTTAACCTTTTCTATTATAGACTCCGAATGAATCTTACGAATTTCTGAGGTATCATGAAAAGAAAAACTATTATTTTAAAAATGGATAACCTTGCCTAATGATTTAACCCGATAATTATGATAAAATGCAGTAGCAATCTACGAATATTCAATAGATCGAGGTTATAACATGACAAAAGCAAATAATGCTCAACAAATAGAATATATCGATGCTAATGCTTTTAAAATTGCAGACAAGCTTCTAGACTGGTATCAAGAAAACAAAAGGGATTTGCCTTGGCGTAGAACTCATGATCCCTTTTGTATTTGGGTATCTGAGGTCATGCTGCAGCAAACTCAAGTGGATACAGTGATAGATTATTATATAAGTTTTATGAAAGCTTTTCCCACTATTAGGGATCTGGCAGATGCTTCTGAGGATGAGGTTTTAAAAGCTTGGACAGGTCTAGGCTATTACTCTCGAGCAAAAAGGCTCAAGGAAACTGCAGTAATCCTCCAGGAAAAATATGATGGACTTTTCCCGAAAGACTTTCATGAGGTCATCAGACTTCCCGGAATTGGTCCTTATACCGCTGGGGCTATTCTTAGCATTGCCTTTAACCTAAGATTCCCTGCTGTTGATGGTAACGTGCTTCGTGTAATAGCCAGACTATTAAATGACCATCGTGATATTAGCCACATTAAAACACGCCAATCCTTTGAGGAAATAGCTATGAAGTTATTACCAGATGATTGTCGCCATTTC
>CAYSBC010000096.1:0-1448 GCA_964429195.1 uncultured Eubacteriales bacterium | reverse complement strand
ATGGAATTAGGGGCTCAGGTTTGCCTTCCAAAGAACCCCAAATGCGAGATTTGTCCTGTCCATTCTTTCTGTCTAAGCCATCAATTAGGCTGTGAAAATCTTTTACCCTATAAAAAAGCAAAAGTTAAGAATATTCAATTAGATATGGAAGTTGCATGGGTAGAATACAACAATCTAATTCTTATTATAAAAAGGCCTTCCAAAGGTTTGTTGGCTAGCCTATGGGGTTTTCCAATAATCGAGCAGCATGTAGCACTTCGACAAGGCATAAGTATTAAAGAAGAATTAGAAGCCTTACTTGGCACGACTGTTGAGCTTATAGAACCATTGCGAAAAGCTAAACATGTTTTTTCCCATCGAACATGGAACATGACACTTTATCGGTTCAAAACTCCTAAAAAAGTGAGCCTTGATTGCCCTCAGACTCAATGGATAGAACTCGACCAATTAAGAAATTATCCTTTACCCACGGCTTTCAAGAAGCTTATGCCCGAATACAAGAATAGTATTGTTAAATAAAACAGGGCTTGATTCTTATTGAATTTTTTCTATGACTGCTTTTACTTCTTTTTTCCCTTTTTCTATAGCCTTATCTTGTTCCTCAGCGGTGTAACCTGTTTTATCAACAAGGATTTCGTAAAAATTCTTAATGCCTACAAACTTAAATATATCCTTAAAATAAGTTCCACCATGATTCAACTTTCCTTCTAAAATCCAAGGAATACCTCCACCAGAAGATTGAATATAAATCATAATACGTTCTTTATCATTTAAGAGCCCTGTTACTTGGTTAGGATCAATCTTCATGAGAATATCATTTTGTAAAATACAGTCCAAATACTCCTTTAGGGTTGCAGGAAACATGAGATTCCACATAGGGGTAGCTATAACATAATAATCGGCATCTCTAAATTCCTTCGAAAGTTCAATAATACGATCGACCTCTTTCCGTCCATCCTCAGATAAAGCATCATAATCTTTTTTGTCAACCACTGAATTTCTATCTTTAAAATATTGATGCTGTAGCCGTGGAAGATGCATTTCATATAGATCCAGTTCCTTTACCTGAATAGTATTGTCTGCTTCAAGCCATGCATTGATACAAGCCCTACCTACTGTCTTGCTAGCTGATAGTTTTTCAGGCTTTGAATTACAAGTAATATAAAGTAGCTTTTTCAAACCAATCTCTCCTCTTTATTTATTTAAATATAGAATATCCAAAAAAGAAATATTTATTATTTTCTTAACAGAAAAAAAATGAACCAAAGAAAATATCCTTGATTCATTAGGAACCTTATGTTGTTACTGCATCCTGTTGCTTAAATTTATTCCATTTCCAAACCATGTGTTGGAAAGATTTTTGATGCTACCCTCTTCCTTTAAGGTGGTAATTATCATGGTAATTTCTTCTTTTAATAGAACGTCCCCAGCTTTAACATAAAGGCCAG
>CAYSBC010000095.1:0-5034 GCA_964429195.1 uncultured Eubacteriales bacterium | reverse complement strand
AAATGCATTTATATTTGAGGACTATTCTGGTGAGTGTATAATACAAACAAGATTATTCTCATATGATATAAATTGCTCTGCTTTCTCATCTATATTCTTGATAGCTGTGAAAATATCAGTTTTTTCTTCCCTAAAATGACTAAAGAATAACTTTTCATAGTTGATGGCAGCATAAAATGCTCCCTCCAAAGGTACAGCCTCTGCGTCGTCATATTCACTGTTGTTTGAAAAGATCATAAGCTGTGTGATATTTATAAATCGTCTAAACTTTTTATTCTGGCATCTTTTGTTCATGCGAGCATATTCTGCTTGTATGCCATCTTTATTATTTGGTTTTTTTACTTCTATAAATGCTAAAGGCATCCCATTTATTAAAATTGTGATATCCGGTCTAAATTCATCGTATCCGTTTTTATATGTAAGCTCGCTAATAATTTGATATCTGTTCAAGCTACCATTTTGCGAATCAAAGTCTATTAGTTTTAGCCCGTTATAACCTGTTAACAGTAAGGAATAAAACTCCTTCCCTAGGTCATCGTTAGACAGCTTAAAGCTAATATCTTCTACTATTTTTTCTACATCTTGGATAGATAAGCGTGTTCGGTTAATATGGTTTATTGACTGACGAAAAATATCAACAAAAATATTAGTATCATGGTCGATTGTTCCTGAATACTCTTTTAATGATACATATTCATAATCAAGGCGTGTAAAATGAACCAAGGCTGGTATTTTTACACGCGAATTCTCATTGTGTGGAATGCTCATTCTTATGCCTCCTGCCAATATGTATTTTATCTGATTCAGAAACCTTCATAATTAAGTTATATTATACTCAATAATCTTCAAGTTTACAATGTTACTATCTTGAATTCGACCTTGTTTAACACTATATATAGTTTTAAAGCAAAACAAAAGAAGCCACATTTCTGTGACTCCTTGATATTGAACGTATTAATATTATCTCTTTGAGAACTGTGAAGCTTTTCTTGCTTTTTTAAGTCCGTATTTCTTTCTTTCCTTCATTCTTGGATCTCTTGTTAAGAATCCGGCTTTTTTAAGAGCACTTCTTAATTCTGCATCCGATCGAACTAAAGCTCTGGAAATACCATGTCTTAATGCTCCTGCTTGCCCTGTGAATCCACCGCCCTTGACAGTAGCTATTACATCAAATCTTCCAACCATACCAGTTATCTCAAAAGGTCTTCTGATTTCTTTTTTTAAGCTCTCATAATCAAAAAACTCTTCAATATCTTTTTTGTTAATAGTAATCTTGCCTTCGCCAGGGATTAATCTAACTCTCGCAACAGCGGATTTCCTTCTACCGGTTCCTATATACTGTAACTTTGCCATTCTTCGATTACCTCCCCTCTATATTTCTAAAACTTCAGGTTTTTGGGCCTCGTGCTTATGCTCCGGCCCACAATAAACCTTAAGTTTAGTATACATTTGTCTACCAAGCGGTCCTTTAGGCAACATACCTTTAACAGAACGCTCCACTATAGCTTCAGGTTTTCTTTCTAACATTTTTTCGAAAGAAAACTCTTTTAATCCGCCAATGTAACCTGTATGATGTCTGTACATTTTATTTGTTCTTTTTTTACCTGTAACTGCTACTTTTTCAGCATTTATCACAATGACATAATCTCCTGTGTCAACATGAGGTGTGTAGATTGGTTTGTGTTTTCCTCTTAGAATCGTTGCAATTTGAGTAGACATTCTTCCCAAATTTTTTCCTTCAGCATCAACAACGTACCATTTTCTTTCCACTTCATGAGGCTTAGCTATGAAAGATTTCATCATAGTACCTCCTAATTTTTATCATAAATTTTTATTTTCAATTTTTATCATGCAAAATCCGGGGCTAGTGAACTTTTACACGAATAGCTTTTTTATTATATTATAATGTTTTCCTTCTGTCAACTTTAACAGCCTGAAAACCGCTTGCTTTTTAAAAATTCTTGTGTTACTATAGCAGAAATTAATATTTTAAGGCTATGAAGGATTCAGTAGTTCCTAATAATCTTTTAGAGAGTAGTTGGTTGGTGCAAAACTATAGATGTTAATGAATGAATTTACACTCCTGAGCTATCATTCGACGGTCTGCTCGTTATCGCAGTTAAAGTGTAAATTCATTTGAGTTTAAATTAAGGTGGTACCGCGGTTATTTCGCCCTTAGAGGTGTAAAATAGTCGCTTTTTTTATTTGTTTTTGAATTTAAATATATGTATATATGAAAGTTTAGGAGGATCTATGATGAGAAATGTATATGATGTTTTAAAAGAAAGAGGCTTTATTCAACAAGCCACTCACGAGGAAGAAATAAAAGATCTTTTAGGGAAAGAATCTGTAACTTTTTATATAGGATTTGACCCCACTGCAGATAGTCTCCATGTAGGCCATTTTCTTCAAATTATTACAATGATGCATATGCAAGCTGCCGGTCACAAACCTATTATCCTTTTAGGTGGTGGTACAGGTATGATTGGTGACCCTTCCGGTAGAACAGATATGCGGCAAATGTTAACTGTCGAAGATACAATCAATAACTGCAATCGTTTTGGCAAATTCTTCGAAAAGTTCTTAGACTTTTCAAAGGATAATGCAGCTATTATGGTCAATAATGCAGATTGGCTTATGAATTTACAGTACATTCCATTTCTTAGGGATATTGGAAGACACTTTTCAGTTAATCGTATGTTAACCGCAGAATGCTTTAAATCTAGACTTGAAAAAGGATTGTCTTTCCTAGAGTTTAACTATATGCTGATGCAATCCTATGACTTTTTAGAGCTGAACAACCGATACGATTGCAAGCTTCAATTAGGTGGTGATGATCAATGGTCGAATATCATAAGTGGTGTTGATCTTGTCAGACGTGTTAATGGAAAACAGGTATACGGTATGACCTTTACTTTATTAGCAACCAGCCAAGGAGTTAAGATGGGAAAAACACAAAAGGGTGCCCTTTGGCTTGATCCAGAAAAAACAACACCTTATGAATTTTATCAATATTGGAGAAATGTTGATGATGCCGATGTTAAAAATTGTTTATCTCTTCTTACCTTTTTACCAATGGAAGAAGTTAATGCATTAGGAAATCTAGAAGGGTCAGAAATAAATAAGGCTAAAGAGGTATTGGCTTTTGAAGTGACAAAGCTAGTACACAGTGAAGAGGATGCTATCAAAGCTCAAGAAGCTGCCCGTGCTTTGTTCTCCAAAGAGGGTAGCATGGATAATGTGCCAAGCTATGAAATATCTCAAGACGACTTAAATGCTAATATCGATATCGTTACATTGATGGTAAATTTAGGTTTAATTCCAAGCAAAAGTGAAGGAAACCGCCTTATCAAGCAAGGTGGCCTATCTATCGATGATAAGAAGGTCAATGATTCAAAAATGATAGTTACTGAGGATCTGTTTAATGATGGGAAAATACTTATTAAAAAAGGTAAGAAAAGCTATTATCAAATCATCCTAAAATAGATGAGCATCCAGCAATAATCTCGATTCAATAAAATCAAAAAGAGACAACAAAGGAGACATATTTCTGTGCATGTCTCCTTTGTTATCTATTTACCACAACTCATAAATTGCGGGCTTCCATATGTCCTGCTTTAATAGCATGTGCTATCCTTCCAGTTTCCTGAGCGTCTCCAATTACTTTTACATTCTCAAAACTTTGCTTAATGCCTTCCACAATTTGATTGTTGGATTTAACCCCTAAGGATAAAATGACATGGTCTGCCGTCATTTCTATAGCTGTCTCTTTAATAAGATCCTCTAGTACCACCTTTGTATCGACAATGCTTTTAAGTTTATGATTAGCAAGCATTTTAACGCCATGTTTTTTCAATCTGTTTATGATATCGATACGGTTAGGAGTATAGATCCCCTGACCTATTTTGCCTAGCATTTCGATTATGGTAACCTTGTTACCCTGTTCAGCTAATAATTCTGCTGTCTCAAGTCCAGTCATGCCCCCACCTATGACGACTACCTCTTGACCTGCAATTTTTACCTTGCTTTTCAATATATCAGACACTAAGTGAACATTTTCGTTATCAACACCTTGTATTTTAGGAACTATTTCACTCGCTCCAGTTGCTACAAAGACTGCGTAAGGGTCTAATTTTTTTATTTCTTCTATGCTAGGCACAGTACCGAGTCTTATTTCTACCCCCAGCAGATTAAGTTGATTCGCCATGTAATCAATGAGCCAGTTCATTTTTTCTTTATGGAGAGGTTTATTTGCCAATTGCAGCTGTCCGCCCACTTCCTTTTCTCTTTCAAATAGGATTGGCTTAAATCCTCTCATAGCTAGTATGCTTCCTGCTTCCATGCCTGCAGGGCCTGCTCCTATGATGGCAACGACTCTCTCTTTACCATCTTGAATTAAATCCGGTAACTTTAGCTCTCTAGCTGCTTCAACATTGACAGCACATTCTGATCCTTTTTCTGCATAGACCAATTCCAAACAATGCAAGCATGAGATACACGGTCTTATTTCGCCTTCTCTTCCTTCTTCAACCTTCTTTACCCATTCTGGATCTGCCAAGAGCCCTCTACCTAAGGCTACGAAATCGACAATATTCTTCTCTAGTAATTCTTCTGCGTATTCCGGCTTTCTAATAACACTTGCCGCTATAACAGGAGCTTTTACAACTTTTTTTACTTCCTCTGCCAAATGGCTTCTCCAGCCTTGGGGATAGGATGTTGGCTCAATGATAGTATTCGTAGTTAAAAAAATACCGGAGGTAACATTAATAGCATCCACTCCTAAATTATCTATATACTTTGCTATCCTTACTCCCTCTTGAAGGTTTATCCCCTCTTCACTTATTCCAAACTCTTCTAAAAATTCATCTGCAGGTATTCTTACACTTATAACGAAATCTTTCCCACACTTATCCCTTATACCCTTGATAATCTCTTCAATGAATCTCATTCGGTTTTCCAAGCTTCCGCCATATTTATCTGTTCTCTTGTTGGAATAAGGACTTAGAAACTGATTAATCAGGTATCCATGGGATG
>CAYSBC010000094.1:0-5104 GCA_964429195.1 uncultured Eubacteriales bacterium | reverse complement strand
GCATAAAATCCGCCGGAGGCATATAATATCCTCGGTTTCGAGGATATTATATCGTATTCACACCTTGCTTTTCTACCTTTTAAAGAAATTTTATCGGTGCTAAAGAAAAAAGGTGGGCAAAACGACAAAAAAAAAGAGCAAAGAGCAGTGAGCAGCCTTTCATTTGCTTATAGCTACACCTTTGCTCTTTTCCTTTTTAATAGATGATGCTTTTAAATAATTTATAATAAATGTTCAGAATGCTCGCTGATTCAATATCTGTTTCTGCAATCAAGGGATAAGTTTTATAAATTTCATTATTTCGATAAACAACTAATTCTCCGATAATACTGCCCTTTTTAATAGGAGCCTTTACCTGTTCCGGCATATTAATTTCCTTGGTTATGTTCTTTCTGTCTTCTTTTTTAATTAATAAACTGATTTCTTCTTCCGGAATAACATGGATAACTTCTTCCTTGCCTTTATCCACATTGACGGTTCCTAAAACTTGATTCTTAGAAGCTAAGGTCATGCATTCATAAACAGCAAAACCGTAATCTAATAATTTAGCAGATTCATTCCATCTGACATGAGTTGTAGGAGCTCCCAGTACGACGGATATTAACGTCATGTTATTTTTTGTAGCGGATGCGGACAGACAATAACCGGCTTCTCCTGTGTAACCTGTTTTAATGCCATTGGCTCCCGGATAAGTTTTGATAAGCCGGTTGGTATTGGTTAAACCCAATTCTGTTTTAGGCTTACCATCCTTTCCTACTGTCAGCGTATCCATCCAAATGGTTAACCAATTATGGATAGTCGGGTGCTTTAACAATTCCCTGGACATAATAGCTATATCGTAAGCTGTGGTGTAATGATTTTCTACAGGTAATCCATTGGTATTCACAAAATTGGTATTCACCATATTCAATTCTTTCGCCCTTTTATTCATGGATGCCACAAAGAGCTCCTCTGTGCCGCCAATAAATTCTCCCATTGCAACGCAGGCATCATTTGCTGAAGATATGGCAATCCCTTTTAAGAGAGATTCTACTGTTTGCTGTTCACCTGTTTCCAGGTACAACTGACTCCCACCCATGCTCTCTGCTCTTGCACTGATGGTCACCTTATCTTCCAGATGAATATCGCCTCTTTCTATAGCTTCCATTGTTAAGAGCATGGTCATAATCTTCGTCACGCTTGCAGGTGGCAATTTTTCATGACTATTCTTTTCATAAATTACATCCCCGCTTTTCCCATCAATGAGGATAGCGGATTTAGCATTTATATCGAATTCTTCTGCCGCAATCGGTATAGGAATTAAAGAAAAAAGCAAAATAAATACGATTATTTTCGCAACGGCTTTTTTGTGCATATAAAAACCTCCTTTTCTTTTTATTTTACCTTTGCAGAACATTTACATTCAGAAAAAGAGGTATTATTATGTGGCAATTTTAGAATATTTTCACATTATCATGAGAGATAATTGCTTTAACGAGCTTTGGTGGATCTTGTCTTGTTTTTTCAATTTTATAAGCATTTTTAACAATCTTTATAGCCTCGTCAGTCTTCTCATCATAATCACAATAAACCTTGGCTAATAGATCTCCTTTATTAACTTGATCACCTATTTTTTTTGCCAAAGTGATTCCGGCTCCCAAATCAAGTGCCGATTCTTTTGTCTCACGACCTGCACCTGTTGTCAAAGAAGCTTTCCCTATTTCATGGGCTAAAAGCTCTGTCACGTAGCCTGCTTCCGAGGCAAAAACCTCTGTCATGGGGCTGGTCTTGAAAAATTTAAAATCACTGGTGACCCGGGCATCTCCGCCTTGGGCGTCAATCAATTCTTCTAATTTTGCGAAACCGCTTCCGTCATAAAGCTTTTCCTTGACCTTCTCCAGCGCTTCTTCGTAGGAATTGGTTTTCCCGCCTAATAAAAGAATGTAAGCAGCAAGGACAAGGGATAAATGAGTAATATCCTCAGGACCTTCTCCCTTCAAAACCTGGATAGCCTCTTGGACCTCTAGAGCATTGCCGATACAACGTCCCAGAGGTTGATTCATATCTGTTACAATGGCGATAGTTTCCTTGCCCGCATGTTGGCCGATTTCTGTCATGTACTCCGAAAGAAGAATAGCGCTTTCCATATCCGGCATAAAGGCCCCGTTGCCACATTTTACATCAAGGACAATGGCGTCACTCCCCGATGCTAGCTTTTTGCTCATAATGCTTCCTGCAATCAAACCGATATTATCCACTGTACCTGTAACATCCCTTAGGGCATAAAGCTTCTTGTCGGCAGGAGCAATATCCCCTGTCTGACCGATGAGGGAAATACTGATTTCATTGACATTTTTGGTGAATTCTTCTCCAGAAAGAGAGGTTCTAAATCCCGGTATGGACTCTAATTTATCAATGGTTCCTCCTGTAAAACCCAGACCTCTTCCTGACATCTTAGCGATAGGAACACCGCAGGATGCAGCCAAAGGTCCCACTATCAAGGTGGTCTTATCCCCTACACCACCTGTGCTGTGTTTGTCGACTTTTATACCTTTTATAAAGGATAAATCCATGCTGTCTCCTGATTGGAGCATTTGCTCAGTCAGCAAAAATGTCTCTTCCTTGGTCAGTCCCTGAAAATAAATAGCCATTAAAAGTGCTGATGCCTGGTAATCCGCTATGTCTCCCCGAGTATAACCTTGAATGAAATATTTAAACTCCTCTCTTGTGAGAGCTTTGCCTTCCTTTTTCTTATAGATCAAATCCAACATATTCATGTGTGCAACCTCCTTAGAAACCTCCTATTTGAGGATTTCTTTTATGAAGCTCTTGCCATATTTTGTCGGCGTAACAGCTAGGTAATCGCAAATGCTGGCTCCGATATCTGCAAAGCTTTCCCGAGTTTTTAAGTCAATATTCTCACTGACATGTTTCCCAACCACTAGAATAGGAACATATTCCCTCGTATGGTCTGTACCATGATGTGCCGGATCATTGCCATGATCAGCGGTCAAAATTAAGATGTCTTCTTCCTTTAGAAGGCCCAGAATTTCCGGCAACCTTGCATCAAATTCCTCCATAGCCCCTTTATAGCCCAGGCAGTTCCTTCGATGACCAAACTGAGCATCAAAGTCCACCAGATTAGTAAACAAAAGACCGTTAAAGGATTGCTCCATAGCCTCTAAAGTCTTATCCACTCCATCCATATTATCTTTCGTATGAACCGCCTTGGTAATGCCCTGCTTATTAAAAATATCTTCTATTTTACCGACGGCATAAACCACCTTGCCGCTATTTTTTATATGGTCTAAGGCCGTATTTTCAAAGGGTGATATGGAAAAATCCCTTCGGTTTTCCGTCCTTGTATAATTTCCATTTTCCCCTATAAAGGGCCTTGCAATAACCCTAGCTACTTGCAGGTCATCGACCAACATCTCCCTGGCAATTTCGCATATCTTGTACAGTTCTTCCAAGGCGACCACTCCTTCGTGAGCTGCAATTTGAAAAACACTGTCTGCCGAGGTGTAAACGATGATATCTCCGGTAGCAATATGTTCTTCCCCAAGATCTTTGATGATTTCCGTGCCTGAAGCCGGGTAATTGCCCATGGTTTTCCTTCCGATTCTTTTTTCAAATTCTGCTATGAATGCCTTTGGAAAGCCTTCGGGGAAAGTGTTAAAAGGCACCTTTACAGGCAGACCCATCATTTCCCAATGACCTGCAGTGGTATCCTTTCCCTTAGATAGCTCCGATGCTCTGCCAAAGGCTCCTAGAGGTTTTTCTGTTTTTTCTAAGTAATCCACGCCTTCAATATGACCTAATCCCAATTTAACTAAATTCGGAATATGGATATCATGATTTTTGACAATATTTCCTAGTGTGTTAGCATTTTCATCTCCATAGTCTTTGGCATCCTCTAATGCACCAATTCCAAGACTATCTAGTACAATCACTATCGCTCTTTTCATCATTTTTTCCTCCTTAAGCTCTTGGATGAGTTCTATCATAAACCTCTTTAAGTCTATATTTTATAATATCCGCATAGATTTGAGTTGTGGAAATATCGGAGTGTCCCATTAATTCCTGGACGGATTTTAAGTCGGCCCCGTTTTGGACCAAGTGGACACCAAAGGAATGCCGGAGAGTTACCGGCGTTATTTCTTTGCCGAGATTCGACTCTGCAGCATATTTTTTGATGATTTTCCATAAGCCTTGCCTGCTTAGTCCGGTCCCGCTTAAGTTAAGAAAAAATGCGTGCTCATCTTCTCCTTTGACAATCTTTTTCCTGAATTCTTCCATATATTTTCGCAAAGCCTCGGCAGCCATTTTCCCTAAGGGGATGATTCTAGGTTTACCGTGGTCACCGCTGCATGTAATAAATTTCATCCTTATATTCACATCTTCTACTTTTAAGTCGATGAGCTCTGATACCTTGACACCTGTTCCGTAAAGGGTTTCCAAGATTGCTCTATCTCGAATGCCCTTCATGGATTCGTCAGGCTGGCTCAGTAAAAGCTCAATTTCTTCTATCGTTAGATACTCCACATCGGTTTTTTTCCCTTGAGGTATATCGATACCTAGGGTAGGATCGACTTTGAGAATACCCTTGAGAATGAGAAAATCAGAAAAAGATCGGATGGCAGAAATATTTCTTAAAATAGTGGATGAGGCACGACCTTCTTCTTTTAGCTTTAAAACATAGCCTATGACAAAGGTTTTGCTTATCTTGCCCCAATCATCCACTGATTTTTCATGTAGGTAAGCTAAGAATTTTTCTATGTCCGCTTTGTAGGCAACAAATGTATGTTTCGAAATTTTCTTTTCTGCTAAAAGATAATTCAAATAGTCCTGCAATTCTTTTTCCATTCTCTCTCTTCCTCTCAATATGTATTGTTATGCTAGAAGGCTTTTGGTTCACTATAATCCTATTATACTCTATTTTTCTTGCTTATCAAATGATTCTGATAGGATAAGAGCCTGAAATTTTGTTTTCTATTTTTTCAAAATGTGCTATAATTTGATAGCGAGCTTTGAGGAGAAGTACCCAAGTGGCTGAAGGGTCCGCACTCGAAATGCGGTAGGTCGGGCCACCGACGCGAGGGTTCAAATCCCTCCTTCTCCGCCA
>CAYSBC010000093.1:3080-5119 GCA_964429195.1 uncultured Eubacteriales bacterium | reverse complement strand
GCTGTGAAGGAGTGTGACAAAGATAGCCCTATATATCATCGGATATTGAAAAAGAGATGAGGCAACCCGAGGCCTTGACACGTCTCAGATAAGATGGGGTGCATACTTAAAACTCCTGTATTTATAGGTTTTTTTTTATTGGGACAAATGAGGGAGAAGATGACAAAGGGACGGGGTTGTTGACACATTGATAGACATATACAATACAGCCTGTCCCTGATTATTCAATATAATGGAAATATTGTCTAAAACCGTGTATAATTAGAAATGAGCATTAATTTATCATTATAGACAAAAGAAAAGGCTGTCAGTGCGTTAAAACTGCGGCTATAGCTAAGAGGGTACAATATGGGGATTCTTTCAAATATTATAAAATTATTTTCAAAAGAAGAAAGCGATAATTCTATAAGAATTATTTCATTTGAAATACCATCTGAAGTTAAGAGGTTGTATGATTATGAGAACTTACTAAACAGTCTTTTGAGGGAGACACGCTATATAGCAAGAAGCGATTACAATAAGATATTAAGTGGTTTTGAGGAACTGCATAAGTATTTCCTTGTTATACGTAATGGGGGAATACTATCCGAGTATTGCTCGAAGCATTCAATCGATGAAAAAAAGCTTATATCAGCGCTTGAAACACTTAAGAGGACCGATGAAATAGTTAATAAGCACAATCATGATTATATATCAAAGGCTAAAATAGATGAAAAAGATTATCTGGATACTATATTGAAAAGCGTTGATCCCAGTATTCTTTTAGATGAAAACCAACGTGAGGTTGTACTGACGGATGAGGATTATTGCTTAGTGATTGCCGGAGCAGGGGCAGGGAAGACGACCACCGTCGCGGCTAAAGTAAAATATTTAGTTGAGAAAAAAAGCATTAATCCTAAACAAATTTTAGTTATATCCTTTACAAATAAGGCTGTTGAGGAATTAAAAGAAAAGATAAATAAGTACCTTGCAATTGATTGCCCCATTACCACATTTCATTCTACGGGAAATGCCATCATCCGTAAAAGGGTTAATCAGAAATTAAATATCGTTGACTCATCGAAATTATATTTTGTTTTGATGGATTATTTTCGAGGTAATCTGTTAAATAATGAACGAATGGTCAATAATTTAATCCTATTTTTTGGAGCATACTTTGAAGCACCCTACGAGGGAGAAAACCTAAATACTTTTTTTAATTCCGTAGCAAAAGCAAAATATGAAACATTGAAAAGCGATCTAAATGAATATGTTCAGGAAATCTCCGATAGTAGAAGTAAAAGAAGGGTTACAATTGCTAATGAAATTTTGCGTTCAAAACAAGAAGTTGAAATTGCAAATTTTCTGTATTTAAATAATATAGATTATCCGTATGAACCCATCTATCCATTTAATATCCAGTTCGCGAGAAAGCCTTATACGCCGGATTTCAAAATTTCCCAAGGGGATAATATGGCATACATAGAGCATTTTGGGATTTCAGAATCTGGAGAGAATAATCGTTTTAGCCCGAATGAAATTAAAGCCTATAAAAAAGCCATTAAACAAAAGGTTTTGATTCACCGACAACATGGAACAGCATTAATATATACTTTTTCAAGATATAATGACCAACGTCCCCTGTTAGGCCATCTTAAAGTACAATTGGAGGGAAATGGGTTTATACTAAATCCTCGCCCGCAAAGAGAAATAGTAGAAAAGTTGGTTTTTTCTGAGCAATCGAGGTACATTAGAAAATTGGTAGTTTTAATCTGCAGGTTTATCTCTAATTTTAAGGCGAATGCCTACGTAAATGAAGATTTCTTGCGCATGTCCAACTCGACTACTAATGTACGTACGAAGCTATTTTTAGATATATGTCAAGGATGTTATTTAGAATACCAAAGATTTCTAGCTGAAAATGATGCTGTTGATTTTGAAGATATGATTAATGAGTCAGCTTCAATCTTGAGGCAGGTCAAGGAAATGAAACAAAAACTTGATTTCAAATATATTATTATTGATGAATATCAGGATATTTCAAGACAGCGATTTAATCT
>CAYSBC010000093.1:0-3070 GCA_964429195.1 uncultured Eubacteriales bacterium | reverse complement strand
CACAAAGGAGCTCTCCACTGTAACGGAGGCAAAGATAATAGCGGTAGGGGATGATTGGCAATCTATTTATGCTTTTAGTGGTTCAGATATTAGCCTGTTTACAAAATTCTGTGAGAAAATGGGATATGGTGAGCTCCTTAAAATTGTAAATACCTATAGAAATGCCCAAGAAATTATCGATATTGCAGGAAACTTTATACAAAAAAATACCTCTCAAATTCAAAAGGACCTAATTTCTCCTAAAAGAATCAATAATCCTGTCATTATTTACACCTATGACGCTACCCGAAAAGCGATAAATGCAGATAATCGAAGTGGTGCAATTTACGCAGTTGCACATGCTGTTGAGATTGCAATAGAGCAAATTATTGAATACAACAAAGCAGAGGGAAAAAGTGAAAAATCCAATATTCTATTACTTGGGAGATTTGGTTTTGATGGGGATAATCTGGAGCGTTCCGGGCTGTTCGAGTTTAGAAAACGTGGGTCCAAAGTTCGCTCAGTAAAATATCCAAAGCTTGATATTACTTTTATGACAGCCCACTCTTCAAAGGGTTTAGGTTATGATAATGTCATCGTTATTAATGGTCGTAATGAAACATACGGTTTTCCATCTAAGATTGAAGACGATCCGGTGCTAAAATTTGTTATCAAGGAAGATCATTCAATCGAATATGCGGAAGAACGCCGATTATTTTATGTTGCAATGACGCGCACCAAAAATAGAGTCTATTTTATTGCCCCGGAAAAAAATCCGTCGGAATTTCTTTTGGAAATTAAGCGAGACTATAAAAGTGTTTTGCTTCAAGGAAACTGGAATGAGAAAGAGGATAAGGCGCCATATCGCAACAGTTGCCCTATATGTGGATATCCCTTAGCATTCAAATATAAAAACTCTTATGGTCTGAGACTATATATATGTACCAATGAACCAGAAATTTGCGGCTTTTTAACTAATGACCTCAGGGGTAAGAAATTGTCCATACAAAAATGTGATCAATGTGTTGACGGATACCTGATAGTAAAAAGGGGAAACAATAGCCAGATGCAACCGTTTCTTGGTTGTACTAATTATTCACGTGATGGAAAAGGTTGTAACAATACGATGCCTACGATGACAAAGCGGATGACAAAGGGACGGGGTTGCTGACACATGCCCTGATTATTCAATATAATGGAAATATTATCTAGAACCGTGTATAATATGTAGCAAAGACAAAAAACTGTTATAGATAGAAAAATTGAGGTGCTTGGGATGCTTAATAAAATAAAGAATTTTATAAAAAGTTTTTTGCCAATAACTATCTCAGATAAGACGGAATTTGAAATAGATATGAATAGGATGAATGTTGCAAGGGCAAAGATTACAGCAATAACATTTATTGTTTTAGAAGCCATGATGATTGCGATTCATTACCATATAAACAAGGATAATCTTTTTGTTACACCTTACATATATTACGGATTCATGTATATCTTAATGCTACTGGTAATGTTAGCATTTTTAACAATTTATATGAAGTTAGGAACTGATGTGCTTCGATACATATCCGCCATTCGCCTCGTTGGATATGTATTTATCAGTTTTATATTGATATGGTGCGCAGGAATATCGTTGTTGGATCAATTAACCAATGGACAAGTTGTCATATATGTTGTGGCAGTCATAGCCATAGCCATTACACCATTAATTAGTCCGCTTATATTATTGTCGCTATATCTCCTCATTCATGCTTTGTTTCTTATTATAATGCCGTATTTTCAAGAATCTACAGGGCTGCTGTTCGCAAACTCTATCAACACGACTACATTTGTAATAATATCGTGGGCAATTTCTTTGATGCGGTACAGAAGGAGTATAGAGGAATTCAATAATAGGAAGATTATACTGAAAAAGAACAAGGAATTACGGGAAGCAAATGAAAGGTTGGAGGTACTATCCAAGACGGATGGTTTAACGGGGGTATTTAATCATTTAAGTTTTGAAACCAAAATTGAAGAGGAATGGAGCAGATGCAAAGATCATTCAATGCCTTTATCATTAATATTGGCCGATATTGATTGGTTTAAGGAATTTAATGATCATTATGGACATCTATCCGGTAGTTATTGTATAAAACAAATTGCTGGGGTTCTTACAACTTGTGCAAAACCTTCTTCGGATATAGTGGGCAGGATAGGAGGAGATGAATTTGCCATATTGCTCCCCCGCTTAGATGAGGAAAATGCATTAAAGCTTGCTGAACAAATGAGGAAGGGTGTAGAAGAAATAGTTGTACCACATTTGTACTCTGACATTTCGGGTCATGTGACAATCAGTCTAGGGATTAACACAATAATTCCTTCAGATGAATTATCGATTAATGAATTCATCAACAACGCTGATAAGGCTTTATATAAGGCGAAGGAAAGACGCAATTGTTCAGTATCTGCCGTGCAGTGACAAAGTGACAGAGGGACGGGGTTGCTGACACATGTGCCCCAGTCCAATGAAAATGAGGTGGAAAATATGGATTACGGAGAATATGAAAAACTATGCAAGCAACAAGAAGAGAAAAACGAAAAATACCTTGGTGTATTCGAAAATGATTTAATCCAATCGGGATTGACTCGAAGGACAATAAGTAAGCACCTAGATAATGTATATTTTTATATTAACCAATATCTTACAAGATGTGAGCCGTTAGGGATGGAAGATGGATGTGGATATGAAGTAGATGACTTTTTAGGATATTTCTTTATTCGCAAATGTTCGTGGTCGACACCTGGCACCATAAAAACAACTGCAGTCAGTATAAAGAAATTTTATAAAAGCATGAGTGAATGTGGTTACATTTCCAAAAGTAAATATAATCATTTATGTGATATTATAAAAGAAAATATGGAAATTTGGCAAGACGAATGCAAGGCATATAACAATTCAAGCAATGATTATTTTATGGACTTTTGGTTGACAGAGGGTTGACAGAGGGACGGGGTTGCTGACACACAATAATTTACAACTTACGTACCTGAGAAGCCTCCGAAAAACTACAATAAATACCCCCTAAATTACCTAAATAACGCATAA
>CAYSBC010000092.1:2890-5128 GCA_964429195.1 uncultured Eubacteriales bacterium | reverse complement strand
ACGCTGTTGAGGTCGATATCAATCCTAATGATGTTCGTGTGGATGTTTATCGTTCTTCCGGTAACGGAGGTCAAAGTGTTAATACGACGGACTCTGCTGTTCGTTTAACTCACGTGCCTACAGGTATTATTGTAACCTGTCAGGACGAAAAATCTCAACTCAAGAATAAAGAAAAGGCCTTTAAGGTATTAATGGCCCGATTATACGATATGAAAATTCAGGCGCAAAACAGCGAGATTGCCGCCGAAAGAAAGAGCCAAGTTGGTACAGGTGACAGAAGCGAAAGGATAAGAACCTATAACTTCCCTCAAGGGAGAGTTTCTGATCATCGAATCAATATGACTGTTTACAAATTAGATGATTTCTTAGATGGAGATATCGATGAAATAGTAGATGCTCTTATAACGGCAACTCAGGCAGAAAGGCTGCAAAGTATGTAGTTATCAGGAGGATTATTCTATTGGATTTAAATAAGATTTTTATAAAAAATGCAACACCAACCAAAGTAGGCGGTCAGGCTGTGATGGAGGGCGTCATGATGAAGGGTTCATCCTCCATGGCTACCTCGATTAGACTTCCCGATGGAAGTATCACAACAGATATTCAAAAAAATAAAAAGCCGGGAGCTATTGCAAAAATTCCCTTACTTCGGGGTATTTATGCCCTGATTCAGTCCATGGTCACCGGCACAAGAACCTTGATGTATTCTGCTGAGGTATTAGAGGAAGCCGGTGCCCAAGTAGAAAAGGACAAATTCGATCTTTGGATTGAAAAGAAGTTTGGCGATAAGGCGAATACTGTCATTCTCTATTTTTCCGTCATTGTCGCCCTTGTATTTTCTGTGGGCTTCTTTATTATTCTTCCAACACTTTTAACCAACGCCATGGGTGCTGTTACGCAAAACCCCTTGTGGCTTAATCTTTTCGAGGGAATCCTACGCATTCTGTTATTTGTTATCTATATTCTTATCATTTCACGCTTAAAAGATATTCGAAGAGTATTTCAATATCATGGTGCCGAACACAAGTCGATTCATTGCTATGAAAATGGTTTGGATTTAACCGTTGAAAACTGCCGTTCCTTTCCTACCCTTCATCCACGATGCGGTACAAGTTTTTTAATGTTTGTGATGGTTATCAGTCTTCTGCTCTATTCTTTCTTAGGGTGGCCCAGCTGGATTGTGAGAATTGCCTCCCGCATCATTTTTATACCGTTGGTAGCAGGCATATCCTATGAACTTTTAAAATTTGCCGGAAAATCATCCTCAAGCTTTATTAAATTCATAAGTATCCCAGGGCTATTACTGCAAAAGTTGACCACAGTCGAGCCGGATGATGATCAGCTTGAGGTGGCTCTTACATCCTTAAAAGCTGTGTTAGGAGAGGATGCAAATGAGTGAGAAAAGGAAGACTATTCGTCACTTAATCGATGAAGGCGCCGATTTTTTAAATGAAAAGGGTATTCCTACACCGAGACTAGATGCAGAACTCTTATTAGCTATGACTCTTCATAAGGATAGAAGTTATCTTTTTATGTATCCTGAAGAAATAATTGAGGGTAACCTCGTGTCAGTCTATAGAGAACGAATTGAACAAAGAGGGATGCATAAACCCTTTCAATACATTGTCGGTAATCAAGAGTTTATGGGTCTTCCTTTTAAGGTGAATAGTCATGTGCTTATACCAAGACCAGACACGGAAATTCTTATAGAGTCTGTCTTAGCCACTATTAAGGATAAAAATCTTTCTCCCCTGATACTGGATATCGGGACAGGATCCGGTGCAATCAGTGTAAGCCTGGCTGCTTATTCGGACTCTACTCTTTATGCTACGGACATCAACCAGGATGCCTTAGCTCTTGCAAAGGAAAATGCTATCGTGAATGGTGTAGAGTCACAAATCACTTTTCTTCATGGTCATTTATTGGAACCTGTTCAAGGGAAAAAATTTGATATCATCCTGTCCAATCCTCCCTATATTTCTAAAAAGGATATGGAGGAATTACCTCCTTCCGTAAAAAACTATGAGCCCCATCAAGCTCTCTACGGTGGGACCGATGGATTGGATTTTTACCGGGAAATAATAGAAAAAGCCCCTGCCTTTTTAAGGGCTAAGGGCTGGGTTTTCTTTGAGATTGGTTACAACCAAGGAGATCTAGTCAAGGAGCTGTTTGAAAAGGATGGAATTTTTGAAAACGTTCAAATTATGAAGGATTTATCGGGACTCGATAGGGTTGTTT
>CAYSBC010000092.1:0-2790 GCA_964429195.1 uncultured Eubacteriales bacterium | reverse complement strand
TTTAGCTATAATCTTATTTTCTATCAATATTTAAACCATGTATACAGTTTTCATATAGAAAAACGCTTATCTTTTCATAATCATTTGTCTCATAAAAATTAGACAATAGTTTATTAAATTTTAATAAGTGTTTTTCAGGGATGCTTAATATTCCTGCTCCTTTAGAGATTAAAATCTTATTTGCAATTAATGTACTTGTCCTTTTATTGCAATCCCAAAAAAATTGTTGTCTGCATCCCCATAAAAAATATCTAATTGCTTTATAAGTATCACTCGTACTGCTTTTCATGAGTAATATTAAGGTCTCTTCTATTTCTTTTTCGTCAGGCACTGGGGGTATATAGGAAACTCCCGTTATACTTACTGTCCCATTTCTTAACACACCCCATTCTAAAGCTTCGTTTCTTCCTATAATAAAATGAACTTTTTTAATATAATCTAAATTTAAAGGTTCTTCGATGCTGTTCAAAAGATATTTCCAAGCATCCCTTAAATTTAATATTTTTTGAATATCATCAAGTGATACCTTGCCTACATTTATACCTTCTAAAATAGTTTGCGTTTCAGGAAAGGTTACATTGCAGCCTTCTAATTTCGCACTATTATAAATTAAGTCTATTGATTGTTTTTTGGCTAAGAATATATTTTCTTTTAAAGTTAGATTATATTTATTTATAAACATTTTGACACTTCCTTTTTTAATATTAGTCCTTACCTGATTCTATTATATCTTCTACTTCTAGGTTTTCAATTATTATTTTATCGCTACTAAGGCTAGTTGTGCTTCTCAAAAAATAAAAAGAACTGTCGATTTTTTATCTGACAGTTCATTATTTTTAGCGTTCTTCCATGTTGTATTTTTTCTTGAACTTTTCTACACGACCGCCACGGCTTACAAATTTTTGTGTACCTGTAAAGAAAGGGTGGCATTGTGAGCATACATCAAGCTTTATCTCTTCTTTAATAGATTTTGTCATAAAAGTATTTCCACATGCACATTTTACTTCACATTCTTTGTATTCCGGATGTATTCCATTTTTCATTTCGTTTCACCTTCCTTATTTTCCTGTCCTATCACCGTTTATATTCAATTATTTTTCTAATCTATAATTATATTCTAGCGATAACTATTAGATTATAGCACACTCATCTAACCGATACAAGCATAATTTTATCGCTTATCCTGAAAAACTTTTTTTAGCAATTGTACAAAATCGTCGTTGTTTTTCGTCCTCATCAGATTATCAATAATCGTCTCCGTCACTTCTTGATTGCTGATATTAGCCATGGCCCTTCGAATGCTCCAGATGGCCTCTAATTCATCTTGGTTGAGGAGTAATTCCTCCCGTCTTGTTCCTGATTTGCTGACGCTGATGGCAGGGAAAATACGCTTTTCTGATAGTTTTCTGTCTAAATGAATCTCCATGTTGCCCGTCCCTTTAAACTCTTCAAAAATCACATCATCCATACGGCTTCCCGTCTCGATCAGAGCTGTTGCGAGGATAGTTATACTTCCCCCTTCTTCCATATTCCTGGCAGCTCCCAAGAATCTTTTAGGTTTATGGAGTGCCCCCGGATCTAGGCCACCTGATAATGTCCTACCTGTTGGCGGAATCGTTAAGTTATATGCTCTGGCGAGCCTTGTAATACTGTCCAGCAATATCACGACATCTTTTCCATGCTCTACCAGCCTTTTAGCTCTTGATAAGACCATTTCAGCGACCTTGATATGATTGGCAGGTAATTCATCAAATGTGGAATAGATGACTTCTCCATCAATAGAACGCTGCATATCCGTTACTTCTTCCGGTCTTTCATCGATGAGCAGAACAATTACCTCAATATCTTTATAGAGTTTTGTTATGCTATTAGCTATCTTTTTAAGTAAAATCGTTTTACCGGCCTTTGGTGGCGCAACGATAAGACCTCTTTGCCCCTTACCGATAGGTGCAATCAAGTCTATAAGTCTTGTTGATAAATCTGTAGTTGTATATTCAAGGGATAATCTCTTGTTGGGATAAATAGGGGTTAAACTATCGAAATCCGGTCTATTAATAGCCTTATCCAATGGATCACCATTAACAGATCTTACATTTAGAAGTGCTCTGAATTTTTCGCTGTCATTAGCGGGTCTTGTGTAACCTAATACTTTGTCGCCTGTTTTTAGATTAAATCTTCGTATTTGGGAAGGCGATATATAGACATCATCCTGACTGGTTAGGAAGTTATCAAATCTTAAAAATCCGAATCCACCTTCTGCCCTTTCTAAAATGCCTTCCACCAATTCACTACCTTTTGGTGCAATGAATTCTTCTTGCTTTTTAGAAGTTTGCCTTTTAAGTGGCACCCTTTTGGGCTTATCTTGTTGCTCAGGCACCGCTTCTTTTTCAGGACTCTTTTCTAGCTCAGCGTTCATTTCTTCATCAGACTCTTGGGACTCTTGATCGTTTTTTTCAATATCTAATAAAGCCTTAATAATTTCTTCTTTTTTCAGCTTTGCAGTATCATGCAGTCCTACAGCCTTAGCAATTTCCTGTAGCTCTGCTTTCTTTTTCTTCATTAATAAAAGTTCATTCAAGGACATCTCTCCTTTTTCTTTTTTTGTACACTTCAATATTTATTGGATTTTTGGGGGATATAAAGAAAAGCAGTAAAAATCTACAAACCAACGGTTTGGAGATTTCTGGCATTAGACTCGACTATTTATAATTATCAAAGTAAATCTATTTTTGAATTAATTCTAGAATTTTTATACCATCACAAGTATATAGGATGTTCCTGCCTGAAGTC
>CAYSBC010000091.1:1875-5343 GCA_964429195.1 uncultured Eubacteriales bacterium | reverse complement strand
TTTGCGGATGTAGTTCAATGGTAGAACTCCAGCCTTCCAAGCTGGTAGCGTGGGTTCGATTCCCATCATCCGCTCCATATGGTGGGTATAGTCAAGTGGTTAAGACACAGGATTGTGGCTCCTGCATGCATGGGTTCAAATCCCATTACCCACCCCATGATCTATTAGCTCAGTCGGTAGAGCACCTGACTTTTAATCAGGGTGTCCCGCGTTCGAATCGCGGATAGGTCACCAATTATATGGCGACATAGCCAAGTGGTAAGGCAGAGGTCTGCAAAACCTCTATTCCCCAGTTCAAATCTGGGTGTCGCCTCCAACAAACCTTAGAATTCAAATGTTTCTAGGGTCTTTTATTTTTTGGATGAAGTATGAATGTAGGAGTGATATAATATAATATCCTCGGTTTCGAGGATATTATATGCCTCCGGCGGATTTTATGCCGTGCCTTTATTTCCTCATTTTATTCGAAAATGGCACATGGCAAATTATATCATGAATTCTTCTAATTCATGATATAATGGTATAAATCAATTTCGGTTTCCAGAAAGGGTAGTTTATCATGAAAAATAAAATAATTGTTCTTCTTATCGTCCTAGCAGTATCATTTACTGCACTAACAGCATGTACAAAAGAAAATCAAATTCCGCAAGATAATAATACAAGTGAAGTAACAAAAATAGAAGGAAGAAGAAATGAGTTTATAGAAAAATTAGATAACATCCAAAAAGAACTGGATGCCTTACCCGAAAAGAAAGATTCAGATGCAGGAATAACTAACGCCATGAGGAATTATTACGGAAGATCCTACGAGGCCTATGATGAGGCTTTAAATGAAATTTATGCGCTACTCAAGGAAGAACTATCTCCGACAACTATGGAGGCCTTAAAAGCTGAGCAACTTGCATGGATTGAGCAAAAAGAGGAAGCGGCTCGTGAGGCAGAATTGGAGTTTGAAGGGGGAACCTTGCAATTTGTTGCTGGTTATATCTCTCTGTATCAATCCACCAAAGATAGATGCTATGAGTTGGTCAATGAATATATGACGAATTAAAAATATTACATATAATATTTGAATTTTAATAGAATTTATGTTATATTCAATAGCAGTGATATTTTTTCGCGGATGTAGTTCAATGGCAGAACTCCAGCTTCCCAAGCTGGTAGCGTGGGTTCGATTCCCATCATCCGCTCCAACAAGAAAAGCCTTGCAAGTGCTGGAATCCCAAATCCCCAGCATCTGCAAGGCTCTTTTTTATGGTTTGCTTATTCTTCCTTATTAATCATCTCTATTTTGTTTATTCTTCCTGATGGATCATCTCTATAAAGCCCTCAACGATTTTCGGATCCAGCCTTGTCCCGGCTAAACTCCTATTTCTTCTTATCCTCTGTGTCGACTTCTTTTTATAGCAATACCGATTGCCATGAATCATTTTTTGTCGAAATTGGGGAAAAATACGTTGTAATCGAATAGGATTTATATTAAGATTTAATTGGATATTGGGGTAAATGTTAAGGGGGGATATCGTGAATAGAGGCATTTTTGGATCAAAAACTCAATTATTTGATTCAAAGGTTTTTCGAATTGCATTAATCACTATATTAGTGGTTTCTATCGCACTTCTTGCATACTTTACCGGTGGAGCTGCGAGGTCATATCTACATCTTATTTATATCCCGGTTATTTTGTCAGCTTACTTTTGGCGTATCAGGGGTGGAATGTGTGTTGCTATTATTGCCGGCATCATAGTAGGTCCTTTTATGCCCATGAGCGTTTCTGAAGGAATCATGCAAAGCCCTAGCAATTGGATGATTCGACTGATCATTATTACCATTGTCGGCTTTGTCATAGGTTACATCTTAAATAAGATTGATGAGCTCAATAAAAAAGCAGACGAAAGCCTTTTTATCAGCCCTATCACAGGCATGTACAATATCAATAAACTGATGCTTAATTTAAAAGAAAGAATGGACAAAGGTGAGGAATTCACAATAATCTCCATCAAGCTTACGAATCTTGAGCAGATAGCCAAATATGTTGACCAAACACATGCCGGGGAAATTTTAAGTAGCCTCATCAATGAGATATTGGATATCTATGGTAAAGACATGGTATACACCTCCGGTTATGATGAAATCAACCTTATTATATTACCGGGTTGTAGCTATTTGAAAGAATGCAGACGCATCATCAAGCGCTATCTACCCGCCTATAAAATCAATCAGTTTATGTTCAGAATAACGATGAAAATTGGGATATATCTTTATGATGGGCTAATAGATGAGAGCCCGCTAGAAGTCTATAACAAAGCTAGAATCGCCTATGAACAAGGCACTCCTTATGAAACAGGTATTTACTATTATGACAGAGAGTTTGGCCAAAGCAGGAAAGAATTTTTCAACATTTCCGGGGCCTTACTTGAAGCTATTTCCAATAAGGAACTCTATTTGGTCTATCAGCCGAAGATTAACATAAAAACTAATAGGATAGTGGGTGTAGAAGTCTTGACCCGGTGGGACAGAGGCGAAGAAAAGCCTGTTGGACCGGGTGTATTTATTAAATTAGCAGAAGAGACAGGCTTTATAAAAGAAATAACGCGATTTGTATTACATCATTCCTTTCATCAAATAGCTGATTGGAACGAAAAAGATATCGTGCTGAACTTTTCAATCAATTTTACTGCCGATGAATTGCTTGAAAATCACTTTTTAGAATGGGAAAGAAGAGTAACAGAGAGCGAAGAATTGGACTTGTCCAAACTGGAAATAGAAATAACGGAAAGAGTTTTTGCCCAAAACAGCGAAAGAATATTGGAAAGAATTAATGAGTTGCGGGCAAAGGGAATCAAGATAGCCATTGATGATTTTGGCACGGGAGCGAACTCTCTTATGATGATGGCACAATTCCCATTTGATCAAATAAAAATTGATAAGTATTTCATTAGCCATCTTGAGGATCTTGAAATCAGGGAAATCATAAAAACAATCATCGGCCATGCCCATAACTTTGGCAGAGAAATCATTGCCGAAGGTGTTGAAACCGAAGAACAACTCCATATCTTAAAAGAGCTGGATTGTGATATTATTCAGGGTTATTATTATTCGAAGCCTTTACGAGCAGAGGAGTTTGAACAATATTATTTACAATTCGCTAGACAAGAAAAGGCTATCTCACAGGGTCGAGATAGCCTATCGGACCTTTGATGCTCTTTATTTTGTAGAGGCAGGCTTTGCTCTGCCCGACCTGCCGACATTTGACTTGGTTAGAAATTCTTGTTTTGTAATAATTCTGCCCTCTTATTGGCCTTGTTTAATAGAGCGTTCTCATTGACAATAATTCTTTCGGTGGAACCTGTGCCAATGGTGCCTGTTTCATCATAAGCCAGCATCTTCAAGAAAATGTGATTGCCATTAATATGTTCAACCTCGACCTTGATGCTCACAGTTTCTCCTAGGATGGTAGTATTTTCA
>CAYSBC010000091.1:0-1775 GCA_964429195.1 uncultured Eubacteriales bacterium | reverse complement strand
ATGTTCAACCTCGACCTTGATGCTCACAGTTTCTCCTAGGATGGTAGTATTTTCATGTGTAACCTCTGCGGTTCGGCAAATAGAAACTAACCCTTCTGGAAGCTTCCCATCAACAAGCTCAACGGCTGCCTCAATCATAAGTGCCACAAGTGAAGGTGTAGCGAAAAGCGTATCTAATTTCCCACTTCCAAAATTAAGACCCGTATCATCTTTTCCCACGGTTTTTTGAATAATGATGTTACTTCCAACTTCATACTTAGGAATATCAATCATAATTTCATCTCCCTTCTATCTACTTACTACTACTATCTACTTACTACTTAATTTAAGTATACCCTTTAATGGGTACTTTGTTAACACTTTTTATGCACAAATTCCTTTTTTTGTATTGCTATTCATAATTTATTACTCATAGTCATCTTTTATGATGAATAAGAATAGATAATACAACTTAAATCAGGAGAAAAGAAATGATAAACCTTAACCGAGGTCAATTTAAAAAAGCGCTCCTGCTTGTTCTCATGATTCTTCTATGGATGGTGGCCATTTATTTTTTTTGTCAGGGCATAGATGAGGTCAGCATCCATGTCAACAACCCCGAAAATCAAGAAATGGAAGAAGCTATTCAGCAAATTTTTGATAAAAGAAACCAAGCTATCAGGGATGAAGATAAGGACTACCTAATGAAGCTCTACGATAGAAAGGTTAAAGCCGGCCTTTATTCTTATGAACATGAAGTTCGAAAAATGGAATATCTTCATCAATGGGAATACAAACAAGGCGTTCAATTTAACAGCATTGATTCCAAGATTTTTCTAAGAAAGCTGAACAAAAAGGGTGAAGGGTATTTTGTAACCCTGGCTGTTACAACAGAATACACCTACCAATACGAGGGAGGAAGCAGAACCAATTCTTTCAGGCTGGGCACCTATCATTCACTGGATTTACTACCCCATGAAGAGGGTTGGATGATCAGCAAGGAATGGTATTTAGACCCCTTTGCGGATTCGCTGAATTTGGATGAAGATAAGATAGAAAAAATCAAAGAGATCATCGCATCCCACGATGAAAGGGAATTGCCTGAATTCAATGAAAGACGATTGGGCGCATTAGAATATATGGACCAACATTGTGGCGTTGCAAGACCTCCTGATTACAGTTTTCGCTATAACAGTGAGTACAGGAATTATAACTCCCTGGGTGGTGACTGCACGAACTTTGCTTCTCAAATACTCTTTGAAGGAGGAGGCTTTCGAAAGAATTCCACTTGGAATTATAACCGAGGAGGGGGCACCAAGGCTTGGCTCAATGCTCATGGCTTTAATCAGTATATGCTTTACAGTGGCAGAGGCTCTTTAATTCAAAGGGGGACCTACGAACAGGTTTTAAGAAACTCCTATAACCTTTTACCCGGTGACTATATTGCCTACGAAAAGAAGGGTGAGGTGGCCCATATTTCCTTTGTGTCCGCTTTAGATACGAAGGGCTATGCTTTAGTCAATTCTCATAACTCAGACCGTTTTAGAGTTCCTTGGGAAGTAGGCTGGAGCGATGCGGGCATCACATTTTGGCTGGTTCGGGTCAACTATTAAGGATGTTATCATAGCTTTCATAGCTTTTTATATCGGATGGGTTATTGAGGTTGACAAAGCCTCACGAGGGTGGTAATATCTTACTTACGAGATTTTATGCGCCCTTAGCTCAGCTGGATAGAGTAGTGCACTACGAATGCAAAGGTCGGGGGTTCGAATCCCTCAGGGCGCGCCAAAAATATA
>CAYSBC010000090.1:0-5477 GCA_964429195.1 uncultured Eubacteriales bacterium | reverse complement strand
TAATCAATGCCAGCGATCAATTTGTATCAATCCTACCTGGTGGTGCATTCTTCGACAGTGCAACATCTTTTGGTATTGTAAGAGGTGGCCACTTAGACTGGACCATACTGGGAGCATTACAAGTGGATGCAGAAGGTAACCTTGCCAACTGGAAAGTTCCGGGAGCTGTTACTGTAGGCGTAGGCGGAGGAATGGACTTAGTATCTGGAGATTTAAAGGTTATTATCGCTATGGAACACTGTTCTAAAGATGGTACATCAAAGATAGTCAACAAATGTGATGTTCCGCTGACAGGACTTAAATGTGTTAACATCATCGTTACGGACCTTGCTGTTATCGAGGTAACGAACAAAGGCTTAGTTTTAAAAGAAACGGCACCGGGTGTAAGCATTGAACAAGTTTTAGCAGCTACAGAAGCGGATTTAATATTAGACCCTAATATTAAAACTATGGATGTATAAGCAATTTTATTAAATAAAAAATCGAATGAAGAAAAGGAAGATTATAAGATGATAATATTGAAAGACACAGCATTTGTATTCCCGGGACAAGCTACCCACTATACAGGTATGGGTAAAGAAATTTATGATAATTTCAAGGAAGCAAGAGACGTTTATCATTTCGGTAGTGAAATTGCAGGCGTAGATTTAGCAAAGTTATGTTTTGACGGACCAGATGATATTTTAGTAAAGACAGAAAACTCTCAACCGACAATACACACAACCAGTATAGCAGTATTAGCAGTATTAAAAGAAAAATATGGATTTTCAGCTACTGCTAGCGCAGGATTCAGCTTAGGTCAATATTCAGCTTTAGTCAATGCAGGAGCATTGCAATACAAAGATACCGTAAAACTAGTTAAAAATCGTGGTATGTACATGGAAAATGCAGTTAACCAAGGATTAGGAAAAATGGTTGCTATAGCCGGCCTCGAAAGAGATCAAATATATCAAATCGTAGAAGACAGTAAGCACCTTGGACATATTGAGCCATCCAACTTTAACTGCCCGGGACAAACTATTGTAGCTGGATACAATGCTCCGGTAGAGCATGCGGCAAAATTAGCTGAAGAAAGAGGAGCTGCCTTAACTGTTTTCTTAGCAGTAAGTGGGCCTTTCCATACACGACTCTTAATTCCTGCAGGAAACAACTTAAGAAAGAGAATCTTCGAAATGGGAGTTGAAGTAAAAGAGCCTGAAATTGATTATGTAGACAACGTCATGGGCGATTACTATGTACCTGGTCAAGATTTGGATATTATTGAGCTTTTAAGACAACACGTATTTAAGCCGGTAATGTGGGAAGATTCAGTAAACGCTATGCTTGACAGAGGAGTCAGAACCTTTGTTGAAATAGGACCTAGTAAAAATAAAATGTTGACAGGTTTAAATTTACGTACTGCTGAGAAAAAGGGTATTAAAGTTGAGTGCTTTAATATAGATAATATGGAAAACCTAACAGAAGGTTTGAAAAAGTTAGAAAAATTAGCTAAAGATCAAGGCTATTAAAAACAGGCAATAAAATTAGCATTTAATTAATCATAAACAAGAAAGGTGACTATTATTATGAAAGTTAACAGCATATTAATTTATGGGCCAGGACAAATGGGTAATGGTATCGCTCACGTCATGGCGGAACAAGGAATTAAAGTAATTCTTCAAGGAAGAGCACAAAGCTCTGTAGACAAAGGTATGAAAATGATTAACGGTAACTGTGACCGTGCAATCAAAAAAGGAACTTTGACTGAAGAGAAAAAAGCTTTTATCTTATCTAATATCGAAACAAGAGTAGGCGAAGAATTCACTAAAGAAGACTGTGATGTGGATATGGTTATGGAAGCCATTGCTGAAGATATCGATCTTAAGAAAGATCTTTTCAAAAAATGGAATGAATTATGTCCAGAAAGAACAATATTTGCAACAAACACATCTTCACTTCCTGTAACTGCTTTAGCAGCTGTTACATCAAGACCTCATAAAGTTGTAGGTATGCACTTCTTCAGCCCTGTATTCGTTATGAGACTTGTAGAAGTTATCAACGGACTAGCTACTGATGATGAAACAATGGAAGCTACTATTGAATTAGCAACAAGAATTGGCAAGAACCCAGTTCCGGTAAATGACTATGCAGGCTTCGTAGCTAACAGAATCATGTGCCCTATGATGAATGAAGCTGCTCAAGTTATGTTTGAAGGCGTTGCAGATGCTGAAACAGTTGATGCTTGTATGCTTTATGGATTCAACCATCCAATAGGACCGGTAAGATTAATGGATGCTATCGGATTAGATACAATGCTTCATGTAATGGAAATCCTTCACAGAGAATTTGGTGATGACAAATATAGACCAAGTCCATTGATGAGAAAATATGTTGAAGCTGGTTGGTTAGGAAAGAAAACAGGAAGAGGTTTCTACAACGACTATAAATAATATTGAAAAGGAGCGATAATATGGCTAATTATGAAAATTTGATATTCGAAAAGAAAGATGGTATCGCTTATATCACTATTAATAGACCAAAAGCACTCAATGCTCTTAATAAAGATGTTTATGATGAACTCAACCCTGTTTTAGACGACATAGCTGCAGATGATTCCGTTCAAGTAGTTATAGTTACAGGATCAGGTGAAAAATCATTTATCGCAGGAGCTGATATAGCTTATATGCTACCAATGTCAAGCCCTCAAGGAAAAGAGTGGGGAGAAGTTGGTCAAAACACACTTACAAAGATGGAAAACTTACCACAACCTGTCATAGCAGCTATTAATGGATTCGCATTAGGCGGCGGCTGTGAATTTGCTATGGCTTGTGATATCCGACTTGCATCCGATAATGCATTATTCGGACAGCCGGAAGTAGGTCTTGGAATCATACCTGGATTTGCCGGGACTCAAAGATTACCAAGATTAGTAGGTAAAGGAAGAGCAAAGGAAATATTACTTACAGCAAGCAATATAGATGCTCAGGAAGCCTATAGAATCGGCTTAGTCAATAAAGTAGTAGCTCAAGCAGATTTGATGGCAGAAGCCGAAAAAATGGCTAAGAAGATTATGAGAAATGCACCTTATGCAGTAAGATTATGTAAAGAAGCAGTCAATGTAGGAATGGAAGTTGACCTTAAGACAGGTTCCCAATATGAAGGAGCTTTATTTGGAACAACTTGCGCAACCGCAGATAAACAAGAAGGTATGGATGCATTCTTAAATAAGAGAAAGCCTACTTTTACCGGAAAATAACTTAATATCACTAGAAAAGCTGTTACGATAATATTTTGTGACAGCTTTTTTAGTCAAATTTTTTATCATGTCCTGAAGTATCCAATTAAGGAAGGATGAAAATAAAATATGAATAAACAATTTAAATTAGGCTGTGATTTATGCAAAGAAATATGCGACAATAATAATGTCCATATTCCTTTAAGCGGTTTTTACGAAAATGTATATGTATATTTAAAGATATGCAGGAATTGTGATAAGCCTGCCTGCATAGAGGCCTGTTCTGGAGATGGAATACATTGGAATGAAGATTTAAAAAGAGTTGTATTTGAAACAGAAAATTGTGTTCGATGCAATATGTGTATCATGTTGTGCCCCTTTGATGCTATCCGAACAAATGGTGAATATAATTATAATTGTCATACATGCAATCAATACAAAATATTATTAGAAAAAATAAAATTTTTAGGTGAAGAAGGAAATAAGCCTTTATTAAATGAACTTAATAGAGAATCATTTGCTGAAGAATTTATTCATAAAACATCAAAATGAATAATAATGGAGAATTTGAATATGAATGAATATGAAAATTTAAAGTTTGAAATAAATAATGATATAGCCTATATTACTATCAATAGGCCCAAAGCATTGAATGCCCTGAATAAGAATGTATTTGATGAGTTAAATTTTGTATTGGATAAAATAGCCACTAATGATATAATAAAAATAATTATCTTTACCGGAGCAGGAGATAAGGCGTTTATAGCTGGAGCGGACATCGCTTACATGTTACCTATGTCTGCACCGGAAGGAAAACAGTGGAGCCAGATAAGTCATAACATCTTCGATAGAATTGAAAATTGTCCTCAAATTGTTATAGCTGCTATCAATGGTTTTACATTAGGTGGAGGATGTGAGTTTGCTATGGCTTGCGATATCCGAATTGCATCCGAAAATGCATTATTCGGACAGCCCGAAGTAGGTCTTGGTATTATTCCGGGTGGGGCAGGGACGCAAAGATTACCAAGATTAGTAGGTAAAGGAAGAGCTAAAGAAATATTGTTTACTGGCAGTAGTATTGACGCTGAAGAAGCCTATAGAATCGGCCTGGTTAATAAAGTAGTAGCCCAAGCAGACTTGATGGCAGAAGCTGAAAAAATGGCTAAGAAGATCATGAAAAATGCACCTTATGCAGTAAGATTATGTAAAGAAGCAATCAACATAGGAATGGAAGTTGATCTTAAGACAGGTTCCCAATATGAAGGAGCTTTATTTGGAACAACTTGCGCAACTGCAGACAAACAAGAAGGTATGGATGCATTCTTAAATAAGAGAAAACCTATTTTTACTGGGGAATAACTTAATATCACTAGATAAGCTGTCACGATAATTATTGTAGGAATTAGGACAAGCAAGTTTCTGCTTTAAGATGCTAATAAACTACACTTGTTCTAAGTTGAGTGAATAAAACAAATTGTCTGGCGTTAATTTTCATAGAATTTGTCGTAAATTTAAACACAGTATCCTAAATGCTACACTTTTGAAAAGAATAAGTAAAAGAATGATGCGAAAATACATATTTGATGCGTTAATAAATCAATCCTTAGGATGTTAAAATATCAAACGATAATCTCAAATTTTACAGCTAATCGATGCAATTGTGCATAAAAACGGCGGAAATAATCTACTTTTTATTCCATCGATTGTAGACAAAGCGCATCATTTCCAATTTTAAGAACATTGGCATGAAACTTGCTTAATGTTAATAAATAGGTACATAAAGAGGGAGGTTTATTATGGCTAAGATCATAACTGTAGAAGAAGCAGCTAGTATGATTAAGGATGGCATGTCTGTAATGGTTTCCGGTTTCTGGGGTGTTGGTGCGCCTGACAAAATATTGCATCAAATCGTAGCAAACGGAACAAAAAACCTTACAGCAATGTCTATTTCTGCATCTATGCCGGGCAGAGGCTCAGGGATACTCATCGATGGAAAATGCGTAAGTAAATTTATCGCATCCTTTGTAGGCAGAAATAAGGAAGCAGCGAAACAAATGGAAGCAGGAGAATTGGAAGTTGAATTTACGCCACAAGGAACATTAGCTGAAAGATGTAGAGCAGGTGGATTCGGGCTGGGCGGCATATTGACTCCGACATCATTAGGAACGGAATTAGGTGAAGGAAAGCCAATTATTGAAGTAGATGGCAAAAAGTATGTACTTGAAACCGCTTTAAAGGCTGATTTTGCATTAATCAAGGCTAA
>CAYSBC010000089.1:0-5548 GCA_964429195.1 uncultured Eubacteriales bacterium | reverse complement strand
AATTTGAAGAAAGACTAACGGAATATCCGGAGTTAATCTACGATGGCCCTTTTTCGGAAGATGTTTTTCAAGGAGCTAACCCGAAGCTCAGAGGAGAAGAAATCGATCAGCAACAGGCTGAGGAAAAGGTGAAAGCAATCCTTGGTGAGCAGAACATTTCAGAAATTAAAAAGGAAGATGGAGCTGAAGGGAAAATAAAGCTTTATTCCTTTATAGTCAAGGTAAAAGGCCATGAAAGACCTATCTACATGGATATATCTGTTATAAAAGGTTATTTGGTAAGCATACTCAATAATAGAGATGTAGAGAAAAGTGAACTTTCAAAAAAAGAAGCCATCGATACAGCTAATAAATATCTTGAGGAAAAAGGCTTCCCGGGTATGATTCCAACCTATTCCTTGAAAACCGATAATACTATTGTCATCAATTATGCTTATTCGCAAGAGGATGTTATGATGTATCCCGATTTGATAAAGGTAAAGGTAGCTATGGATAATGGCGAGATAGTTGGATTTGATTCTTCTAAATTTTTAACAACCAATGAGCAAAGATCGATTCATCCACCTGCATTAACACCTGATGAAGCCAAGCAAGCTGTAAGTGTAAGGGCAACTATAATTGATGAACCCAAGCTTTGTTATATACCGAAAAGCTCTAATGGGGAAATATACTGCTATGAAATTAAGGTGGACAGAGGCGAAGAACACTTTCTTATTTACATCAATGCAGATACGGGAATGGAAGAAAAAATATTGAAAACTATAATAAGTGAAAATGGTGTTCTCATGATTTAAAATAATTTAATCATAATCAGAATAAAAAAGAATCCTATTAAATTTGCTTTAATTGAAAGATAGGATTCTTTTTTGATTTGTTGATGATATAATATATAAAAATTATATTTGAGGGGATGAGTACCATGGGCGGCAAAATTAGATTAGGAATAATTTTTGGTGGAAAATCAGGAGAACACGAAGTATCCTTATTGTCAGCAGCCTCAGTCATGAGAAATATAGATAAAAATAAATATGAAATCATACCGATAGGCATAACGAAGCAAGGCGAATGGCTACGCTATGAGGGTGGAATAGATGCTATCGAAAATGGAAAATGGGAAGCTATCGCAAGGGAGCTTTATAAGAAAGACCCTGAAAAATACGATATTCATATTTTAGGAAGTAAAAAACTTAAGGACAGCATGGATGTTATCTTCCCGGTCCTTCATGGTCCCTTTGGAGAGGATGGCACCATCCAAGGGCTCTTTGAGATGGCGGATATTCCTTATGTAGGGTGTGGTGTTTTAGGTTCCTCCGTAGCCATGGATAAAGGAATATCGAAGGAATTGTTTGCACGAGCTGGCCTTCCCTTATGTGAATATAGGCTTATTTACAGGAGAGATTTCGAGAAGGATCCTGATGAGGTCCTTGCTACAATAGAAGAGGAGTTTAGTTATCCTTTATTTATAAAGCCTGCTAATTTAGGGTCCAGCGTTGGTATTTCCAAGGCTCACAATCGAAAAGAATTGCTTGAGGGCCTTAGCGAAGCCTGCAAATACGATAGGCGAGTTGTTATTGAGGCTTTTGTCAATTGCAGGGAAATTGAAATAGCCGTTATTGGCAATGATGTATTAAAAGCATCAGCCATAGGAGAGATTATAGCATCCAAGGAATTTTATGATTATGAGGCAAAATACCTATCCGATGGCAAGTCAAAGATGTGCATACCGGCAGATATTACAGAGGATGAGGCCTCAAGGATTGAGGAATTGGCGCTTAAAGCCTATGTGGCATTGGATTGCTCCGGCCTTTCCCGGGTGGATTTTTTCTTATCCAAGGACACAGGAGAAATCTTTATCAATGAAATCAATACCATGCCGGGATTCACGGCCTTCAGCATGGTGCCCCTCTTATGGAAAGAAAAAGGGGTTGCTTATGGAGAGCTCATCGATATACTAATAGAATATGCTTTTGAACGTTATAACGATAAGAAAAAGAACATTTTAGAACCGGAGGTTCAAAAAAGATGAAAAATATTATGCTAAAGATAATTGGAAAACAAAAAAATAAAGATGAAGAAGAGGTCATCGAGTTTGTTACAGAGGGAAAGTATTATAAAAAAGGTGATACGACCTATCTTGTTTATAAAGAAACAGAGCTCATAGGTATTGAAGGATCCACGACGACACTCAAAATCACCGATGATCATATTAAAATGAAACGATTTGGAACCTCTGATTCCGAAATAGAATTTCAAAAAGGGAAAAAATTTAACTCCTATTATAATACACCTTATGGTAATATAGCTATGGAGATACTCACAAAAAATGTTCAAAACCAATTGAAGGATGACCTAAGCGGGTCATTGGATATAGAGTATGATATCAGTATGGAGGGGCTTATTGAAGGTAGTAATAAGCTCAACATACAGATTATGAATGCCGGAAGAAACTAAAGAAAAATTAATGGAGGGGGAAAAATGAACAATAATAAAAGAACTAAGATAGCAAGGGTCATTGCCCTTTTAATCGTAGCCATTATGGTCGTATCATCGCTTTCTTATATCGTCTTTGCCGAAGAGGAAGAGAGCTATGTCAACGACCAATTGGACTTTCTAAAAAAGCTCATTGTCTATGTGGAACAAGAATATGTGGAAGAGTTAGATGAAGAAGAAATTATCAACAATATTTATAAAGGGTTTTTTGAATCATTAGACCCCTACAGCGTCTATTTTCCGACGAGAGACAGCTTGGATGACTTTGTAGACACGGTATCCGGAGAATACAGCGGTGTAGGCATTGTGTTGACAGAGAAAAACAATCAATGCGTTATTTTATCAGCCATGCCTAACGGTCCTGCAAAAGCGGCCGGCATATTGCCCGATGATGTTATTTGGGAAATCGATGGACAAGATGTTTCCCAGCGCACCACCACAGAAATAGCTAATCAATTAAGAGGAGAGGAAGGCACCAAGGTTACCCTAGGTGTCAAAAGAAATCATAGTAACGATATTATAAGATTTGAACTCACAAGAAAAAAGATTCAAATTCTATCTGTCAATTATGAGGTCCTTGAAAACGATATCGGCTATATCCAGGTGACAAGCTTTGATAATGATACAGGAAAAGAATTTGAAAAGGCTTTAACAAACCTCAGGTCTCAGGGTATAAAATCCCTTATTCTTGATTTAAGGGACAATGGGGGAGGCTACGTGGCAGAAGCCGTAAAAGTGGCTGATATGATTGTACCTGAAGGGCCTATTATGTTTTACGAAAACAAGGGGCAATTCATCGAAAGCGAGCATTCAGACTCACCACAAATTGATATACCTGTTGCAGTTCTTGCAAACCGCGGCAGTGCCAGTGCCTCTGAAATCGTCATAGGTGCTATCCAGGATACAAAATCAGGGACCATCATCGGGACAAGAACCTATGGGAAAGGTTCAGCTCAGACCACGACGAACCTCTTAAATGGCGGTGGTATGAAAATAACCATTGCTCATTTTCTGACGCCTAACAAAAATGTGATTCATGAGGTAGGCATTACGCCGGATATCATCGTGGAAAACGGACTTGCTGATGCTGCTGCATTGGACAAGGTGGGACCCCTTGCAGCTATGCTGGAAGAAAAGAAACCAAGCCTTGGGGATACAGGTTTAAATGTTTATGGAGCACAGCAACGATTAGCTCTACTGGGTTACGAGGATCATAAAATAACAGGTATACTGGATGAAGATACTTTCCAAGCCATCATGGCTTATCAAGCCAGCAGAGGGTTATTTCCTTATGGAACCTTGGACTTTACAACAAGAAACGCACTTGAGACGGAAACTCTCCTGCTCCTTAATAATAGCGGGCTGGAAGACTTGCAGCTCAAAAAAGCAATCGAAGTATTAAAAAGATAAATTAACCAATTGAAATGGTTAACAAACTCCTGTACAATGAGAAGGTTGAATAAATGGAAATGCAATATAGATGCATAAAAAAATTTAGTGGGGGTGCAAAATGCCGGCAAAATACGTGTTTATAACTGGAGGCGTTGTCTCTTCTCTTGGAAAGGGAATAACAGCTGCTTCTCTTGGAAGATTACTTAAAAGTAGAGGATTAAAAGTAACCATTCAGAAATTTGATCCCTATATCAATATTGATCCGGGTACCATGAGCCCATACCAACACGGTGAGGTCTATGTCACCGAGGACGGGGCAGAGACAGATTTGGATGTAGGTCATTATGAAAGATTTATTGATGAGAATCTCAACAAGCATGCCAACGTGACTGCAGGAAAGATTTATTGGTCAGTGCTCAACAAAGAAAGAAGAGGCGAATACTTAGGGGCAACGGTGCAGGTTATACCTCATATCACCAATGAAATTAAAGAGCATATCGTCCAGGTTACGAAGCAAGGCGATGTGGATGTGGTCATTACAGAAATCGGCGGAACAGTAGGCGACATCGAAAGCTTACCTTTCCTGGAGGCTATCAGGCAAATCAAGTACGTTGTAGGAAAAGAAAACGTCATGTATATTCATGTAACTCTTATGCCGTATCTGCAAACAACAGGAGAAATCAAAACAAAGCCTACGCAACATAGTGTAAAGGAGCTTCTTGAAATAGGGATACAACCGGATGCCCTTGTATGCCGTACGGATAAACCTCTCAATCAGGAGATCAAGGACAAGGTAGCTCTTTTTTGCAACGTTGATAGCGAAAATGTTATTGAAAATGCCAGCGCAGAATACTTATATGAAGTACCCCTTATCTTAGAGAATTTTGGATTTGCAAAAATCGTTTGCGATAAATTAAACTTGGAATGTAAAGAGCCGGATCTCTCAGACTGGGAAGAGCTTGTAGCTCGTGAAAAAGCACTGACTAAGGTAACGAAGATTGCCCTAGTTGGGAAATATGTTGAATTAAAGGATGCCTATCTATCGGTAGCGGAGGCCTTAAAGCATGCAGGGATAGCCAACAACACCAAGATACAGATTGACTGGATTCACTCAGAGGATGTAACGGAAGAAAATGCGGCAGAAATGCTGAAAGACGCCCAGGGTATCATCGTCCCCGGCGGCTTCGGACACAGAGGCATTGAAGGAAAAATAGCAGCGGCAAAATACGCTAGGGAAAACAAGATTCCTTATTTCGGAATCTGCTTAGGTATGCATATAGCTGTTATTGAATTTGCAAGAAACGTATTAGGCTTAAAGGATGCTCACACATCTGAAATCAACCCCAACTCATCCTACCCGGTCATCGATTTAATGCCTGATCAAAAGGATATCGAAAACATGGGAGGCACCATGCGTTTAGGGCTTTATCCATGCAAACTAGTCAAAGGAACCAAGGCTGAGGAAGCTTATGGAGAAGAATTAATCCATGAAAGACACAGGCATCGTTATGAACTCAATAACGGTTTTAAAGATCAATTTGAAGCGGCAGGATTAAAAATAGGGGGTATGTCCCCTGACGGAAAGCTGATTGAAATGGTCGAACTAGAAGATCATCCATGGTATGTGGCTTGCCAATTCCACCCTGAATTTAAATCAAGACCTACA
>CAYSBC010000088.1:0-5576 GCA_964429195.1 uncultured Eubacteriales bacterium | reverse complement strand
TTAGAAATAGCCAAGATAATCGAAGCTAGCGGAGCGAGTCTTTTAACAGTTCATGGCAGAACAAGAGAACAGTTTTATAGTGGGTTGGCAGATTGGGAGAGCATCCGACAAGTGAAGGAAAGCGTTAAGATACCTGTCATTGGAAGTGGCGATGTTTTTTCTGCCTATGATGCTATCGAAATGCTAAAAAGAACCGGCTGCGATGGCGTTATGATTGCAAGAGGAGCCTTAGGGCAACCCTGGATATTTGAAGAGGCCTTGCACCTGTTAAAGGAACTGGACTACCAAGACCCCGATATACCTACAAGAATAAAGCTTATAAAAAAACATATAAGTCTTTTGATAAAGGATAAGGGTGAATATGTGACTATCAGAGAAATGAGAAAACACATGGGGTGGTATTTTAAAGGTCTTCACGGAGCAGCAGATATAAGAAGACGAGTGAATACAATCAACAACATCGAAGAGATGATTCTTTTGCTCGATAATTATTTGATAAAACAAGAGCATGGCGAATTTATTCAATAAAAAGAATGACATTAATCTGAATAAATAAGCGGTCTGAGCATATAATTTATAAAAATTAAGTGGTAATGTATTATATAATAAGGAACAGAAGTTAAAGGAGAAATAAAATGAATAATGACGTGCTATTAACCAGACAAGGATATGACAAAATTGAACAAGAACTTGAAATGTTAATCACTGTTAGACGTAAAGAAGTAGCAGCGAGGATAAAAGAAGCGATATCCTTTGGAGATTTAAGTGAAAACTCAGAATATGATTCTGCCAAGATTGAGCAGGCTGAATTGGAAGAAAGAATATTAAAGCTCGAAGGAATGCTCCGAAAGGCTATCATTATTGAAGAGGATGCTATTTCACTTGATAAGGTTAGTATAGGAGTAAAAGTAAAAATTAAAGATTTAGAATACGATGAAATTGAAGATTATTCTATCGTAGGATCAACAGAGGCGGATCCTTACGAAAACAAAATATCCAATGAATCTCCTGTGGGCACAGCACTTCTTGGTAAAAAAGTTGGAGATGTGGTAAAGATACAAGTTCCTGATGGAACTATTCGTTATGAGGTTTTGGAAATATATAAATAAATAGGTGGTGCATTCACAAATGACGATAGAACAAAATTTATCAGAGGTATTGCAAGTTAGAAGGGATAAGCTGCAAAGCCTTAGAGAGCAAGGCAGAGATCCCTTCTTAATTGAAAAGTATAATGTAACAAATTATAGTCAAAGCATTCAAGAACACTTTGAAGAATTAGAGGGCCAAAGCTTTTCTTTAGCTGGGCGCATGATGGCTAAAAGGCAAATGGGCAAGGCTTCTTTTATAGACATTCAGGATAAAGAAGGAAGAATTCAATGCTATGTTCGAAAAGATGCACTGGGAGAAGAGGAATACGATGTATTTCTCACCTACGATATAGGTGATATCCTAGGTGTAGAAGGTACTGTTTTTAAGACAAAACATGGAGAAATATCCATTAAAGTGAGCAAATTGATTTTGCTCTCCAAATCTTTACAAATCTTACCTGAAAAATTCCACGGACTTAAGGATACGGATTTACGCTACAGACAACGCTATGTGGATTTAATTGTCAACCCGGAAGTTAAAAAAACCTTTTTATTAAGATCGAAAATCATCAAAGAAATCAAGAATTTTTTAGATGAAAGAGACTTTGTTGAGGTGGATACACCTACTCTAAGCACCATCGCAGGAGGAGCTGCTGCGAAACCCTTTATCACACATCATAATACCTTGGATATGGACATGTATCTTAGAATTGCCAATGAACTTTATTTAAAGAGATTAATAGTAGGTGGATTTGACAGAGTTTATGAAATGGGGAAAATGTTTAGGAATGAAGGCATGTCCATTAAACATAATCCTGAATATACCGCCATAGAAATCTATCAAGCTTATGCTGATTTTAACGATATGATGGAATTAATGGAAAACCTTTTATCTTATGTTGCAAAAGAGACCTTGGGAAGTACAAAAATTTATTATCAAGATAGGGAAATTGAGTTAGCCCCACCTTGGAAGAGAATGACCATGGAAGAGGCTGTCAAGGAGTATACAGGAATTGACTTTTCTACCATTAACACAGATGAAGAAGCGAGGAAGATTGCACAAGAAAAGAATATTGAAGATGCAGATAAGATGACAAGGGGACATGTTATCAATGCCTTGTTCGAAGAATTCTGTGAAGATAAATTGGAACAGCCCACCTTTATAACCCATCATCCTGTCGAAGTATCCCCACTTGCAAAGAGAGATCCCCAGGATCCACGAAGAACAAAAAGGTTTGAGGCTTTCATCAATACATGGGAAATTGCCAATGCATTTTCAGAGTTGAATGATCCTATTGACCAGAGAAAAAGATTTGAAGATCAGCTAAGGCAAAGAGATGCGGGAGATGATGAGGCCCATATGATGGACGATGATTTCGTCAATGCATTGGAAGTAGGACTTCCTCCCACTGGAGGCCTAGGGATAGGTGTCGATAGAGCCATTATGCTTTTAACAAATTCTCCGTCCATCAGGGATGTGATACTATTCCCTACGATGAAACCCCTAGAAAAGACGAAGTAAATTAGGGAATCTCCATAAGAAAAGAGTGACCTAGCATGGTTATAGAAATTAAAGATATTTATAAAAATACGGAGAAATATTTAGGAAAAGAAATCCTTGTCGAGGGATGGGTAAGAAATAACAGGAGCTCAAAGGACTTTGGTTTTATTGAAATAAATGATGGCACTTTTTTTAAGGGTTTACAGATAGTCTATGAAAGACAAGTGGTTAATTTTTCTGAAATTTCGAAGATGCCTCTTGCTACAGCTCTTCGCGTGAAAGGGGTTTTAATCAGTACGCCTGATGCGAAGCAAGCTTTTGAAGTGAAAAGTCATGAAATAAGCATTGAGGCTTCGTCACAAAATGATTATCCACTTCAAAAAAAGAGACATACACTTGAATATTTAAGGGAGATTGCACATCTAAGGGCCAGAAGCAATACATTTTCGGCCGTATTTAGAGTAAGATCCGTTGCAGCTTATGCTATACACAAGTTTTTTAATGAAAAGGGCTTTATTTATGTCAATACCCCCATCATAACAGGCAGTGATTGTGAGGGCGCAGGGGATATGTTCAGGGTTACGACCCTTCCTCTTGCAGATATACCTCTTGGGGCAGATAATAAAATTGATTATAAACAGGACTTCTTTGGTAAAGAAACAAGTCTTACGGTCAGTGGCCAATTAGAGGGAGAAGCCTATGCCTTAGCCTTTAAAAAAATATACACCTTTGGACCGACCTTTAGAGCAGAAAACTCCAACACAACCCGGCATGCATCAGAATTTTGGATGATTGAACCTGAGGTTGCTTTTGCTGATTTAAAGGATAATATGCAATTAGCAGAAGAGATGATTAAATATATTATTCAATATGTCCTAGATGAATTGCCGGAAGAGATGGAATTCTTTAATACCTTTGTGGATAAAGGGTTAAGGACTAGACTGGAAAATATCATGTATTCGGATTTTATCAGAATTTCTTATACTGAAGCTATTGATATTTTAATTCAATCTAAAAAAGAATTTAAATACCCTGTATCCTGGGGAATGGATTTGCAGACAGAACATGAGAGATTCATCACAGAGGAAGTCTATAGAAAACCCGTTTTCGTAACGGATTATCCTAAGGATATCAAAGCCTTTTACATGCGATTGAATGATGATAACAAGACAGTGGCCGCTATGGATTTACTTGTTCCCGGAATAGGTGAAATCATAGGTGGTAGCCAAAGAGAAGAAAGGCACGCTGTTTTACTTGAAAAAATGGATAAGATAGGGTTAGACCAAGAAGAGTATGGGTGGTATTTGGATTTAAGAAAATATGGTGGGGTTAAACATTCCGGTTTTGGTTTGGGCTTTGAAAGACTGATGATGTATTTAACCGGTATGGGAAATATAAGGGATGTCATTTCGTTTCCTAGGACACCCAAATCCGCAGAGTTCTAATGTGAGGATGGAATAAAAGTAGGGCATAAATAAAAATCTCAATTTAATTTAAAAATCTGAAATAATAGAATATTATTTTTATTTCTAAAATTTCTGATATAATAAACTAGGCGCCAGTATCTTTATGAGGAGATGCTGACCATTGTCTATTTTAATCAAACTATGGGAGGGTACAATTTATGAAGGAGTACAAAAGTGATAATATAAGAAACATCGCTTTAGTGGGTCATGGTGGAAGTGGTAAGACGACATTGGTAGAGGCAGCAGCGTTGACTACAGGAATTATTACAAGAATGGGGAAAATTGAAGATGGCAATACAATATCCGATTATGACAAAATGGAAATAGAAAAAGAAATGTCTATTGGTGCATCAATTATCCCTTTAGAATGGAATAATGTTAAATTGAATATTATGGATACCCCGGGATATTTTGATTTTGTCGGTGAGGTTCTATCTACATTTAGAGTCGCTGATGCCGCAGTCATTGTAGTAGATGCATCCTCAGGCGTTCAAGTTGGAACAGAAAAAGTATGGAAATATGCAAAACAAAAGAATTTACCACTATTCATTTTAATCAATAAAATGGATAAAGAAAATATAGATTTTGAAAATATAGTCAATCAATTAAGAGATACTTTTGGCAAATCGATTGCTCCTTTTATGCTTCCTACAGGGGGAGAAGATTTTACAGGGTTTGTTAACATTGTGGACCTTAAGGGAAGGGCTTTTACAAACGATGGTTCTAAGGAAGCTGATGTTTCCGGGGATATGATGGATAAGGCCAGCTCAATCCGAGAGATGCTTATTGAGTCTGTAGCTGAAAGCGACGAAGAACTTTTGGAAAAATACTTCGAAGGTGAAGAATTTACCATGGAGGAGATTCATCGAGGCTTAAAAAAGGGGATTGCAGATGGTAACATCGTCCCTGTTCTTGTAAGCTCTGCTGTTAAAAACAAGGGGATACCGACTCTGCTTGATATGCTGATTGAATATGTTCCAAGTCCAAAAGAACATGATGATTATGTTGGAGTCAACCCGAATAATGATGAAGAAGAAACAAGAAAAGTAGATGAGAACGGTCCTTTCTCTGCCTTTGTATTTAAGACGGTTATTGACCCTTTTGTTGGGAAAATATCGCTTATGAAGATTATATCCGGCAAGTTAAAGGTTGGTATGGAGGCCTTTAATCCTAATCAAGATCACATGGAGAAGATTGGTCATATGTTTTTATTGAGAGGGAAAAATCAATTAGAAGCACAAGTAGCTGTAGCAGGAGATATCGCTGCTGTGGCAAAGCTTCAGAATACGATAACAGGTGATACTCTCTGTGATAAATCAAAACCAATTCAGTATCCTGCGATTACACTTCCGGAACCAACCCTTTATATGGCATTAGAGCCACAGGATAAAGGTGATGAAGAAAAGATAAGCACCGGTTTAAGTAAGCTTATGGAAGAGGATCCATCTTTTATAGTCACTCGAAATAAGGAAGCCAGACAGACCCTGGTTGGTGGTCAGGGAGATATGCATATAGCTGTTA
>CAYSBC010000087.1:0-5641 GCA_964429195.1 uncultured Eubacteriales bacterium | reverse complement strand
CGTAACTTATGCGTGGAAATAACTCAGCTTCTTTTCTAACCAACTAAGCAGTAAGGTTAATGCTCCTACAAAGACAAGAAAATAGATGCCTGTGGCAAAAAGGGGCCAAATAAGTCCCTTATTTGTGTATTCTCCAGCCATCATAATAATCTCTTTATTTGAAATGATACGGGCAAGAGATGTATCCTTCACTAAGGTAATCACCTCATTCCCCACTGGAGGAAGAATACGCTTTACCACTTGAAGCAGTGTAACCTTAAAAAAGATCTGTACCCTTGTCATACCCAGCACCTGACCGGCTTCATATTGGCCCTTGGATATACTCTCAATACCGCCTCTAAAAATTTCCGAGAAATAACAGGCATAGTTGATGACAAAGGCAACCGTTGCAGCAACAAATCGCCCTGAAGGACCACTTGGCCAGGAAAAAGCCATACCCAAAAGGCCTGGCCCAAAAAAAATTATCACAAGTTGCAGCATTAAGGGCGTTCCTCGGACTATCCATACAACTATTCGCATCAGCCCACAAAGGGGACGAAAGCGACTCATCGATCCAAAAGCAATCAGCAGTCCTAAGGGAAGTGAGAATAAAAGCGTTAATCCGAAAAGCTCAAAGTTGAGCAAAAAACTTTCCGATAGCCGGCCAACAATTACAGGAATTTGATTCATATTTCTTACCTCAACATACAACGATGGGCAAAGGTTTAGCCCTGCCCATCGCTCTATTTTCTATAACTAAGCGTCTATTCAGCTAGATCCAATCCGTATTTTTCAGCTAATGCACCCATGGTGCCGTCTGCAATGAGTTCGTCAAAAATCTTGTTCACTTCTGCAGCTATGTCAGAACCTTTACGGAAAGCAACTCCATAATCTTCTTCAGCAAGGTGATCAACAATAGCAATATCCTCATAGTTCGTGCCTTCACCGGTCATGGTGTTTGCTAAAGTTAAGTCTAGCACAGCAGCATCAGCAGTTCCAGCCTTCACTTCCATCAGAGCCTCAGTCTGTAAGGTCTTTGGAACATAGCTTGCCTGTTTCAAATTCTCATCTGCCTGAATAGTTTTTTCACCGGCAGACCCTTGCTCTGCTGTTATAGTCTTGTCTATTAAGGATGCGGTGCTCTCATATGCAGTGCCTTCCTTCACTATAACTACCTGAGCATTCTTTACATAAGGCTGGGTAATTTCCATGGTTGCCTTACGGTCCTCGTCAATTGTCAGTCCGTTCCAGATGCAGTCAATGGACTTGGCATTCAGTTCCACTTCCTTAGTGTCCCAGTTGATTTCAACAAATTCAGGCTCAACACCAAGCTTCTCAGCAATTAAGGTTGCCAGCTCTGTGTCAAAACCGGTAAAAGTACCACTTTCATCTGTATAATTCATAGGAGCATAATCGGTGTAACCAATGACCAACTTACCATTTCCCTGAACATAAGCCAAATCACCTTCATCTTGAGGCTGATCAGTGTCCGCATCGTTGCCACAAGCGGCCAACGCAAAAACCATGGCTAGTACTAAAAGAAAAGATACTATTTTTTTCATTTTCAATTTTTTCATCCTTAAATCCTCCAGTTTCCACTTTATAAAATCCTTTAACAGTATAGCACATTAGCGAGCTAAAGTAAAGATTTTAAATATTTTCTCCAAAGATGATATCGGTAAATACTTTATTTAAATATTCTGTCCATGCAGTTAGGCGAGTCTGGCCGGATGTTGCTTGGAACAAAGAATCTATATCAAAATACTTTAACAAAATCAATGCTGTCGCACGTTCCAATACATAAAGCTTATTATTTTCATAAGAAAAACGTGGCGTCTGACCCCCATGAACAAAATTGTTGCGCTGCTTATACAACTCATCGATGATGGTAGCCAATTCAAAAGATGTAAACTCATCTATATGGATGAGTTTTGGAATCATTGCGGCCAGTCTAAGCCTTTTTTCCGCCTGTCCTTCTGTCATGAGTGATTCTAAAGCTGTGATATAAAGAAGTAAGGTAAGTGAATCATCATGGTGTATTCTGCTCTGAACAAGTCCTCGAAAATACAAGACATAGGAATTCATAAATTTATAGGTTAAATCATCTCCATTATCGAATAGTGCAAAAGAATGAAAGAGATTATTGAAGATATTTTGGTATTTTTCCTCTGCCATAAAATCCAAATCCAGCTTGCATTGCAAATGTGCAGTCCAGCTAAAGCCATGGCCACATCTCCATCCATCCTTGGATATTATAGCTACATGTTTGTTTTCATCTTCCCATATTTCTGCCTGTCGAAAAATACTCGATTCTATAGCAAATGCAGAATGAATGAGAAAAAAGAAATTAACGGCATACTGGGCTAACTGATATGCTGAATATTTTACATTTTCAGTTTGACCTTCAATTTCAATGACCATCATATTTGATTTTAAGAAGTCTTTAGAACGGCTCTTCTTTGTATGCTCTAGGGATTCTTTTACTTTATTTTTATCAATCTGGGTCAAATCGGATATTTGCTGAATCATATCCTTTTCATTTTTTTCTGTAAGTATATGAAATCTTGAAAAGGAAATATCCTTTTTAAGACCAGAGCCTTGTAATGGAAAGACCAGGTAATGCATCTCCTTATTGATGTCAAAATTCTTATGGATATGTTCAATTAAGGCATCAAGATGCTGTTCATTGACATCATCAGGTAATTCAAGGATACCTTCCAGATGCCAGACAATGGAGGAAATAAAAATATCATCGCAAAAAAATGCATGTTTCTTTAATAGGGGGTAGATTAAATCAAGGAAATTTACAAAGGGTTTATCATCAAAATCAGGTTCTCTTTTCTCATTCTTAAAATAGAATTGTAACAGATCCTTATATCTTGCAGTAATTCTTTTCTTGAGTTGAGAATCCATCTGCTAACCCTCCAATCCTTCAATGGAATTTGTATATGCCACTGCCTTATCCACCATATGCATCAGATGGCTTATCATGATAATCATATGAAGCGCATCATTCATGGATGGCTTTTTGTCTGCATCATGGGAATAGGGGTTGCGAATACCTAATTGAACACCAGCAAAGATGTTGCGATAACCTTCTTGTAAATTCTTCCCGCTTTGTGTATCCATTGCCTCAAATTGTAGGACAGGATTTTGAAGATTAAATACTTTCTGCATTAAAGGGGTACCACTTAGATCTTTCCCGGTCTTTTCCTTGCAAATATCTTTGATGCAATTTTCCAAGAGTTTTACAGAAGCAGTAATTGCATATTCATAGTGCCCATCCAGCATCAGCTTTTTAGTTATATCCGAAACCTTAGGATGAATCATAGGCCAAATTGTCGATAGAATAGAACCTTCCAAACTTCTCTTGTCAATATTTAACCCTGTTTTTAATCTTCTCTCCTTGGTAGCTTCACAAAATTCTGCACCTGCTAAAGTAACCTGGACCTCCTCTTCATCTCCATCATCTCCCGATGTTAAATATTTCTTATCCATTGCTTCTAGAAATAATTCGGATACTTCCTGTGCATTGTGAGCATAACAGATAGCAGGATAGGGATTGATCTTCACCCTGTTTTGAAGGCCATCACCTATTTCTCTGTAATAGTAAAGCATGAGCTGCTCTAACCGTTCTTCTCTTGTCTTGGGCATAACATGATTTTCCAAGATATATGGATAGCTATCAAGAGTAATGGCTTGCTTAGTCATCCCACCATATTTTGACTGCTCCAAGGCAAATCCTGATAAGAGGTGGAGGGGAATGTGACTCTTATCCGCTTCTTTGAATGCTTGATTCACATAATATGTCCCGCAGTTTTGGCAATCATAGCGAAAATTCTTATCAAGAGGATGAATCGATTCCATATCTGCATCATAATGACATAAAATGCAATTTGTTTTTTCTTTCATTTTTTACCTCTTACTTCTTTATGTGACGGATAGTTGGATGGGGAACCTTAACACTCAGATGATAAACAGGTCGGTCGTTGCCATCCTTGATTGCCTTTTAAAATATTATATCAGAAAACCATCATAAAATATACTTACAACTTACACCCCTGGCACCAGTCAGATAATTGTAACTTCGCCCTCTTTATGATAGAATTTTTCTAACTGCAAATTACGAATTATGAAGGGGGCGTTTTATGTCATGCAAAGATTCATCTCTATACTTCTTGTTTTGTGCCTGGTTTTTAGTTTTTCCTTCAACATATCTGCCGCATCAGCCGCATCTGATGTAGGCATATCCATCGATGGAGAAAGGGTTGCCTTTACTAATAACAGCGGAAGCCCATTTATCGATAGCAAGAGCCGTACCTTGGTTCCGCTACGTGTCGCTATGGAAACTTATGGCTGTAAGGTCTATTGGGACAACGAAAACCGAAATGCCATTGTATACAAAGACGGCATCACCGTAGTCTGTCCCATTGACAAAAACTATATTGAGGTTAATGGAGAACGGGTGGAAATCGACACAGCCGCTGTCATCAAAGACGGAAGAACCTATCTGCCCATCCGCTCCGTACTAGAAGCCGTAGGTGCTACTGTTGGCTGGGAAAATGCCTCTAGAACTGTTCTTGTGACTCGTGGGGAAACTGGAGTGTCCAGAAATCAGGAAGCCTATATTGAAAGGGCTTTGGCTGCTATCGATGCGAACAAGAACCTGAGCGAGGACGAAGCCATTGAGTTCCGTTATGCAGTCACTTACTTTCTGAAAAGTGTGCCCGTAACGGAAGCACAGATAGAAAAAATCTGCATCCGTTTGGAAAACCTGAAATTCAAGGTAGAAGAGACAGGTAGTGCCGGAGAAGCGATACGCCACAGTTACACATCCTACACAGTTTCACTGCTTTCCACTTTATGGGATAGCGCTCTCTACTGGAGGAGCAACATTGCTCCGGATGGTGTAGATGGAACTCTTTTACACGAATTGAATCACGTCTACAGCGAACAGCCCAGTACGGAATGGTTCCAGGAAGGCATGGCGAGCGTTCTCAATCTTGAAGCCAGCGCCAAATACGACTCAACAAATTACCAGGCCTATGAGCGAATCTGTTTCCTCCTTTTGGAAATTTGTGGACCTGACTTGATGCTCTCCTGCTTCTTTACCGGAGATGAAACGCCTATTACCGACATGTTGAATCAGTATGCAGGTGTTAGTAATTCCAAAACCCTACTTAAAAACTTATCCATTACACTGCACAATGCTTTTGAAGAGGGCTACTTTACTGTAGATGATGAAGCCTATAAAGAAACCTACATGAAAGCTGCAGCAGAAATAACCCAGCTTTTTGAAAAAGCCTATGAAGGAAAATACGGGACCAGCATCCACGATGACGCCCTCTGTAAGGTCTACCTCACCTGGCTCAATACATGGGGAACCCTGTTTATCATTAAAGATGAAGGCGACTTCACCTGCTCCCCTGAAACCCCGCCCTTCTACTACAATATAAAAAACTATCACAGTGTGGTCATCATTAAGGACAACGATAACCTGATGAGCGATGACGGAGAATTTATGTATTACAGGTATTGAAACAATGATGATACACAAATGATAATATTTTAATTATTAAATCCCTGCCAGTAGGGCAGGGATTATTATTGTTACTTTAGTGGAGGTTCCGAACGACAGGGGAGAGAGGAACAAATAACCACC
>CAYSBC010000086.1:0-5854 GCA_964429195.1 uncultured Eubacteriales bacterium | reverse complement strand
GATGATGATGGTCATTGGCTAAGGGGTGTTGAAGGAAATAACTCTTTAGAAATGTTTACATCAGATAGTGGACAGTACATTCGACTTTCCTATAATATAGTATCGGAAACAAATCCGCAATTTAAAATGGGAAGAAAGTAATATTTAAGGCCATTTATTTATGCTATAAAAGACAGGTGTCAAGTTAAAAGGCTAATGCACTGGATATGGAGGGCGAAATATGGGGATACCCAAAATAATTCACTATTGTTGGTTTGGAAAAAATCCATTAGATCCTTTAACAAAGATGTGCAAAGCATCTTGGGAAAAATATTATCCTGATTATGAAATAATGCTTTGGGATGAAGAAAAGTTTGATATTAATAAAATACCCTTTACAAAAGAAGCATACGAACATAAAAAATGGGCTTTCGTAAGTGACTATGTCAGGTTATATGCGCTTTTATCTGTTGGCGGAATATATGTGGATACGGATTTTGAAATAATAAAAAGGCTTGATGACGATATCTTAATGAATAGGGCATTAATCGGCTATGAAAATGATCGATGGTTTTCAACTGCGTTTATTGCTTCAGAGCCTAATAACGAATGGATTCAATTGCTTTTAGATTATTACAATGGACGGCATTTTATTGAGAAAGATGGTTCAATGCATATCAAGCCTAATCCGATTATTGTAACCGAAATATCAAAATTAAAATGCGGTTTTCAATTGGGTGATGATTTTATGGATGTGGGTGGAGTAAAAATAATGCCGACAATTTCATTTAGTCCCTATAAAAGAAAAGATACCATTGAGCATAGTGCATACATGATTAGTGAGACAGAAACTTATGGAATACACCATCTAGCTGCTTCCTGGGTAGATAAAAAGAGTATAAGTAGAAGAATACAGAAACTTTTACGCCCTATTCTTCCTATGCGCATCTATGCACTTATCGTAGATATTTATAATAAAATAACCTTTAAGTAATGTAGTCAATCCCTCATAGATGTTTGATAGGTATGCACATATAGAAAAAAGTAGAAATGGAATAGGATATGGAATGAAAGCGGAAGAAAGAAAAAATTTTGCATATAACACGATATACAGATTATCTATTATTATATTGCCTTTAATCCTGACACCTTATATATCCAGGACCTTGGGGGCTAAAAATGTTGGGCTATATACATTTTCAAGTACTATAGCCTTATATTTTATTTTATTTATAAAATTGGGTCTGGATAATTACGGCAATAAAAGTATTGCTGTTTGCAAAGATGATATCAAGGCTAGAAGCAAAACCTTTTTTAGTATCTATGCTATGCAGATAATTATGGCCATTCTTTCCAGTATAACATACCTTCTATTAGTTTTTACTGTATTTAAGACAGGGCGACTCATTTACTTCATTCAATCTATTTATGTACTGTCAGCATTATTTGATATCAGTTGGTTTTTTCATGGGCTGCAAAGATTCCGTTTAACAGCCATGAGAAGTGTAATGACTAAGCTAGTGATTATTATTTTTACCTTTCTATTTGTTCAATCCGGTGAAGATTTATGGATTTATACTTTGATTATGGCCGGCAGCTTTTTATTGGAGCAAATCATACTCATACCCTTTGCTATCGTGGAACTATCCAAGGTAAAAATATCTTTTAGGGATATAACTCCCCATATTTTCCCCAACTTAAAACTCTTTATTCCATTATTAGCTTTAAGCATATATGCCTGGATGGATAAACTCATGTTAGGGGTCATAACAGGGAGTACTGTAGTCGTAGCATTTTATGCTTATGCAGAAAATATCATCAACTTACCTAAGGGAATACTCTCTGTATTGGATACGATTATGCTGCCCAAGATATCTATCTTGGTAGCCCATAACAAGTACAATGAAGCTATGGACAAAATGAGGCATTCCATGAAGATTAATCTTTTTTTATCTCATGCCTTATGCTTTGGGATAGCAGGTGTAGCCCCTGTATTCATGCCATGGTTTTTAGGTTCTGAATATATAGAAACTGTTCCCCTTACGATGATGCTATCCGTTACTATGATTCCGATGAGTATCACAAGCATCATACAGACCCATTATTTAATTCCTTTTTCCAAAGAATCCATTTATATGAAGGCAGTGGCATTAGGGGCTTTAACAAATTTAATTCTCAATATCATTTTAATTTTAAAACTGGGTGCATTTGGAGCAGTTATTGGAACATTAGGTGCAGAAATAACAGTATGCATCTATGAACTTTCGAGAGTCAAAGAAATATATCATCTTAAGAATTTATTAAAGGATACTTTTCCTTTTTTAATATGTGGAATCATGGAATTTATGGTTATCACTGCTTTTTCCGGTTTAAATATAAAGGTTTTTTACATATTGCTCTTACAAATCTTTATAGGCGGGAGCACATATGTCGCATTTAATGTTTTATTTGCGCTATTTATTTCGAAAGATTTTAAAAGCCTAAAAGAAATACTATATTTTATTAAAAGCTAATGAAATGAGAGTGTAAAATGATTGTAGATATTACCCACAATATTTTATCTTTAATTATAGTGCTGATAATGCTCATTACCAGGGATTTTCTAATACCTTTAATCGTGTGGAGAAATTATTTTAAAGGTAAACCCTATGCCTTTAGATTTTTCTTTTCTTTAATAACTCAGTCCACTATACAGCTTAATTTAGTTTTATTCCTTGGATTAGCAGGAATTTTAAATAAATTGACCTTTATTATTTTTAATATCATAATTTACTCCCTCATTATTTGGAATTTTTCCAATAAAAAACTCCATAAAAACCCCGGTATATTTTTGATAAGCCTAATAAAAATGCAACAAAACAGGCAGTTTAAGAAAATATTGCTGGGAGAGATCATAAAAATTATAAAGACTGTTAAAAACAGAATCCTGCCTGCTGAGTTAAAATCCTATTTTAAAAATAATTTTTTAGAAATAATTTTTTTAATTTTAATCTTCCTCTACAATATCTGGTTCTTAAATTATAATGTTTTATATTACCATTCCTATCAATTTTCGGATATACCGGTTCATCAGTCTTGGATATATGCTTTAGAACAGGGGGTTCCTTTTATAGATGGAATTTATCCTTTTGCCTTGCATAATATGGTGTATTTCTTGCGCAGTATTTTTTCCTATGATTTAAGGGAGTTGCTTTTATATTCGGGTGCTTATCAAACAACAATTTTGATGCTATCCATCTACCTGTTAGCTAAAGAAATATTTAAGGGCAAATATTCTGCAATTACCTCCGCTATAATAGCCAGCTTTATGTTGCGGCAAGGACGTTATGCGGCATCATTACCCCAGGAAATGGGAATGTGTTTTGTTGTATCCATGGCCTATTTTATGATTAAATTTTTGCATAAGAAAAATGAAAAAATAGTTGTCCGGGGCGATGGTTTTTTTAAAAGAATTTTTAGGATAAATAGCTATATTAACCGCAAATACATCAATAATGATTTAATACTCTTTATGCTCAGCGTTGCTTTAATTATAAATTATTATTATTTTACAGCTATCGCAGCTATTTTCTTAGTATTTTCTCTGTTTTTAGCCTATTTACCCAGGGTATTAAAAAAGCAATATCTTATCCCCATACTTGTAACCGGACTTTTAGGAGGAATGATTGCCATCCTGCCAATTGGTGTGGGTCTTTTAAAGGGAATCCCTTTTCAGGAATCCATGAATTGGGCAACAACCGTCATATCAGGAGAAGAATATAAAGGTACTAATCTGGATTATCAAGTTGATTTAAATGAAGCCCTTGGGAGGAATGAAGAAAGTGATATCAATGAAATAGAAAAAGAAAGGGTTATAGATTATTCTAAAATGACCACTCAGGAGAAATTATCCTATTTTTATAAGGCGATATCTTTCTTTGGAAGAATGTCTTTGTTTGGAGATGAACCCACGAGTGTTATGCTTTTAGCCATGTCTATTAGTTTTTTGTCAGCTATCATCATGTTTTTTTTTAGAAATTCAAGGAATGCAGCCTTTGATTATATGGGGATAATTTCATATATCTTAATTATCTCGATTTTTGGGGCTGCCAAATTATTGGGTGTTCCGGAAATAATTTTAGAATCAAGGGCCTCTACCTTTGCGCAGCCCTTTATAGGTATAATATATATGATGCCTATAGACATATTTTTCAGGGCCGTTAAAACGGATGATCGTAAAACAAAGAAAAAAATATTCAATGGATTTTCCTTATTCGTAGGGGTCTTAGTGATTATATTAATTTTTAACAGGGGCTATTATCATACCTTCTTTGATGTCAATTTAGCCTATTACAATGAATCCGAGTATGTTCTTAGAAATATTAAAAAAGATTATGCTAAAAATGATTTTACCATTGTGGCAACAACAGATGAATATTATGAGGTCATTAATCATGGCAGGCATACAGAATTATCGCGATTTGTAAACATGCTTGACAAACACGAAGATGCCTTTACATTCCCTACAAGATATGTCTTCTTTTTTATAGAAAAGCTCGTATTAAATGATTATAATTATGGTAACGTGAGAGTGGATAAGGAATATGCAAAGAGGGAGTTTGTGTTCTTAAAGGATATACAGGATTATTATTTTCAAAGGGCAATCATACAGTCCAAGGCCTATTACTGGGCTGAAAGCTTTGCAAAACTATACCCAAGAAATTTTAAGATATTTTTTGAGGATGATATTTATATAGTCTATAGGATGGAGCAGAACACCTATAGTCCATTTAAGATGCAAATCGATTATTTAAATAATGGGGAGGGAGAAAAGGATGAAGAATAAGGAAAACATATTATGTCTAGCCTATGCAGCAGATAATCATTATGCAAAGTTTTGCGGTATTTCACTGATATCCTTGTTTGAAAAAAATAAGATCTTCGATGAAATTCATGTCTATCTATTGGATTGTGGCATTGAGAAAGACAATAAGGAGAAATTAACGGACATAGCTAATCAATATAATAGAAAAATTTATTTTACAGAGGTAGAAAATTTAGTTAATAATTTAAATTTGAACATGGGAAGCAGGAAGCTTGCAATAGCCGCTTATGCCAGATTATTTTTAGGGCTGCTTATTCCTGAAGATTTTAGCAAGGTTTTATATCTGGATTGCGACACAATTATTCATGATGATTTAATAGCGCTTTGGGATACAGATTTAAAAGAATACTCCATTGCAGGAATCAGGGATACGGTCGATAAATTTTTTCTAAAAAAAATAGGCCTGGATAAGAAAGAATATTATGTTAACTCCGGGGTATTACTGATTAATCTCGATAGGTGGAGAAGTCAAAGCATTCATGAAGAATTCTTGCAAATGATAGAAAAATTTAAGGGTAACGTGCCTCACCATGATCAGGGTATCATCAACGCTGTTTGCAAAGAAAAGAAAATATTATCCCCTCAGTTTAATATGACAACAAATATGTATTCCTTCTCAATCAAAACGATTGAAAATATTTATTTTATGCAAGACTATTATTCCCAGGAGGAATTAGATGAAGCACAAAAAAATCCGGCAATCATTCATTTCACCACTGGTATTTATGGCAGACCCTGGGAAGAAAATTGCACTCACCCTATGAAAAACACCTTTTTAGATATGGCTCAGGTATCGCCATGGACTTTTAAGCTTTCAAAAGATAGCCGAAGCAAGGAAGTCAAAATCTTTGGTTTCTTCTACAATCATTTCCCTCAATTTATTGCAGAGACCCTTTATAAATGGATTGCCCAGGTTATACATTTAAAAGAATAATTAAAAAAAACTGAATATTTAAAAATATAATGTGTATATTCTAGCATTACATGTTAAAATAGCATAAAATCTCAAAA
>CAYSBC010000085.1:4067-5866 GCA_964429195.1 uncultured Eubacteriales bacterium | reverse complement strand
TCTATATATTCATCCCCAATAACAATATCTCCTAAAAGAGTAAAAAGCATCACTGAATGTTCTCTTTCTGTGTGGACAACAAAAGAAGTATTAGCCTCGATATGTATATCGTAGTAATCCAATGGCAGATATTTGCTTTGATATCCCTTCCTGTCTTCATATTCACCGGAAAGCAACCTCAGCTTCCCGTTCTCAAACATGATTTCCTGGATTTCCTCGTTCTTAATACTGTGATAGGCAGGAGTTGTCATTTTATTTTTTGACGGTAGATTAAGCCAAAGTTGAACTCCAAGCATTCTGTCAGAGGCAGGCAATTTTTCCTCATGTAAAATCCCTGAACCGGCTGTCATCCATTGGACTTCCCCGTCAGCAATAGTATCCTCATTCCCTAAACTGTCTTTGTGTGTCATCTTTCCATGATATATATAGCTTATTGTTTCTATTCCTCTGTGGGGATGCATTGGAAACCCGGCAGTATAATCATCCGGATTTGTACTGTCAAAGGAATCCAGCATCAGAATCGGATCGTAATCCTTTACCGTTCCGTGTCCGAGAACCCTAACCAGGCTGACCCCAGCACCATCTTGAGTCCTAAATCCTTTAATTTGACGTTTAACTTTTCTCTCCATTTTTTACCCCCTTTATATCTTTATAAAGTGTTTCGATGTGGGAACGATCGATAGTAATCATGGCATGCACATGCTTATCTCCATTCTTTAGCAACTCTTCAATGCGGCTTCTAAGCTCCTGTTCAGATATTTCAATTTCCGGTGGTACATAAACATCAAAGAAATAATCTGTATGATCCGGATACTTCTCAATGTTCAAGTCATGTATGGACATCCGACCATCTATTTCTTTAACCTGATTCTCAACCCAGAGGCGGGTTTTATCGCTTGTTATAACAGGATCGTGATGGATAATCAGATGAATGTTGTCATTGATTAAAAAGTCGCGTTCGATGCCATCAATAATTCGATGTGCAATGGCCGCGTCCATATCACTGGATATTTCAACATGGATGCTGGCAAACTGGCGCCCATAACCATAGTCATGTACAATCAAGTCATGTGTTCCGATGACACTATTATGTTCTGCAATTTTATCCGTAATATACTTTACAAGCTCCGGTTCAGGAGCTTCCCCCAGCAAGGGATTGAGCGTTTCTCTCACAAGTGATATTCCATTATATATAATAAAAGCTGCTACTCCAAGTCCCGCCCAACCGTCCAAATTCATTCCGGTAAAACGAGAAAGAATTGCAGTTAAAAGAACCGCAGATGTTGCAATTACATCGTTTCGGCTATCAATAGCTGTGGCTTTAAATACTGTGGAATTGATGCTTTGTCCTATATTACGATTAAAGGCGGATAGCCAAAGTTTAAGCAGTATGGACCCTATCAATATGCTAAAGCTTAAAGGACCAAAGTCGACAGGAGTTGGTGAAAGGATTTTTCCAAAGCTACTCTTCCCCAGCTCAATGCCTACGACCAGCACCAGCACCGCTACAGCAAGTGCTGAGATATATTCATATCTACCATGTCCAAAGGGATGTTCCTTGTCAGCTTTTTTTGCTGCAAACTTAAAACCTAGTAAAGCAATAATTGAAGAGGCTGTGTCCATCAGGTTATTCAATCCATCTGCAACCACTGAAATACTACCGGAAATAAGACCAATTGTCATTTTGCCTACGGCCAATATAAGGTTACATAAAATGCCTACCCAACTTGCTAATCTTCCAGTAGCATCCCTCACAGTGGTATCTTTTGTATTTTCATAGTCTTTTATAAAACGGCGCA
>CAYSBC010000085.1:0-3967 GCA_964429195.1 uncultured Eubacteriales bacterium | reverse complement strand
TAATTCAATTGTTCCTGCATTAAGCGCAAAATAACGTCCTTTTTGTGCCATCAAATCATCGTGGTCCCCACGCTCCATAATTTCTCCGTTTTCAAGCACCATAATCGCATTGGAATCACGAACTGTTGAAAGTCTATGAGCTATGACAAAGGTTGTTCTTCCTTTCATGAGCTTATCCATTCCCTCAGATATGAGCTTTTCTGTTCTTGTATCAACTGAGGATGTTGCTTCATCCAGTATGAGAATTTCCGGATCTGCAATAGCTGCCCTTGCAATGGATAATAGCTGCCGCTCTCCTTGTGAAAGGTTCTGTCCGTCTATAGTCAGCATTGTATCGTAGCCATGCGGGAGATGCCTGATAAAATAATGTGCGTTGGCAAGCTTTGCAGCTTCCTTTATTTCCTCGTCGGTAGCATCTAATCTACCATAACGTATATTGTCAGCTACAGTCCCCTCGAATAAATGGACATCCTGAAGAACGATACTCATCGTGCTTCTTAAATCAACCTTATTAATCCTTCTGATATCTACTCCATCAACAAGAATTGTGCCTTCATTGATTTCATAGAATCTATTGATAAGATTCGTAATAGTCGTTTTCCCTGCTCCTGTAGATCCAACAAAAGCAATTTTTTGTCCCGGCCTAGCATAAAGATTAATATTTTTTAAGACTTTCTGACCGGGTGTGTACCCAAAGTCAACACCCTTAAATGTGATATCCCCATTTACAGGAATAATCTCAAAGTTTCCATCTGCCAAAGGAGCTTTCCAGCAGTGATTTCCTTTCCCATTACAATCCCTTATAAGGGTTACATCTCCTTCATCCATTTCTACTTCTTCATCTAGAATATTGAAGATTCTCTCAGCACCGGCAATAGCTGCAAACAGTTGATTCAGCTGATTGGATACCATTGTTATGGGTCTTGATATCGTTCTTGTAAATTGCAAAAATGCAGCAATATTTCCTACACTTAAGGTATTTTTTATAACTAAAAATGAACCTAGGATAGCTATTATGGAATAAAGAATCAGTGTTAAATTGCCCATGATAGGCATTAACATCACTCCAAATGTGGAAGCCAAAGCTGATGATTTTCTAAGCTCATCATTTCTGTTGGCAAAATCATCCATAGCTCTTTTTTCATAATTAAATACCTTAACTACTTTTTGCCCTGTCATCATCTCTTCAATATAGCCATTCATATCGGCAAGCTTTAACTGCTGATTTCTAAAGTAATTAGCAGATTTTGAACCAATATATTTTATAAGAACAAACATGAAAGCTAGCATAAGTGCTACCACAAGGGTCAGTATGGGACTAATAATCATCATGATGATAAAAGTACCCACTACTGTTACGATGGATACGATAATCTGTGACACGGCCTGCTCTAAGGACTGATTCAACATATCTACATCGTTTGTAAATGTCGACATAAGTTCCCCATGGGAATGCGTATCAAAATAGGAAACAGGCAGCTTCTCCATGTGTGCAAACATATCTTCACGAATTTTGTGGATAATCCTCTGTGCTAACTTTGTCATGGCACGATTACCTGCATATTGACCAAGGGCAACAATCAATACAAATCCAGCCATGATAAGCATATAGCCTATGGCTTCATTTAAGGGCCCGCCGCTGGCAAATACATCTATTATCGGACTTAGCATACCAGTTGCAGCTACTTCTGCTAATGAGGCGAAGATAATAGCCAGTATTCCAAATAAAAACATCCCTTTATAATATTTATAATAGCTAAAGAGCCTCATAAGAGTTTTTTTGGGATCTTTGGCTTTAAAAGCTGGTTTTCCTTTACTGTTTGTCATCCTCCAATCACTCCTATCTTTTGTGATTCATATATTTCTTTGTAGATTGGAGATCTTTGCATCAAGTCATCATGGGAACCCATGGATTCAATTTCACCTTCATGCATAACAATGATCCTATCTGCATGCTGAATGGATGAAATTCTCTGAGCTATAATGATGGTTGTTACATCAGGCAGGTCATTTTTAAATGCTTTCTGAATCTTAGCATCTGTAGTCATATCCACAGCGCTGGTAGAATCATCCAATATAATTACTTTTGGGGACTTTAACAGAGCACGAGCAATAGAAAGTCTCTGCTTTTGTCCACCAGAGAAATTATCACCATTCTGCTCGACAATGTGATCCAAACCATCCTCATAAGTTGAAACGAATTCCCAGGCCTGAGCATGTTTTAGTGCTTCTACAATCTCCTCATCAGAAGCGTTTTCATCTCCCCAATTCATGTTGCTTCGAATTGTGCCTGAAAATAAGGTGTTCTTTTGTAATACAAAAGCGACATTGTCCCGGAGAAGTTCTATTTCATAATCCCTCACGTCGACTCCTCCAACCTTAACCGAACCACCTTGCACATCATAAAGCCTAGGTAATAACTGAACTAGTGTGGATTTTGATGAGCCTGTTGATCCTATAATTCCCAAGGTTTCTCCTGATTCTATGTTAAAATCAATATTGTTAAGCGTGCATTCCAAGCTACCGGGATAGATAAAGCTTACATTTTCAAAGGATATACTCCCATCTTTCACTTCAGTTACAGGATTGGTTATCTCCTTAATTTCAGACTCTGTATTTAAAACCTCTACTATTCTGGCTACAGATGCTGAACCACGCAAAAGATTCATGAAATAGAAGGATATCATCATTAAAGACATCAACACCTGAGTAATATAGGTTACAAAGGATATAAGGCCTCCGCCGGTCATGCTTCCTAATACAATTTGTCTGCCTCCAAACCAAAGCACTGCAAGAATGGTTGCATAGACTACTAAATTGAATACAGGCATTAATAGGATGATGTACGAAATAGCCTTTAATGCTGTATTCATCAGGTCATCATTTTTTTCTTTAAATTTTGCTTCCTCAAAACCTTGTCTATTAAAGGATTTAACAACTCGAATATTCGTTAAATTTTCTTGAATGATTCCATTGACCTTATCCACACGGGTTTGCAATTTAAGAAACAGAGGCCTTGCTTTGCTTAATACAAGAACTATGGCAATGGTCAAAATCGGCAATGAAACTAAAAATACTTTAGCCAGGGATGCGTTGATTCTAAAGGACATAAATAGAGCAAATATCATCATGGCCGGAGCTCTTATAGCCATTCTAAGACTCATCATTGTTACAAGTCCTATGGTATTACAGTCATTGGTAAGTCTTGTAATCAGTGAAGGAACCTGAAAAGTATCTAGGTTCGCAAAGGAAAAGTCTTGTATCTTATTGAATACCTTTTGCCTTATTTCAGCAGCAAATCCATAACCGGCACTTGCTCCAAAATAAGAACTGGTCACGCCAAAAAATGTAGCTAGTAGTGCTACACCTATCATAATCAAACCTGTATTGACAATATAATCAATATCTTGATTGGCTATTCCAACATCTACGATCCTCGACATAAGATAGGGTATTAATACATCCCCTACGACTTCTAAAATCATAAATAAAGGACTTAATATTGTAAAAACAATATATTTTTTTATTAACGGTAATAATTTTTTCAATATATCCCTCTTATTCTTTAGTTTTCTTCTTGTCTTTACCACTAAAATCAATGTGAATAGCTTATTTTGCAATAATAATCGCTATTTATTCTACCATATTGTCCATTTTTTCTCAACGCTATGCTTTCTAAAAAAAATCCTTAGCTTAAGAAGCTAAGGATTTGAAATATGCATATTTTATTGATGAGACATATAGGCCATCGTTCCCATATCTGGATTCTTGAAAATTGGCATGTTCGGCGGATTAAATGTAAAGAAAACAAAGACAAAAATGAGCAAAATGATAGAAGTGACCGAAATACTTTGAACTTTCACATCCAATCGATAAGAACCCGTAAAAATTTTGTACCCAATATATTGACTTGCAAGAATACTGACTATAAATATGAGGATATCTATCACAAACACGCTTCTTCGGA
>CAYSBC010000084.1:0-6134 GCA_964429195.1 uncultured Eubacteriales bacterium | reverse complement strand
TAATGAATCACTGGAAGAATTAAAAAAGAATATTTTTAAGCATTTAGATAATCTTAGAAAAATAAAAAGAACTGAAGGGAGCGCCCATGAAGGTTAAAGCCTTTCTTTTGTTAGCCGTTATTGCAATAATACTCTTAGGTTGCAAGGACTCAGGAAATAATTTATTAGATGGTCAAATCATAAAAAACGATGAATCAGAAGAAATTGTGAAGCATATTGCTGTGCCCATTTTAAATTATAGAACCCTTAATCCAATCCTAAGCAAGGATGAATCTACCTTCCAAATGAATCACTTAATCTATGATAGTCTTATTGATATCGATGAGTCCCTCATTGCAGTTCCTTCTCTTGCAAAAAATTGGAGGTATTCCGATGATGACAGGACACTTTTTCTCTATTTAGAAGAAGATGTGAAATGGCATGATGGAAATGATTTTAAAGCAGAAGATGTTGTCTTTACTATCTATGGGATTTTAAACTCTTCAGGCAATAGCTCCCAATACTACTCTTTTATTAAGAATATCCAAAGTGCTGAAAAAATAGATAATCATACTGTAAAGATTACTTTCAAGACAGCCTATGATAATGCTATTGAAAATTTTACCTTTCCAATACTTTCCCATGCACTCTATAACTCCTATAAAGATGTCGCTAAAGCAGTTGAAAATTATGTTCCTATTGGCACAGGACCTTATGTTGTTTCTGCTATAGAAAAATCCAAGAATATCCAACTGGTAAAAAACGAGAATTACTGGGGAGAACAGGTTCCTATCAATGACATTACATTAGAGATAGTACCTTCTTTAGAGGATTCCATAGGGCTACTGGAGATTCATGATATCCAAATGACCGTATCCAGGCAATCGGATTGGAATAAATACCTTCAAAATAAGGGGTTATTCATCAAAGATTTTGTTTCTAACGAAGTAGAGGTATTAGGATTTAACCACAATAACGCTTTATTAAGCAGCAGAGATGTTAGGCAAGCTATAGCCTATGCCATTGATACCGGTGAGATTATTGATAGTATCTATTTAGGTTCTGCAATAGAATCGGATACACCTTACAGACCTCATTATCTTGGCGCAAATGATGTTGAAGGTCACTATGAAAAAGATCTGAAAAAAAGCCGGGAATTGCTCAATAATGCAGGCTTTAGCCATATGAATGAGGACGGTTATCTCCTGGATGAAAAGGGTAAAATAATCAAATTAAATATTCTGACAAATTATGAAAATACAAAAAGGATGGATACGGCTGAAATAATAAAAAAACATTTAAAATCAGCAGGAATAGCTGCTGAGATTAACTATATAAATTATGATCAGTTTTCTAATAGAATAAGCAAGGGACAATATGATATGTATTTAGGAGGCTTTGCCTTTTCACATGTCATGGACTTAAGATTCATATTATCCTCCAAGTTGGATAATCCTACAAATTATAAAAATGATTATTTAGATCATTTGCTCGTAGAAATGCAAAGGCATCTCCCATTAGAAAAAAAGCAAGAGAATTTCAAAGAAGTAAGGGATATTCTCGTGGCAGATTTACCTTTCTACACATTGCTCTATAAAAAAGATGCCATCATAGCAGATAAAAACATGAAAGGAGATATCCATCCTAATTTCATAAACCTTTACGAGGGTATTGAAAGTTGGTATATTGAAAACAAATAATCCTTGATTTCATCCTATCTGAAGTGGTATAATCAATCGGTGACATGCAATTGAATAAGCGGTTGTGGCGGAATGGCAGACGCGCTAGCTTGAGGGGCTAGTGAGTGTAACGCTCGTAAGGGTTCAAATCCCTTCAACCGCACCATATGAGAACGCACTTTTGTCTACCATGACAAAGGTGCGTTCTTCTTCTTTTTTGGGGTAAAATTGATAAAAAATAAACAGAGACGGGCTTTCATAAAAATATATTACAAACTCTATTGACAATACGTAACATGTTGCATATTATATTAGTAACATGTTACGTATGTTGGGGTGGTTAAAAAAATGAATGAATTGAAACAAAAGGCGCATATTTTTGGTACAATATTTACTTTGTCAAACAAGCTCCAGATACTTGGGGATAAATTTGATGAGAACATTACAACTAAACAATGGCTTTTCATCATGGGCGTTTCAAAATTCCAAGAGCCTCCGACAATAAGTGAAGTGGCGAATTATATCGGTTATTCACGCCAAAATGCAAAACGGATTGCGGCTGCTTTGCAAAAAACTGGGTATGTAATGATATCAAAGGATAAAAATGATGCTAGGGCGTTAAGAATTGAGCTTACTATAAAATGTATAGAATACTTTATAAACCGGAATGGAAGTGAAGTTGTATTTCTCGAAAAAATTTTTACCGGATTTGATACTGAATTAACCGATGGTTTTTACAAAGGAATATTAAAGTTGGCCCAAAATATTCGGATGATCATGAATGATGATCTATATCAAATCGTTAAGGAGAATAATGATGAAAAAGGGGAGTAAGAAAAGAATGTTTTTATTAATGGGCATTTTATTTATCTTAGTTGGGGCTATGATGATATTCTTTAATACTCCTTATTCAAAAACCAAAGGGGAATTTTATAAGGTGATTAGCAGCCTTACAGTAATAACTGACCAGGCAGAAGGCGCATTCAAGAAAGAAGATATTATTGGTTTACCGATGCCTGTACAGAAGTATTTCGAATATTGTGGATACATAGGCACGCCCAAAATGCAGACCATGAAGGCAATATATGAAGATGTGAAGTTTAAATTCGGAAAAGAAAACCCCGCAATTATTATTGATTATGTCCAATACAATATTGCGGATGAACCGGCACGAATTGCATACATTGAAAGCTCTGTGTATGGGATACCTTTTGAAGGCTTAGATTCATATACTGCCGGAAAAGGAACTATGAAAGGTGTATTAGCAAAGCTATTTACATTGTTTAGTCAAACTGGAGAAACAATGGATCAAGCAAGTCTTGTAACTTTTTTATCAGAGTGCCTAATAATCCCCAGTGCAGCCATACAGGAATATATAACTTGGGAAGAAGTCGATGCTTTACATGCTATGGCTACTATCTCCTATTATGGAAGAACTGCGAGCGGCATTTTCGCTTTTAATGAAAAAGGGGAAATGTGTTCCTTTACTACAAATGACAGGGAAGCCACTTCAATTGATGGAAAAAGTGAAAATGTAAAATGGTCAGTTGGTTTCAGTGGATATGCAGAAGCAAATGGGATTAAGAAACCAACTGAGTTTAAAGCAATTTGGCACTATGAAGATGGAGATCTGCTCTATTTTGATGGAAAAGACGTCGTTATTGAATATGATAAACGATGGGGTGCTTCAAATGGTAAAGATTAAATTCAGATCAATCTTATCAATTATAATATCGAGCGCTTTGATTATTTGCATAACCGGTTGTAATAATAATCAGATTTTTTCAGGAAGTAAAACTTGCAATGACAATCAGTTTTTGGTGGATTTCGATGTTTTGAATTCTACAGTAAGCAGCAAAATGTTCTTGTTGCAGGGCGAAAAAATTGAAACTACTATTGATATTAAAAAAGGCGATTTGGACATTATTGTGGAAAATGAAAATGGTAAAATCGCATATCAAGGCAATGATGTAGAAAGCTGTAAATTCATTATTGAAATTAAAGAAGCAGGTACTCATACATTTTGTATTACAGGCGCTAAAAAACCAAAGGGAAGTGTTTACTTTAATAAATCATAGCTTATATCTGAAAGGAGGGTGCAAAACAATGAAAACTGTAAAATCAAAAAACTACATAATGCAATATGTGATCTACACTTATGGCTTGTTTGGATTATTACCTTTAACATTAGGGGCCATAGCAACAGTATTATTGCATGGTACGCCGTTGGTTATGAGATGGTTGACTGCCATAATAGCATGGACCCCGACTTATGTATTTCTGCTAATGTTTAAAAAGCTCTATCCAAACAGCACCATAAAGTCATTTTATAAAGAGGCTTTTAGGAAAAAGCTGAATATTCGTTTATTAGTTATAACAACTATAATTCAAATAGCTGTTTTTGCATCAAGCGTTTACATGGTTTCTATCCAAAGAAGCGTTAGGACCATAAGCCTATTTAATTTTTCTTTTTTCACCATTACATCTGCACTTTTCTTTACTCTGATACAGGGAGCAACGGGAGAAGAGTCGGGCTTGAGAGGTTATTTACTGCCGGCGGTCGATGAAAAATACGGTGTGGTAAAGGGCTCTTTGATAGTTAGTTTGATCTGGGCATTTTGGCATGCTCCTATGTGGTTTTTAAATACAGGATATACTGGTACGGATCTAATAAAATATATTATAGTATTCGTTATTTGCATTACTTCTCTGGGATTTATTATAGGCATTTGCTATCATTATTGCAAAAACCTATTTGTTCCTATATGGATTCATTTCCTGTTTAATTTCTTGGGAGAAACATTTATAGGTTCCATGGTGGATCTTGTTGTTTGGTATGCAGCATTCTATTTTATTATAGCGGTTGGATTCTTTTTATGGCACAAAAGCAATCACATGGGAAACAAGGAAATTACCGAACCAAGGACTATATAATAACCTTCAGGCATCAATGTGGCCTATTTGCTATGGTTGTGGCTATATGCGAATTCCCTTAAATGGTTTTAACACACTCTTTATGGGAAAAGGTGAGCTTATGGGGCATTCTGGCTCAACGGGTTCATTTGCCTTTTATTATCCCGATAAAGATCTATTTATTATAGGAGATTTAAATCAAATGACAAATGCCGCTCTACCCATAAGGTTATCTATGCGAATTGCTATAATACGGTAAATTTACTGATAAATCTAAATATAAAAGCCACCTCTTTTCATGGGGTGGTTTCTTGTAAGCTTCTTATCTAAATTCCCTTCTAGAGGAACTCTTTTAACTGCTGAATATTGTTCTCTTCAAATCTCAATAGTTTTTCCATAAGACTGAGGCTATCAGGTTCTGCATGGCTATATTTTTTCAAATTTTTAACCGCATTAATAATACCCATATTGCTTCCAATAATCAGCATTTCAGAAATATGTTATGAAGTTTTATCCTTAAGTGTTTGCATGTTAATCATTAAATAAGTTCTAATTTTTTCTAGTGTACTAACCCCTTTTTCATCGTATCCATGATCATTCAGTAATTTCTGGGCCGCAATATGGATTTCCTTATACTCATTAAATTGTGATTCCAGATGCTTCTTAAAATGTTCATCTTCAACAAGACCTATCAGCTGCTTTATGGTATCAACACCCATTTGTGAATTTTGATAGATAAAGTTTAAAAGCTCAGCATTACCATTCATTTTATACACTCTCCTTTTAAATATTTAGTATATCCACTTAGAAAGAAAGCATTCTGTCATAATTTTCGAATATATTTTTTAATTTTTAATATGATTATAGGAGATTAATAAATTTTGAGGAGGAGAAATCCCTTGAAAAAAAGGCATCGTAGTCCCTATAGCGATTTAGATAAACTGAGGATTCGTGAAGGTTTAGACAGGTGCAAAGTAGTATTTCACAGAGTCATAAGAAGAAGCAGAAGAAAGGCTATAAGTCTGTTGAATGATAAACGCCTATCCTTTCCATGTTTTTATATTGCTGTTTCGGAAATCCAGACTTACAATCTTGAAAAATACCTTCATTTAAATCATCGATTAACTTTGAATATTATAAAGGAGATAAAAGAGCCTGATAATAAGAACAACACAGACTATTTATCTCAAAAAGATGACAAAGTATATACGGTATTAAAATGGATTTTAGAAACTGGCTATTCTGAAGACGGTATCGATAACGATTATGAAGAAATATTAGATATTGTTGTTTCGGTCCTCATGAATACTTATCAAGACAAAAAAAGTATGCCGATCGTAAAAGACATGATTTTTAATCGAAATATAAAGAATCATTATATTCATGATCTAGTATGGGCACTATTTCGAATTCATGACCCTCAGGTTTTGAAGTTGGTTGCAGAGGGAATTGATTCTCAGAAGGATGAAAATGTTGAATTGGCCTACAATCTGTTAAATATCAATTTGCCTGATACGAATGTTTTAAAAAACGAGGCCAATCATGCTTATGAATCCTATATAC